>JBBQWX010000024.1:0-37536 GCA_038210185.1 Actinomycetales bacterium
CGCCTCGGGCGTCGGCGACACCACCGAACCGATCACCATGGAGGAGATCAGCTCGGTGCTCGCGACCAGCGCCACCAAGGTGCTCGCCATCCTCGACGAGCTGGTGCACACCCGCGCGACCTTCCCCGACCCCGACCCCGATCCCGATCCCGATCCCGATCCCGACAAGACGGCCGATGCCGACGAGACCGCCGAATGAGCCGCATCCACATCGTGAACGCCACCTACGTCGTCACGGTCGACGACACCGACCGCATCCTCACCAACCAGACCATCACCATCGAGAACGGCATCATCACCGCCATCGAACCGGCAGAGCCGCACGACAGCACCACGGCGACCGCGAGACCTGAGCCGGCGCCGGAGCGGGAATCGTTGACGAGGCCGTTGGCTGGGCCTGGTGCCGACAGCGCCGCCGGAAAATCCGTGGGTGGCGAGCGAGGCACGAACCGGACCACGGAGGTTGAGCAGACGGCGCAGTCCGGTTCGTCGCTGCGGCCGCTGGCTGGGTCTGGCACCGACAGCGCAGCCGAGGAGCCGGAGGCGGCCGCGCGGTCGCTGGCTGGGACTGGCGGGAGCGCCCGCGAGCGCCCGCGAGTGGGCGCGGATGGTCTGCGGCCGCGCGGTCCCTCCGGCGGAGCGGCGGAGGTGACCACGGACCAGGCGCTGACCGACGAGCTCACGATCGACGCGCGCGGCAAGCTGCTGATGCCGGGTCTGGTCAACCTGCACACCCACCTGCCGATGACCCTGCTGCGCGGCCTGGCGGAGAACCTCGACCTCCAGGGCTTCCTCGAGCACCTCTGGGCCGCCGAGGCGGCGGTGATGGACGAGGAGACCGTCCAGCTCGGCGCCACGCTCGGCGCGCTGGAGAGCCTGCTCGGCGGGTGCACCACGCAGCTCGACATGTACTTCCACCACGAGGCGACCCACCGCGGCGCCGTGGCCGCGGGCAGCCGGCACGTCATCGGCCCGGTGTTCTTCGACGGCCCCGGCCCCGACGGCCTCGACTGGCCGCAGCGCCTGGCGGACCTGCGGGCCTGGCCCGCCCTGCTCGACGAGATCGGCGGTCCGCACGTCCCCGTCGCCGCGATGCCGCACGCCACGTACACCTGCTCCCCCGCGGGGCTCACCGAGGTCGTCATGGCCCTGCGCGAGGTGCTCACCGACACCCCCCGCGCCGGGGTGCTCACGACCCACGTCTCGGAGACCGCGGCTGAGAACGCCGGCATCCGCGAGCGGTACGACGCCACCCCCACCGAGCTGCTCGCGCGCGCCGGGTGGCTCGAGCCCGACCTGCCGATCGTTCTCGGCCACGGTGTGCACCTGAGCGATGGCGACCGCGACCTGCTCACCGCCGCCGGCGGAGCGATCGGCCACTGCCCGGGGTCGAACCTCAAGCTCGCAAGTGGCGCCCTGCACTGGGAGGAGCTGCGGGACAGCGGTATCCGAATCGGCATCGGCACCGACGGGTGCTCGAGCTCCAACGACCTCGACATGTGGCAGGCGATGCGCCAGGCGGCCCTGCTCGCCCGGCTCACCAGTGAACGCCCCGACGTGGCGAGCGCGACCGAGGTGCTTCGGGCCGCGACGATCGAGGGGGCCCGCGCCCTGGGCCTGGGCGACCTGGTCGGGTCGGTGGAGGTCGGCAAGCGCGCCGACCTCGTGCTCGTCGACCTGGCGGCACCCCATCTGACCCCCGTGCACGACGTCGCGGCCCTGCTGGTGTTCGCGGCCGGGCGCGGCGACGTCACCGACGTGCTCGTCGACGGCCGCCCGGTGGTGCGCGACCGGCGCAGCACCCTGCTCGACACCCCCGGCCTCCTGGCCCGCGCCCGCGCGCGCGGCGAGGTGGCCCGCGCGGCGGCGGGGGCACGGTGACCTCCGAGACCGCGGAGCAGGTCGTCGCGCGCCTGCGCATGCAGCCCATCCCGCAGGAGGGCGCCTGGTTCGTCGCGGGCCCACGCACCCAGGGACTGAACGCCATCACCGTGCTGCTCACCGACCGGCCCGAGGGGTTCTCGGCGATGCACCGGCTGAGTGTCGACGAGGGGTGGCAGTGGCTCGGCGGGGCGCCCGCCGCCCTGCTCCGGCTGCGCCCGGGCGGCTCCGGAGTGCTCGACCACGTCGGGCCGGCGAGCAGCCAGTTCCTCGTGCAGCGCGGCACGTGGATGGGCGCCTCCACCCTGGGCGAGTGGACCCTGCTGTCGTGCTGGTGCTCCCCGGCCTTCCGGCCCGAGCACTTCGAGCTCGGCGACCGCGAGACGCTCATCGCCGGCTACCCGTCCCACGCCGCCCAGATCGCCGCCCTGACCCGCGACGAGCCGATCGGGCGGATGCGGTGACCGCCCTCGTCACCGGTGCGAGCGGTGGGCTGGGCCGGGTCGTCACCCTTGTGCTCGCCGAGGCCGGCCACGATGTCGGGGTGCACTACCGCAGTGACCCCGCGGGAGCCGCGGCCGCGGTCGCCGACGTGGAGTCCATCGGATGCCGTGCCGCAGCCCTGCACGCCGACCTCGACGTCGCCGACGCCGCCGCGCTGGATGCCGCGTGCGATGCCCTCCTCGACCACTGCGCCGGGGCCGTCGGCTCGCCCGATGTGGTCGTGCTCAACGCGTTCCCGCAGACGCACGTCGAGTGGGCCGACCTCGACACCGCCGCCTGGGACGGCATCCACCGCGCGGGCCTGCGGCCGACCACTGCCCTGCTGCACCGGGCGGCGGCCCGCCTGGGTGCGGGCGGGGTCGTCGTGGTGGTCGGCTCGATCGAGGGGCTGCGGCCCACCCCCACCCACACGCCGTATGCCGTCGCCAAGGCTGCGCTGCACCACCTCACCGCCGCTGCGGCAGCCGAGCTGGGGGCGCGCGGCATCCGGGTGGTGGCGGTGGCGCCCGGGCTCGTCGACCGTGACGGCCTGGAGCAGGCGTGGCCCGAGGGGGTGGCGAGGTACCGCAAGGCCTCGGCGCTGGGACGGCCGGTGACCGCCCGCGAGGTGGCCGCGACCATCGCGTTCCTGGCCTCACCCGCCGCATCAGGAATCACCGGCACCACCGTCACCATCGACGCGGGATGGTCGGCCACCGCCGGTTGGTGACCCTCGCCAGTGCAGGGACGTGCTTCTCGTCACCCCCGCCCTCTAGCGAGGTAACGACCCGGCAACGACAATCGGGGAGCCGTTCGTGCGACACACCCGAGGCCATAGCATCTGCATGTCTGACCCGATCTCCAAGGAGAACCTTCATGAAGTCCACGCGTTACCTGGTCGTTGTGCCTGCGGCGCTCGCCCTCGCCCTTGCGGGCTGCGGCGGCAGCACCGGCAGCTCCGACACCCCCGCCGCCACCGGCTCGACTGCGGCAGGTGCGCCCGCGGATGACTCCAACTGCGCCTCCGCCGACGTCTACTGCATCGGCCTGGTCACCGACACCGGCAAGGTCGACGACAAGTCGTTCAACCAGTCCGCCCACGAGGGTGCGCAGGGCGCGGCCAAGGAGACGAGCGCCTTCTACAAGTACATCGAGACCCAGGACGCCAAGGACTACGCGGCGAACATGGCGCAGTTCACCAACAAGAAGTACGACACGATCGTCACGGTCGGCTTCCTCATGACGGACGCCACCACTGCGGCGGCCAAGGCCAACCCCACGACGCGCTTCATCGGCGTCGACCAGGGCTACGACGCCACCAAGGTCACCGAGAAGAACATCACCGGGCTCATCTTCCCCGAGGACCAGGCGGGCTACGGCGCCGGCTACCTCGCGGGCCTGATGACCAAGACCAACAAGCTCGGCCAGGTACTCGGCCTCGAGATCCCGCCGGTGCAGAAGTTCGCGAAGGGCTTCGAGGCGGGCGCCAAGGCCTCCAACCCGAAGGTCACCGTGGCCACCGTCTACCACCCCGCCGCCGACAACGCGTTCAACGACCCGGTGTGGGGTGCCGGCGAGGCCAAGAAGCAGCTCGCCCAGGGTGCGGACATCATCTTCGGCGCCGGTGGCAACACCGGTAACGGCGCGCTCCAGGAAGTCGCGAAGGCGGCCGGTGCGGGCACCGACAAGTTCTGCATCGGGGTCGACACCGACCAGTGGGGCACCGTCCCCGCCGCCCAGCCGTGCCTGGTCACCTCGGCGATGAAGCTCATCACCGAGGGCGTCACCGACACCGCCGTCAAGGCCAAGGCCGGCGACTTCACCGAGCTGCAGACCCTCGGCAAGGCCGGGCTCGCGCCGTTCCACGACTTCGACTCGGTCGTCCCGGCCGAGGTCAAGGCCAAGGTCGACGAGGTCGTCAAGCAGATGGAGGCCGGCACGCTGCAGACCGGCGTGACCCTCTGACGCAAGTGACCTCGGGCCACGCCTGCGCGTGACCCCTGCCCTGTTCGACGCTGGGGGCGGGCACCCACCGGGTGCCCGCCCCCAGCACGTCGGCACCGTGTCTTCGCAGACCCTTTGCCTCGGGGGCGCGACACGCAACACTGTGGGCACCGATCGACATTGGAGTCACATGTCCGACACACCCACGGTGGCCGAGCAGGCCGCCGCGCCACCGCCATCCGAGGGGTCACCGTCGGGCGATCGTCAACCCGACCGGCAACCGTTGGCGTTCCTGCTCACCCACCAGAGCGGTGTGGTCATCATCGTCGCGCTGGTCATCGCCCTGGTCGTCGGCGCGGTGCTGATCCGGCTGCAGGGCGTGGCTCCCCTGTATGCGTACGAGACCTTGATCAAGCAGTCGCTGTTCGTGCCGGGCGGGCTGACCCGCACCCTGCAGAAGACCGCGCCGCTGGTGCTCACCGGCCTGGCCGTCGTGCTGCCGCTTCGGGTGGGCCTGTTCAACATCGGTGGCCAGGGCCAGCTGATCTTCGGTGCGATGTTCGGCGCCTGGGTCGCCTACGCGGCGGGCGGCTACGGCATCCTCGGTGCGGTGCTCGGCATGGTGGCGGGCGTCGCCGCCGGTGCGCTCGTCGGCTTCGTCGCCGGTGTGCTGAAGGCCACCCGCGGGGTCCACGAGGTCATCACGACGATCATGCTCAACTACATCGCCGCGGGCGTCACGTGGTGGCTGGTCACCGGCCCACTGCAGGCGGAGAGCTCGAAGACCAGCGGCATCCCGCAGACCGAGCTGATCCCGGACTCCGCGCAGGTGGGCGCGGTCGCGAAGATCCCGATCGGCTTCGTCATCGCCGTCCTTCTCGCCGTCGCCTGCTGGTGGATGCTGTCGCGCAGCACCTTGGGCTTCCGGTTCAACACGGTGGGTGCCAACAAGCACGCAGCCCGCTACGCCGGCATCGACATCAAGCGGATAGTCACCCTGTCGATGGTCTTCGGCGGAGGCCTCGCCGGCCTGGCGGGTGCCCTCGAGGCCCTGGGCACGTTGCACCGGTTCGAGCCGGCCATCGGCGGCACGCTCGGCTTCGACGGCATCACCATCGCCCTGCTCGCCCGGGCCAACCCGCTGGCGACGATCCCCGCGGCGCTCCTCGTCGGCATCCTGCGCACGGGTGCGGCCGGCCTGCAGTTCGAGACCGGCATCGCACCGGAGGTGGTCGACGTGCTCCTCGCGACCATCCTGCTCATGGTGTCGATCCCCGTGCTCGGCAAGTGGATCTTCCGCAGCCGCGCCGACAAGGTCAGTGCCGCGTCGACGAGCTGGGGTAACTGACGTGACCACCGCCTGGATCGCCAAGAACCGGACGACCCTGATCGTCACGGTGGTCGTGCTCGTCGCGGCCTACGTCTTCTACTACGCCAAGCACGACATCGCCCCGAGCATGTACACCTCGGCGTGGGGCTACGCCATCCCGCTCGTTCTCGCCGCACTCGTCGGCGTCATCGGTGAGCGTTCCGGTGTGGTCAACATCGGCATCGAGGGGCAGATGCTCGTCGCGGCGTTCGCCGGCTTCTTCGCGGCGGCCTACAGCGGGTCGCTGATCGTCGGGGTGCTGGCCGGTGTCGGCAGCGGGTTGATCCTCGGCGGGTTCCTTGCCTGGACCACCGTGAAGTGGCGGATGGACCAGATCATCGCCGGTGTCGTGCTGAACATCATCGCGACCGGCATCACGTCGTTCTACTACAAGCCGGGCAAGCTGCTGCCGGGGCTGATGCCGAGCTTCGACATCTGGCCGTTGTCGAGAATTCCGCTGTTCGGTGAGGTCTTCTTCACCGGGACGAGCATCTTCGCGACGCTGGCCATCCTCGCCGCGCTGTTCGTGCACTTCGGCCTGTTCCACACCCGGTGGGGGCTGCGCACCCGCTCGGTCGGTGAGTACCCCTCGGCGGCCGACACCGCCGGCATCAACGTCGAGCGGCTGCGGCTCATCAACGTCACCCTCGCGGGCTCGCTCGCAGGGTGCGCCGGCATCTACCTCTCGATGGACGCGTCCAGCTCGTTCGAGCGGAACATGGTCGCCGGCCGTGGCTTCCTGGCGCTGGCGATCATGATCATGGGCGCCTGGCGGCCGCTGCGCGCTCTCGCCATGGCCATCTTCTTCGGGTTCATCAACGCGGTCGCCTCACAGCTGCAGCAGAGCGGCAACATCGACGTCCCGCCGCAGCTCACCGGAACCCTGCCGTTCGTCGTGACGATCATCGTCCTGGCGGTCGCGGCCGGCCGGGTGAGAGCGCCGGGCGCCGTCGGACAGCCGTACGTCAAGGGAGACGAGTGATGACCGAGGTACCCGAGTACGACCCGACGCCCGTCCCCACCGACACCGCACCCGAGCACCTCGAGGCCATCGCCACGACGGATGCCGTGCTCGAGCTGCCACCGGAGAAGTCCGGTTTCGGTGAGGGCAACGTGGGCGAGGTGCTGCTCGCCATCGACGGCCTGTCCAAGAGCTTCGGCAGCGTCAAGGCCAACATCGACATCAGCATGTACGTGCGCCGCGGCGAGATCGTGGCGCTGCTCGGCGAGAACGGTGCCGGCAAGTCGACCCTGGTCAACCAGATCTTCGGGCTGATCACGCCCGACACGGGCACGGTGAGCGTGCGCGGCGACGCCACCCCGATCAAGGACCCGCGCGACGCCATCGCGCGCGGCATCGGCATGGTGCACCAGCACTTCCAGCTCGTGCCGGTCATGACGGTCGCCGAGAACATGGCGCTCGGGCACGAGCCGACCAAGGCGGGTGGGCGCCTCGACATCACTAGCGCGCGCGCGATGGTGCGCACCCTGTCGGCCAAGCACGGGCTGCCCGTCGACCCCGACACCGAGGTCGAGGACCTGCCGGTCGGCACCCAGCAGCGGGTCGAGATCCTCAAGGCGCTCTCGCGCAAGGTCGACCTGCTCATCCTCGACGAGCCGACCGCGGTGCTGACGCCGCAGGAGACCGACGAGCTGCTCGGTGTCATGAAGGAGCTCGCGGCCTCGGGCACGTCGATCGTCTTCATCACGCACAAGCTGCGCGAGGTGCTCGCGGTCTCCGACCGGGTCTACGTGCTGCGCCAGGGCGCCGTCGTCGGTGAGGTCGAGACGGCCGAGACCGACGCGCGCAAGCTGGCCACCTTGATGGTCGGCCGTGAGGTCGTGCTCTCCATCGACAAGGCCGACGCGACCCCTGCCGAGACGGTGCTCACGATCACCGACCTGCACGTCAAGGACGACCGCGACCTCGGGGCCGTCAACGGGTTCTCGCTCGAGGTGCGAGCCGGGGAGATCGTCGGCGTGGCCGGGGTCGAGGGCAACGGGCAGCGTGAGCTGGTCGAGGCCCTCGCCGGGATGCGCAAGGTCGTGTCGGGCCAGATGACGCTCGGCGACCTCGACCTCACCAAGGCCAACCCGCACCAGACCCACCACGCGGGCGTCGGCCACATCCCCGAGGACCGCGAGAAGCACGGCTTGGTCGCCGCCTACTCGATCGCCGACAACCTGGTGATCAACGAGTTCGACCAGGCGCCCTTCGCCCGCAACGGGGTGCGGCAGTTCGCCGCGGTCGTCGAGAACGCCGAAAGGGTGCGCACCGAGTTCGACATCCGCTCCTCGAGCGTGCACCAGAGCTCGGGGTCCCTCTCCGGTGGCAACAAGCAGAAGGTCGTCGTCGCCCGCGAGATGTCGTTCCGGCCGCGGCTGCTCATGGCGGCGCAGCCCACGCGCGGCGTCGACGTGGGGTCGATCGAGTTCATCCACCGCCGCATCGTCGATGCCCGCGACGCCGGTGCCGCGGTGCTGCTGGTCTCGGCCGAGCTCGACGAGATCCTGTCGCTGTCGGACCGGATCGCGGTCGTGCACGGCGGCAAGGTCGTGGCCGAGATGCCGGGGCGCGGCGCCGACCGCACCGAGATCGGCCGCCTGATGGCCGGGGACCACTGAGCCGGTCGCCGAACCCCCGTACCCCAAGTGACCTATTGGTCGATGTGGGTACGCCCCCCGTACCCCCGAGTGACCTATTGGTCGATGTGGGTACGCCCCCCCGTACCCCAAGTGACCTAATGGTCGATGTGGGTACAGCAGCCCCCGAGCCAAGGGCAGGCTTGGTTACGGTTTCGTAAGTTACGTTCGCGTAGGTTACGCTGGCGTATGTGAGCGCATCCACCGTCACCCGACCGTCCCCACCCGCCGTGCACCCGCCGGCGGCGCCGTCACGCCCCCGTGTCGGAGCCCACGCCCCCGGTCCTCTCGGGGGCGTCCTGCGTGGCGCCCGCAAGGTGGCCGAAGCCCTGGCCACCCCGCTGGTCCCCAGCGACTACCTCGACCTCATCGACCCGCTGCGCTCCGGCGCCGACCTGCGCGGCCGCATCGTCGCGGTCCGGCCGGAGACCGCGGATGCCGTCACGGTCGTCATCCGCCCCGGTCGCGGCTGGCTCGGCCACGTGCCGGGCCAGTACATCCGGATCGGCATCGACATCGACGGCGTGCGCTACTGGCGCGCCTACAGCCTGACCCACCGCGCAGACGGCACGGCCGCGGCCGGCATCCCGGCGGGCTGCATCGCCATCACGACCAAGGCGATCCCCGACGGCAAGGTCTCGACCCACCTCGTGCGCGAGGCGCGCCCCGGCACCCTCGTCATGCTCGACCAGGCCACCGGTGACTTCACCCTGCCGAGCCCGGCCCCCGCCAAGGTCCTCTTCCTCACCGCCGGCAGCGGCATCACCCCCGTCATGGGGATGCTGCGCAACTCCCTCGGTGAGCTGGCCGACGTGGCCCAGGTGCACTGCGCGCCCACCGCGTCCGACGTCATGTTCGCCGCCGAGCTGCAGGGGTATGCCGCCGGCGGTCGCCTCTCGCTCACCCTCAACCTCGACGACGAGCACGGCATCCTCGACCTCGCCCGGCTCGACTCCGTCGTGCCCGACTGGCGCGAACGCGAGACCTGGACCTGCGGACCGACCGGCCTGCTCGACGCGGCCGAGGCCCACTGGGCGGCGGCCGGCGCAGCTGACCGCCTGCACGCCGAGCGCTTCCGCCCAACCGTCATCGAGCCCGGCGAGGGCGGGGAGATCACCTTCCTGAACAGCGACCTCACCGTCGACGCCGACGGCGGCACCCCCATCCTCGACGCCGGCGAAGAGGCCGGCGTGCTCATGCCGAGCGGATGCCGCATGGGCATCTGCTTCGGCTGCGTCGTCACCATGCGTCAGGGCGCCGTACGCGACCTGCGCACCGGTGACATCACCGTCGTCGAACCCGGTGACGAGCTGCCCGTGCAGACCTGCATCAACGCCGTCGCGGGTTCCTGCGACATCGAGCTCTAGACACCCCGAACCTCCAGACCACCGCCGCGAGAACCGGAAGGACCACCGCAATGACCCTGGCCCCCGAGCGCCGCACGATCTCCCCCACCGCGCCGCACCGCGTGGCACCGACGCACGCGTCGACCACGCCGCACGGCATCAACCCCCGACTGTCCGTCACGAGCACGACGCCGCGCCCGCCGCGCCCCGCCCTGCGGAAGTCCGGCCGCCCCGACCCGGCCGCGCACCTCACCCCCGAGCAGATCGAGGGCATCGGCCACGAGCTCGACGCCCTGCGCAAGGAGGTCATGGACAGCCGCGGCGCCCGTGACGCCGCCTACATCCGCAAGGTCATCAAGGTCCAGCGCTACCTCGAGGTGGGCAGCCGCGCCGTACTGCTCTTCTCCAACGTCAAGGTCAAGGGTGTGCGCCCGGCCTGGTGGCTCGGCACCGCCGGCCTGTCGGTGGCCAAGATCCTCGAGAACATGGAGATCGGCCACAACGTCATGCACGGCCAGTGGGACTGGATGCGCGACCCGAAGATCCACTCGACCGCGTGGGAGTGGGACAACGCCAGCCCCAGCTCGCAGTGGAAGCACAGCCACAACGAGATCCACCACACCTTCACCAACGTGCTCGGCCGCGACAACGACCTCGGCTACGGCATCCTTCGCGTCGACGAGGACCAGCGGTGGAGCCTGTTCTTCCTGTTCCAGCCGATCTGGCACGTGGGCAACGCGCTGCTCTTCGAGTACTCCATCGCGGCCTACGACCTCGAACTCGGCGGGTACCTCGCGAAGAAGAACCGGATGTCGGAGCAGGAGAAGGCCACGTTCCGCAGCAACGCCAAGGAGGTCGGCGCGAAGATTCGGCGCCAGGCCACCAAGGACTACCTCGTGCACCCCGTGCTGTCGGTGCCGACCGGCTCGGCCCGCACCACGCTCACGGCCAACGTCGTCGCCAACCTCGTGCGCAACCTGTGGACCAACACCATCATCATCTGCGGCCACTTCCCGCCCGGAATCGAGACCTTCGAGAAGACCTCGATCGAGGGCGAGACCCGTGGTGACTGGTACGTGCGGCAGATGCTCGGTTCGGGCAACATCAGCGGCTCCAAGGCCATGCACGTGATGTCCGGCAACCTCAGCCACCAGATCGAGCACCACCTCTTCCCGGACATGCCGAGCAACCGCTACGGCGAGATCGCCCCGCGCATCCGCGACCTCATGGAGCGCCACGACCTGCCCTACGTCACCGGCAGCCTCGGCAAGCAGGCCGCGTCGGTCTACTGGAAGGTCGTCCAGCTCGCGCTGCCCAACAAGGTCGATGGCCGGCGCCGCCGTGACGTCGTGCGGCTGGCCGCGAAGAAGGCCTGGGGCAAGAAATCACTCGACCGATTCTGAGAGCGGGCCCAGAGCGATCTCGCCGCTCGCCGGGGGAGCCCCTGCACCGTCGCCTACAATGGATGGTGCAGGGGCTTCTTCGATCGCTTAAGAGGCACCGCCATGACTTCCTCAACCGGCCGCACCCGTCAGTCCCGACCAACCCGTCGAGCAGGCCTGGGTGGGCCACGAACGCTTGCCGCCGCCGTGGTGGGCGGCCTCGCCCTGGTCCTGACCGCCACGACCGCGGCACCCGCGAGCGCGCTGCCGACGCCGGGCACCTCCGGCCGGACGGTCAGACCGACGACCACCCTGACCCACCGCACCGTCACCGGTGTGTGGTCGCGCAAGGCCCCCCGCCCCACCCCGGTGCGGGGGACGGCGGCCGACCTGGCCGCCCTCGAGGTACTGCGCCTGGTCAACGTCGAACGGGCCCGGGTCGGCTGCTCCGCTGTCCGGTGGGAGGCTCGGCTGGCCACCGCTGCCCGGCTGCACAGCGAGGACATGGCGCGGCAGAACTACTTCAGCCACACCTCGCTCGACGGCCGCACTCCCTGGGACCGCATTCGGGCGCAGGGCTACACCTACGGTTCGGCCGAGAACATCGCGGCCGGCTTCAGCACGCCCGCCACGGTCATGGTCGCGTGGATGAACAGCCCCGGACACCGCACCAACATCCTGAACTGCACCAACAAGGCGCTCGGGGTCGGCTCCGGCAAGGGCGGGGACTACGGCATCTACTGGACCCAGGACTTCGGCAGCCGATGACCCCGGCAGCGTTGTCGCCCGCCCGGCGAGAGGGGCCTCGTACGGTGAGCCGTGCCCTCTCGCCCCTGACCGAAGGTCGCCCCATGTCGCACTCCCCCCTGCGCCGCTCCCTGGCCCGCGCCGCCGTCTGCGTGGCCGTGGCTGCCCCCCTGGCGCTGGCAACCGCCCCGACCGCGAGTGCTGCCACCACCACTGAGCTGGCCAAGCAGGTCATCACCCTGGTCAACGCCGAGCGCAAGAAGGCCAGGTGCGCGCCGTTCCGGGTCAGCCCGGCGCTCACTCGCGCAGCCAAGGGGCACAGCGCCGACATGGCGAAGTACAGCTACTTCAGCCACACCTCGCGCAACGGCCGCTCGCCCTGGCAGCGGATGCGCGCGCAGGGCTACACCTACGGGTCCGCCGAGAACATCGCGGCCGGTCAGACCACGGCCCGGGCGGTCGTCTCGGCCTGGATGAAGAGCACGGGCCATCGCAAGAACATCCTCACGTGCTCGAACAAGGCCATCGGGGTCGGCGTGGCGCGCGGCGGCAGCTACCGCATCTACTGGACGCAGGACTTCGGCACGCGCTGACCCCGGTGCGGTGCCGTCGCTCAGCCCGGGACCCGCAGCTCCACCCGGCGGTTGAGCGAGCGCCCGGCGGGTCGTTCTCGCCGCCGGAGCTCGGATCCGGTCGACACCGGCCTTCGCGAGCGATGCCGGGTCGAACCCGAAGAGCAGGTCGGTGTCGAGGTCGATGACCCTCGAGCCCTGGTCACTGCGCGTGCGCACCACGTCGCTGGTCTTCGGCAGGCGGATGTCCTGCACCCGCAGCACGAGATCGGACACCGTCGCAGCGAGCTGACGGTCGGTCACGGCCGGGAGGCTTTCGACGGTCAGGTCGTCCGCCGCGGCCGCCCCCGGCACCTGCGGCGACGCACACTCCGAGCACCAGCACCGCACCGACCGTCCGCAGGATCACGAGAAGGGCACCTTCTCGATGAGCGGCGCGATGTCGAAGACCCGGATGTCGCCCGTGCTCGTCCCCTCGGGATCGCGAAGGCCGCGAAGGCGTACACCCGGGGCCCCGTCCGCGGGTGGTGTCGCCGCTCCCGCCCGCCGCCGACCGGGGCGTGATGCGGAACGAGGCGATGAGCACCTTGTCCTTGCGACGCGGCTCGAGCACCTCGACCAGGGTGCTCTCGATGTCGTCGCTCGGCGCAGGGACAGTCGTCGAGCCGATGGCGGGCGCGGATCGGCCGGGTCGATGCCCGACGCCGCGGCCCCGTCGGCCGTCGTCGCGGGCCCACTCGCGGCGCCACGGGTGGCGGATGCCGTCGCGGACGCCCCGGACGAGGACGCGGCGTCCCCGCCCCCCGAGCCCGTGCACCCCGCCAGTACCATGACGGCGAGCGTGCCACCACCCAGTGCGCGTGGCACAGCCATCAAAGTGTCCTTCGTCCGGAGGCGGACCGCAGCTCCCCCGCGGCCGGCCGGAAGGACTCCAAGGGCGTCGGCAGGTGCGACCGGACCGCGGAACGGCACGAGGGCCGAGAACGGTCCTGAGCGGAGCTCCTCGCCGCGAGGAAGGACCCCGCGTGGAGCTCGCCCCTGGTGCGACCGGACTCGCCATGGTGGCGCTGGCGGCCCTGATCATCGGCTACTCCAAGACCGCGCTGGGCGGCCTGGCCGTCATCTCGGTCGCGATCTTCGCCACGCTGCTGCCGGCCAAGGAGTCGACCGCGGCGATCCTTGCCGTGCTTCTCGTCGGGGACGTCATCGCCTGCTGGCACTACCGGCGCGACCCGGACTGGTCACTCATCCGCCGGTTGCTGCCCGCGGTGCTTCCAGGTCTCGTGCTGGGCACCCTGTTCCTGCGGGCCGTCGACGACACGACGCTGCGCCGCTCGATCGGTGCGGTGCTGCTCGTGCTGCTGGCCCTGCAGCTGTGGGTCAGGACCCGCCGGGGCGACGAGCCGTCGACGGTGCACCGGCACCCGGCCGCGGCGTGGCCGGCCGGCACCGCGATGGGCTTCACCACCATGACGGCCAACGCCGCAGGGGCGGTCATGACTCTCTACCTCTCGGCAGCGGGCATCGACAAGCGCCGCTTCGTCGGCACCAACGCCTGGTTCTTCCTCATCGTCAACCTCGTGAAGGTGCCGTTCTCGGTGGGCCTGGGGCTGCTGCACGCCGACGACGCGCTTCGGGCGGTCTACCTTTCGCCACTGGTGCTCGCCGGCGGGCTGCTCGGCTACGCGACCGTGCGGGTGATCAGCCAGCGCGCCTTCGACGTCGGCGTGCTGCTGGCGTCGGCCCTGTCGGCAACGGTCCTGCTCCTGCTCTGAGTCGGCCCGCCCCGCTCTGGTTGGGCTGGGCTCACTCACCCGCACCCCGCTTCCGGCGGCCCCAGTGCCGTAGGCGCCCGGATGGGCCGCCTGACCGGGACCCGAAAGGCCTCGCCTCGCCTCGCCTCGAGCAGCCACCTGCCACCCCTGGAGATCTGGGACGCAGTGCCACCCCAGCTGTGGTGATGCAGGGCGCGCGACCGGCCGCGCGCCCTGCATCACCCCCGTCGGTGCGGACCGGTCAACAGGCAGTCGCGCAGGGTGGAGCGGCAGGACAACCACCCCGCAGTCAAAGTGGGATGCGCCCCGGCCTCAGGTGTTCTGGGGGAAGCCGAGCTCGATGCCGCCGTGGCTCGGGTCGAGCCACCGCGAGGTGACCACCTTGCCGCGGGTGAAGAAGTTGACGCCCTCCATGCCGTGGGCGTGGCTGTCACCGAAGAGCGAGTTCTTCCAGCCGCCGAAGGAGTAGTAGGCCATCGGCACGGGGATCGGCACGTTGATGCCGACCATGCCGACCTCCACCTCGTTCTGGAAGCGCCGCGCGGCGCCACCGTCGTTGGTGAAGATCGCCGTGCCGTTGCCGTACGGGTTGGAGTTGATCAGCGCCAGGCCCTCGTCGTAGGACTGCACGCGCACGACCGACAGCACCGGCCCGAAGATCTCGTCCCGGTAGATCGACATGTCCGAGGTGACGTGGTCGAAGAGCGTCGGCCGCAGGAAGTAGCCCTCGCCGTCGGCGTCGACGTCACCCTCGCGGCCGTCGACCACGAGCGTCGCGCCCGCGTCCGTTCCGGCGTCGAGGTAGGACGTCACCTTGTCGCGGTGCTGTGCCGTGACCAGCGGGCCCATGTCGCAGCCGCGGGTGCCGTCGCCGGTGACGAGCTTGCCCATCCGGTCGGTGATCCTGCTGACCAGCTCGTCGGCGACCGGCTCGACCGCGAGCAGCGCCGAGATGGCCATGCAGCGCTCGCCCGCCGAGCCGAACCCGGCGTTGATGGCGGCATCCGCGGCGAGGTCCAGGTCGGCATCGGGCAGCACGAGCATGTGGTTCTTCGCGCCGCCCAGGGCCTGCACGCGCTTGCCGTGCGCCGTGCCCGTCTCGTAGACGTACTTCGCGATGGGGGTCGAGCCGACGAAGGAGACGGCCTTGACGTCGGGGTGGGTGAGCAGCGCGTCGACGGCCTCCTTGTCGCCGTGCACCACGCTCAGCACGCCGTCGGGCAGGCCGGCCTCCTTCCACAGCGCGGCGACCGCGTTGACGGCCGAGGGGTCCTTCTCGCTGGGCTTCAGAACCACCGCGTTGCCGCACGCGATCGCGACCGGCACGAACCACAGCGGCACCATGGCCGGGAAGTTGAAGGGGCTGATCACCGCGACCACGCCCAAGGACTGGCGGATCGAGTAGACGTCGACCTTGGTCGAGACGTTCTCGGAGAAGCCGCCTTTGAGCAGGTGCGGGATGCCGCACGCGAACTCGGCGACCTCGAGCCCGCGGGTGACCTCGCCGACCGCGTCGGACACGACCTTGCCGTGCTCGGCCGTGATCAGCGCCCCGATCTCGTCCTTGCGCTCGTTGAGCAGCTCACGGAACCGGAAGAGCACCTGCGTGCGCGCGGTGAGCGACGCCCGCTGCCACGACGACTCCCAGGCCGCCCTGGCGGTGGAGACCAACTCGTCGACGAGGTCGGCAGCGGCGAGGTCGAGCTCGCCGGTCTGCACCCCTGTCGCCGGGTTGAACACGGGGCTGGTCCGCGCCGAGGTGCCCTCCCAGGGCGCGCCGCCGAGCAGGTGCGTGATGCGGGTGGGGGTCGTGCTCACGGGTATCGGTCCTTGTCGTGCGGAGTGGTGGATTCAGGATGTCAGAGCAGCTGGCAGTTGTGGAATGCGTGGTCGGATGCCGGTTCGCCCGTCGCGATCAGTCGTCACCGGCATACAGGGCCGGCTGGGTCGCGAGCCGGACGGGGACCGGCAGCCCCGACGCGAGGGAGGCCATGCCGGCCGTGCTCACCGCCGTGGCGGCGTACCCGTCCCAGGCCGAGGGGCCGACAGCGGTGCCGGCGCGCACGGCATCCGCCCAGGCCTGCACCTCGGCGTCGTAGGCGCGGGCGAAGCGGGTGCGGTAGTCGTCGGGAACCACACCACCCCAGGCGCCGCCGTCGGTGGTGACCCGGGTGCAGAGCACCCCGCTCGAAGCCAGGCCTGCCGTGAGCGAGCCGCGCTCGGCCACCGCCTCGAAGCGAACCTCGTAGCCCACCTGGCTGTTGACGAAGACCTCGTTGGTGACCAGGCCCCCTCCGGACATCCGGAAGACCGCGACCTGCGGGTCGACCACCCCGGCGCCGGCGTGCGAGGTGGGGGCGGGCGAGAGCACCGTGACCTCCACGACCTCCTGACCGAAGAGGAACCGCGAGGCGTCGACCTCGTGCGCGAGGCTGTCGCGCACGATCATCTCGGAGCGGAAGTCGGCGTTGGGCACCGAGCGGTTGCGGTGGGTGTTGTGCAGCAGGAGCAGCCGGCCGTGCGCCCCCGACGCGAGCGCCGCCTTCACCGCGGTGTACTCGGGGTCGAAGCGCCGCATGAAGCCGACCGTCACGAGCCGCCGGCCGAGGGCCTCCTCCGCCTCGACGAGGCGCAACGACGACTCGTCGTCCATCGTCAGGGGTTTCTCGCAGAGCACGCCCTTGCCGTGCTCCAGGCAGGCGAGCACCTGGTCCTCGTGCACGAACCCGGGCGAGGCGACGACCACCGCGTCGACGTCGGGCGAGGCGATGAGGGCGAAGGGGTCGTCGTGCACCGTGGTGCCGAGCCGTTCGGCGAGCGCCCGGGCCCGCTCGGTGTCGGGGTCGGTGACCCCGGCGAGCAGCACACCGGCCGTGCGCAGCGCGATCCGCTCGGCGTGGTCGCTGCCCATCAGCCCCACGCCGATCACGCCGACGCGCAGCGGTGGCCGCGTCACGGGTGCCGCTCAGGCGTCGTCGTGAGGTAGGCGTGCTGGTGTGTCTTGGCCTCGGTGTAGACGGCGGATGCCGCCTGCGTGCTGTCCAGCGCCGACACCTGCGCCACCGGCACGTCCCACCACGAGTCGCTGCTCGGTGAGTGCACCCGCGGGTCGGTCTCGACGTGGAGGACGACCGGTCCCCCGTCGCGGGGGGCGGCCTTGGCCTGCGCGATCGCAGCCTCGAGCCCGGCGCGGTCGTGCACCTCGATGACGGTGGCGCCCAGGCTGCGTGCGTTGGCCGCGAGGTCGACCGGCAGGAACCCGCCGTCGAGGCGGCCGTCGCCGCCGCGGAACTGGTAGCTCGTGCCGAACCGCTGTGAGCCCAGGCCCTCCGAGAGCGAGCCGATCGAGTGGAAGCCGTGGTTCTGCACCAGCACCACCACGATCCTGACCCGCTCCTGCACGGCCACGACCAGCTCGGTCGGCATCATCAGGTAGCCGCCGTCACCGACCATCGCGAACACGTCGCGGGTGTCGTCGGCGAGGGCCACGCCCAGCGCGCCGGGGATCTCGTAGCCCATGCAGGAGTAGCCGTACTCGACGTGGTAGCCCTTGCGGTCGCGCACCCGCCACAGCTTGTGCAGGTCGCCGGGCATCGAGCCGGCGGCGCACACCACGACGTCACGTGGGTCGGTGAGCTCGTTGACGGCACCGATGACAGCCGCCTGGGTGAGCAGGCCGTCGGCGAGCCGCTCGGTCACCTCGGCCGGCGGGTCGTAGGCGGTGACCACCGCCGCATCCCACGTCGCCCACAGCGTGGCCACGCGACGGGCGTAGGCGGGGTCGACGGCAAAGCCCCCGAGGGCCGAGGCGAGGGAGGCGAGGCCCTCGCGCGCGTCGGCGACCAGCGACAGGCCACTGTGCTTGCCGGCGTCGAACCCGGCGACGTTGAGGCTGACGAAGCGGACTGCGCTGTCGCGGAACGCCGTTCGCGAGGCTGTGGTGAAGTCGGACCACCGCGTGCCGACACCGATGACGAGGTCGGCCTCACTCGCGAGCACGTTGGCCGCCGTGGTGCCGGTCGAGCCGACCGCCCCCACGAGCTGCGGATGGCCGTGCAGCAGCGACCCCTTGCCCGCTTGGGTCTCGGCGACGGGGATGCCGGTGGCGGAGGCGAAGGCCGCGAGCGCGTCCTCGGCCCCGGAGTAGTGCACGCCACCACCGGCGATGACGAGCGGACGGCGCGAGGAGCGCACGGCATCCGCCACCACTGCGACGCGCGAGGCCTCGGCCGGCGGGCGGGCGACGTGCCACACCCGATGCTCGAACAGCTCGACCGGCCAGTCGAAGGCCTCGGCCTGCACGTCCTGCGGCAGCGAGATCGTGGCCGCCCCGGTCTCGACCGGGTCGGTGAGCACCCGCATCGCGCCGAGCAGGGCGGCGGGCAGCTGCTCGGGCCGGTCGACCTGGTCGTAGAAGCGCGACAGCGGGCGGAATGCGTCGTTGACCGAGACGTCGGCGGCGTGCGGCAGCTCGAGCTCCTGCAGCACCGGGGCGCTGACCCGCGTCGCGAGCGTGCCCGACGGCAGGAGCAGCACCGGGATGCGGTTGATGGTCGCCAGTGCAGCGCCGGTGAGCATGTTGGTCGAGCCGGGACCGACGGATGCCGTGACGGCCCACGTCGAGAGCCGGTCGCGAGCCTTGGCGAACCCGACGGCGGTGTGCACCATGGCCTGCTCGTTGCGCCCCAGCACGTAGGGCAGGCCGGGCGGCTCGCCGGCCCCGATGGCCCGCAGCTCCTCCTCGAGCAGGGCCTGCCCGATG
Organism: Actinomycetales bacterium; assembly: GCA_038210185.1. Lineage (GTDB taxonomy): Bacteria > Actinomycetota > Actinomycetes > Actinomycetales > Dermatophilaceae > Fodinibacter. The sequence goes on from JBBQWX010000024.1 coordinate 18,905, forward strand.
CCGGCGACGTTGCCGTGGCCGAAGATGCCCAGGCACCCGGCGACCAGGCGGTGCCGCTCGCCGTCGCGCTCGCTCCACTGGTGCGCGAGGAAGCGCACCACCGCCTGCGCGACGGTGAGCCGGACGGTCTCGGTCATCGGGTGCCTCCCACGGGCAGTCGCGGGTCGACGTCGTCGTCGACCCAGGTGGCACGGACCCAGGCGTGGGCGGGGTCGTCGCAGATGCGCCACGCCCGCTCCGGGCCGGGGCCGGCCATGACGTTGAGGTAGTACAGGTCGGCGTCGGGGCTGGCGATGGCCGGGCCGTGCCAGCCGTGGGGCACGAGCACCACGTCACCGCTGCGCACCTCGGCGAGCACGTCGAGCGGTCGCTCGTCGGTGCCGTAGACGCGCAGGTAGCCGACCGGGTCGGTGCCGCGCGCGTCGGTCGAGCGGGTCTCGACGTAGTAGATCTCCTCGAGTGCGGTCTCCACACCTGGGCGCTCCTCGTCGTGCTTGTGCGGCGGCCACGAGCTCCAGTTGCCCGCCGGGGTGATGACCTCGCAGACGAGGAGGGAGTCGGCGTCGAGCACGTCGGGCAGGCCCAGGTTGCGCACCTCGCGACTGGCGCGCCCGGCGCCACGCAGCTCGACCGGCACCTCGGATGCCGTGATGTGCCGGAACGCCTTCGGCCCGGCGGCCTTGGTGGCCGGGGCACCGCACAGGGCGACGCGGCCGGCATCCGGGCCGGTGGAGCAGACCCGCACCCGCGAGCCGCGGCCGGCGTAGACGACATCGGTGGGGCCGTCGAAGACGGCTGCGCGCCCGGTGAGGGTGACCTCGTGGGTGGTGCCGTCGGCCTCGGTGACCTCGACCCGGAACGACCCGGCGAGGGGGACGACGAGCGTCTCCTCCCCGCCGCTGTCGTGCTCGACGTGGCCCCCTGCAGGCAGGGTCGCCACCCGCAGGCGGGTGTGCTCCCACCCGGGCACGGGGTCGGAGGCCGTCGGCGTCACCGCGACCTGGAACTCCCCGTCGTCGGCGAAGCCCCGGGGGCGCACGTACCTCGCGTTGTCGGCACCGGTGCTCATGACACGCCACCGTGCACGAGGTCGACCGCGATGTCGACCGCTGCGGCCACGTCGGCGTCCGGCGGGTAGAGCAGCGCCCGCCCCACCACGAGACCGTGCACGGCGGGCAGCTCGAGCGAGCGGCCCCACGCGGCGTACGTCTCGCTGGGCGCGCCCGGGGGGTCACCGCCGAGCAGCAGGGTCGGCAGGGTCGTGGCGTCCAGAACCCGGGCCAGGTCGTCGACGACCGGCAGCTTCAGCCAGGTGTGGGCGCTCGAGGCACCCAGGCCGGAGGCGACGGAGACGGCGCGGATCATCGAGTCGGGGTCGAGCAGGTTGCGCACCCCGCCATGCTCGACGACCGACCAGAACGGCTCCACGATGGCCATCCGGCCCAGGGCGGCGAGCTCGGTGACCGCTGCCGCGCAGGCCTGCAGGGTATCGATGGTGCGGGGGTCGTCGAGGGCGATGCGGGTGAGCATCTTGCCGCCGTCGAGGCCGCGCTCCTGCACCTCGCGCGCCGTGTACCCGGTGAAGCGGTCGTCGAGCTCCCAGGCGGACCCCTGCAGCCCACCGCGGTTCATCGACCCGATGACGACCTTGCCCTCGAGGGCCCCGAGCAGCAGCAGGTCGTCGAGCACGTCGGGCGTGCCGAGCACACCGTCGACCCCCGGGCGCTCGAGGGCCGTGACGAGGCGGGCGAGCAGGTCGGAGCGGCTGGCCATGGCCATCGGGTCGCTGCCGACGCCGAGCGCCGCCCGGGCCGGGTGGTCGGCGGCCACGAGGAGGAGCCGGCCGTCGGCCGGCAGGAGGGGGCGCGGGGCGCGTTCGTCCCACAGGGCCGCGATGCGCTCGGGGTCGCGGGCCCGCACCCGGGTGAGGGCCACGGTGTCGAGGCGGCGTGGGGTCACGACGGTCACCCTCGGGGCCCGGCGAGCGCGGCCTCGACCTCGGCCGTGGTGGGCATCGCGGTCGAGCACTCCAGGCGGCCCGCCACGATCGCTCCGGCCACGTTCGCGAAGCGGATGGTGCGCTCGAGGGGCCAGCCGCACAACAGCCCGTGCACGAGCGCCCCGCCGAACGCGTCGCCGGCGCCGAGGCCGTTGACCACCTCGACCGGGAACGGCTCGACCTCGACCCGCTTGTCGCGGGTGGCCGCCAGCACGCCACGCGGGCCCCGCTTGACGACGGCCAGCTCGAGGCCGCGGTCGAGCAGGGCGTCGGCGGCGCGGTGCGGGTCGCCCTCGCCGACGGCCACCTCGCACTCCTCCCGGTTGCCGACGGCGACGGTGACGTGCTCCAGCGCCCGGTCGACCTCGGCGCCGGCCTGTGCCGGGTCGGCCCAGAACATCGGGCGGTAGTCGAGGTCGAGCACGGTGTGCCGGGCCCGGCCACGGGCCGCCCAGGCGGCGTGGTGGGTGGAGCGCGAGGGCTCCTGCGACAGGCCGGTCACGGTGGCCCAGAAGACCTGCGCGTCACGGATGGCGCCGAGCGGCAGGTCGCCCTCCTCGAGCAGCAGGTCGGGGGCCGTGGGCCAGCGGTAGAACCACAGCGGGAAGTCGTCGGGCGGGAAGACCTCGCAGAAGGTCACCGGTGTGGGCGGCCCGGGAGCGTCGAGCACGGCGATGGATGCCGGGTCGACCCCGAGCCGCTGCGCCTCCAGCCGCACGTAGCGACCGAACGGGTCGTCGCCGACCTTGGTGACCAGCCGCACGGAGTGCCCGTGCCGGGCCGCGGCGACGGCGACGTTCGTGGCGCTGCCGCCGAGGAACTTCGCGAACGTGCTGACCTCCTCGAGGCCGACGCCGTGCTGCAGCGGGTAGACGTCGACGCCGGTGCGACCCATCGCGACGAGCTCGGGAGCAGCAGCGGTGCCAGTCGCCGTCGCTGTCGTCGTCGTCGTCGCCGCCGTCGCCGTCGTCACGCGGTCACCGTGAGGCCGTCGGCGACGGCGAGGATGTGCGCGACCGAGGCCCGGACGTCAGCGAGCGGGTCGACCCCCGTGTCGGCGGGAGCCCCGGCGAGGATCGTGTCCTGCTCCAGCACGTACCACCCGGGGTAGCCGCTGGCCTCGAGCGCCGAGACGATGGCGGCGACGTCGATGTCGCCCGAACCCAGGGGGACGTACATCCCCTGGGCGACGCCCTCGGTGTAGGTGAGCTCGCCGCTGCGGACGCGGTCGGCGAGGTCGTGGCGCACGTCCTTGAGGTGCACGTGGCCGATGCGTCCGGGGTGATCGACGGCCACCCGCACCGGGTCACCCCCGCCGATGAGCAGGTGGCCGGTGTCGAGGCAGAGGGCGATCCGGCTGCCGGCGAGCACCCGGTCGGTCTCCTCACCGGTCTCGACCATGGTGCCGACGTGCGGATGGAGCGTCGCGAGCAGACCGTGGGCCTTCGCCGCCGCGCTGATCCGGTCGAGGTTGTGCAGCAGCGTCTGCCACTGCTCCGCGTCGAGCACCGGGCGCTCGTCGTACCCCACGGCCCCGGTCGCGGCCGCGATCACCACCGTCGAGGCCGAAGCCGCGACGAGCCCCTCCATGGCCACCTCGACCGCCGGCAGCGGGTCGATGTCGGCCTCGTGCAGCACGGCGGGAACGAACTGGCCCACCGCGCGCAGCCCGGCCTCGGCGAGCACTCGGGCCTTGTCGGCAGGGGCGTCCGGAAGGAACCCGTCGGGGCCGAACTCGGTTGCGGCGAGGCCGACCTCGCGCATCTGTTCGAGCACCATGCCGGGGCTGAGCTGGTGGCCCCAGCCCGGCACCTCGCAGACGCCCCACGAGATGGGGGCGCCGGCGACCCGGTCGCGCAGTGGGGTGTGGGTGCTGGTGCGGGTCATCGGCCGTCCTTCGTCAGGGTCGTCGCGGGTCGTGAGTCAACGGGTCGTGGTCGTCGCGGGTCGTGGTCGTCGCGGGTCGCAGGTCGTGAGTCAACGGGTCGGGGGTCGCGGGTCGCGGGTCGCGGGTCGTGAGTCGTCGGGGGTTCTCGTCGTCGGGACCTCGGTCAGGTCGACGGGTCGCCGCTGCTGCAGGGAGAGGGTGCACGCCTCGGCGACACGGAACGCCTCCCGGGCGTCGCGCACCGTGCACGGGCTGGGCACCTCGCCGCGCGCGACGCGCAGGAAGTGCGTGAGCTCGGCCCGGTAGGCCGGGGCGAAGCGGTTTATGAACGAGTCGTGGACCGGGCCGCGGGGGAAGTCGACGCCGTCCTCCAGGGAACGCAGGGCCAGGGAGTCGTCGAGGCCGACGGCCACCGAGCCCTGTGAACCCAGCACCTCGAGGCGGACGTCGTGGCCCTGCCCGTTGTAGCGGGTGGTCGACAGCAGGGCGATCGTGCCGTCGTCGAGGGTGAGCAGGGCGGCGCCGGAGTCGACGTCGCCGGCCTCGGGGAAGAACGTCTCGCCCTTGGTGCCCCCGATGGCGTAGGCGCGCACGACCTCGCGACCCGTCACGAACCGCACGGCGTCGCAGTCGTGCACGGAGCAGTCACGGAAGATCCCCCCGGAGGTCGGCACGTACCCGGGCTCCGGTGGCCGCCGGTCGCTGGTGTTGGCGCGCAGGGTGTGCACGAAACCGAGCTCGCCCGACCACACGGCATCCCTCGCCCGGCGGTAGCCGGGGTCGAACCGGCGCTGGAAGCCGATGTGCACGGGCACCGCTGACGCCTCGACCACACGGACCACGTCGACCGTCTCGGCGAGGGTGCCCGCCACGGGCTTCTCGCAGAACGTGGGCAGGCCGGCGGCCACGGCGGCGCGTAGCAGCGGGGCGTGCCCGGGGGTGGAGGTCGCGATGACGAGCGCGTCGACACCCGAGCCGATCAGGGCCTCGACGTCGACGGCTCGGGCGCAGGGCAGCGCCGCTGCGGCGGCATCCGCGAACTCGGGGCGGCTGTCGCCGACCACGACCTCGTGAACTCCCTCGAGCGAGGCGAGGGTCGTGGCGTGAAACGCACCGATGCGTCCCGCGCCGGCCAGACCGATGCGCATGCATCCCTCCCTTGTCAGGACATACTGACATGGATCTCGGCGCGCTGTACAGTCCGGACCATGCAGAGTGGGCTCGTCGACGTGCGCGTCGACCGTGCGTCGCCCGTGCCGCTGTGGCACCAGCTCGCGCGCCAGCTCACGGCGGCGGTCGACGACGGTCGGCTGCAGCCGGGTGACCCCGTCGAGAACGAGGTCGCCCTGGCCGCGCGGCTCGCCGTGTCACGGCCCACGGTGCGGCGCGCGATGCAGGAGCTCGTCGACCAGGGGCTGGTCGTGCGGCGTCGCGGCATCGGCACGACCGTCGCCAACCGCAAGGTGCACCGCCGGGCCGTGCTGTCCTCGCTCCACGACGACCTGCTGCGAGCCGGCCAGGAGCCGACGACGACCGTGCTCGGCCTGCGCACGACCAAGGACGCCCGCGCCGCAGTGGCGCTGGACCTGCCGCCCGACACCGACCTGCTCGCCGTCGTGCGGCTGCGCTGCGCTGACGGGGCGCCGCTCGCCGTGCTGCACAACTGGCTGCCACCCGCCTACGCCGACATCACCGCCGACGAGCTCGCGAGCGACGGGTTGTACGCCGCCCTGCGCGCGCGCGGCATCAGCCCGGTCGTCGCCCGGCAGAGCGTGGGGGCGCGGATGCCGACGCGGGCCGAGCGCCGCCAGCTCGCCATCGTCGGCCAGCAGCCGGTGCTCACGATGACCCGCACGGCGTTCGGCGGCACCGGCGAGGCCATCGAGTTCGGCGACCACTGCTACCGGGCCGAGGACTACTCGCTCGACCTCCTGCTCGACGAGCGCTGACGCGCGCGGCCGGGCGCCCCGGGGGGCGCGGTGCCGCGGCCCGGCACCGCGGCCCGGCATCCGGCCCGGCATCCGGCCCGGATCTCTCCAATCGGCTCAGTCGTCGAGGTCGTCGATCACGTGCCGCAGGTAGCGCCGGGGCTCGGCGAGGAAGCTGCGGTGGTGGGTCACCACCTCGAGGTCGTGCCAGGTCGTCGGGCGGATGCCGTGCTCGCCCAGCTCCAGCACCCCGGCCCCCGGGATGGCGGCCAGCACCGGTGAATGGGTGGCGAGCACCACCTGGGTGCGCGCCCGCCGGGCCATCTCGGTGAGCTCGGCCACGAGGTGCAGCTGGGCGGTGAACGACAGCCCGGCCTCCGGCTCGTCCAGCACGAACAGCCCCTCGCCGCGGAACCGCCGGGTGCCGAGCAGCGACACGAACGACTCACCGTGCGACATCGCGTGGAAGAGGGGATCGGCGCCCCCGGGGTTGGTGTCGAGCCAGGTGAAGAGCCCGTGCATCGTCTCGGCCCGCACGAAGTAGCCCCACCGCGGCGCCCCGGGGTCGCGCACGACCGTGAGCCACTCGTGCAGCGGCGACTCGCTCGCGTGCGTGCGGTACGTGGCGCCGGTGGAGCCGCCCTCGGCGTTCATGCCGGCCGCCATGGCGAGCGCCTCGACCAGGGTCGACTTGCCCGAGCCGTTCTCACCGACGAGCACCGTGCAGGGGGCCAGGTCGAGCCCCTGCTCGAGCACCTGCGCGACCGCCGGGATGGTGAGCGGCCAGACGTCGGATGCCGGCAGCTCGGCGTCGCGGGCCCGCTGCAGCCGGCGGGCCGGCAGCCCCTGCGTCCACGGTGGCGAGGCGGGCGGCATACGGGCACGGTAACGGGGAGCCCCGACGGCGCCCGTAGGCTTGACCCTCGTGACCGAGACGCCGTCCGAGCCCCTCCCCGAGGCCGACCTCCCGCAGCAGCTGCAGATCCGCCGCGACAAGCGCGACCGCCTGCTCGCCGCCGGCATCGCGCCCTACCCCGTCTCGGTCCCGCGCACCCATTCCCTCGAGCAGGTGCGCGAGCAGTGGGGGCACCTCGAGCAGGGGGAGGAGACCTCGGACGTCGTCGGCGTCGCCGGCCGCGTGGTCTTTCTGCGCAACACCGGCAAGCTCGCCTTCGCCACGCTCCAGGAGGGCGTCGGAACCCGGCTGCAGGTGATGCTCAGCCTCGCCGAGGTCGGCGAGGAGTCGCTCGCGGCGTGGAAGTCCGACGTCGACCTCGGCGACCACGTGTTCGTGCAGGGTCGGGTGATCAGCTCACGTCGCGGCGAGCTCTCGGTCATGGCGAGCCGCTGGGGGATGGCGGCCAAGGCGCTGCGCCCGCTGCCGGTGCTGCACAAGGAGCTCTCCGAGGAGAGCCGGGTGCGCCAGCGCTACGCCGACCTCGTCGTGCGCCAGGAGGCCCGCGACATGGTGCGCACCAAGGCCGCAGCGCTGCGCGCCATCCGGGCAACGCTCGAGGGCCAGGGCTACGTCGAGGTCGAGACCCCGGTGCTCCAGCTCGTGCACGGCGGCGCGGCGGCGCGCCCGTTCCGCACCCACATGAACGCGTTCGACCACGAGATGGTGCTGCGCATCGCCCTCGAGCTCAACCTCAAGAAGGCGGTGGTCGGCGGCGTCGACCGGGTCTACGAGATGGGCCGGATCTTCCGCAACGAGGGCGTCGACGCCACCCACTCGCCCGAGTTCACGATGCTCGAGGCCTACCAGGCGTGGGGCGACCAGACCTCGATCGGCGCCCTGATGCGTGACCTCTACCTGGGGGTGGCCGACGCCCTCGGCTCGCGGGTCGTCGAGACACCGGCGGGCACCGTCGACCTTCGTGGCGAGTGGTGTTGGCTGCCGGTGTACGACGCGGTGAGCGAGGCCGTCGGCGAGACGGTCACCCTCGAGACGCCGATGGAGAGCCTGCTGCGCATCGCCGGGGCCCACGACGTCGAGGTCGACCCGGCGCTGGAGAAGGACAAGGTCTTCCTCGAGCTGCTCGGTGAGCTGGTCGAGCCTGCGCTCCTCCAGCCGACGTTCCTGTGCGACTACCCCGCGATCGCCCAGCCGCTGGCCCGCCCGCACCGCGAGAAGGAGGGCCTCATCGAGGCCTGGGACCTCATCATCGCCGGAGTCGAGCGCGGCACCGGCTTCTCCGAGCTGGTCGACCCGGTGGTGCAGCGCGAGGTGCTCACCGCGCAGTCGCTGCGCGCCGCCGGGGGCGACCCCGAGGCGATGCAGCTCGACGAGGACTTCCTTCGGGCCCTGGAGTACGGCGCCCCGCCGATGGGTGGTCTTGGCCTGGGCATCGACCGGCTGGTCATGCTCTTCACCGGAGCGAACATCCGCGAGACCATTCTCTTTCCGCACCTGAAGCCGGAAGGCGTGACGCGATGAGTGACGTGTGGCCCTACCTCGCAGCGATTCTGCCGACGATTCTCGTCGCCATCCTCTTCTATTTCCTCATCAAGAGCATGCTCGAGGGTGACCGTCGCGAGCGCATCGCCCAGCGCCGATTCGAGGCCGAACAGGATCGCGCCGAGGCCGAGCCGACCGGCAACGGCACGAATTCGGCAGTCGACCCGCCCGCCGCCGGTGAGGTTGGGCGCGAGGGTGGTTCATGATGATCGCCTCCCTTCGGGAGATCGCAGATTCGACCTCGCTTACCTTTCGGGGAATTCGCTGCTAATGTCTTTTCCGGCATCTTTCGGCCTTGCCCGAATGCCGTCCCGAAGACCCCCTGAAGGGAATGCTCATGGCAAAGAAGGTCCAGGTGCTCCTCGTCGACGACATCGACAAGAGCTCCCCCGCAGACGAAACCGTCTCGTTCTCACTCGACGGTGTCAGCTACGAGATCGACCTGACCTCGGACAACGCCGCCCGGCTGCGCGACGACCTCGCGGTGTGGATCGGTCACGCCGAGCGCACCGGCGGCCGCCGTTCGGCTGCGCGCTCGGGCTCCAAGGGCTCCGGCCGCAAGGCCGACCTCGGCGCGGTGCGCGCCTGGGCCCGCGAGCAGGGCCACCAGGTCAGCGACCGCGGCCGCATCTCCGCCGAGGTCCAGACCGCTTACGACAAGGCGCACGGCTGAGACCCGAGCCCCCCGTCGCTGCGGCGCCCCCCGGCCCGGCGCGCGCCGCAGCGCTGATGTCCCGGCGGCACGCGTGGCTCGCGTTCACCGCCGGCGGGCCCGCCCGGCCGCACACCCTCGGCGCCGATGCGCGGCTGTGGCAGCTGCGGCTGACCGCCCTGCACGGCCGGTGGTACGACGTCGAGGCCCCGCCCCAGGTCGCTGCCGTCTTCGTGCTCCAGTGGCTCCTGCAGGTACCGGCCCACACCGCGGCCCACGCGGCGGCCGCCGGGCCGTGGCGTGCCGACCTCACCGGGCTCACCTTCACGCTCGGCCCCACGCTGGTGCCGGCCGGGGTGCGACTGACCGCACTGCTGCCGGATGCCGGTGCGCTCGACGCGCGGATGACCCGCGCTGAGCGTGACTACCGCGCGGTCGCCCAGCCCGTGGCGACGGCATACCCCGCCCTGGTCCGGCTCGGTCCGCACACCCGCGCGGCCCTGGTGGACGACATGTGGTCGGCCGCGCGGCGCGAGGCGGAGGCGGCGGCCGGGCTGCTGCGGCCGGGCGCGCCCGCCCGGGAGTCGTGCTGCCTGATCTACGCCCTGCCCGGCTGCGTCGAGTGCGCCGGGTGCCCGCGGCTGCGAGTCCGCTGACTTCCGGCGAGTCCTCTGACTTCCGGCGGTTCATCCGGCTGCGGCGGTTCAGCTGACTGCGGCGGTTCAGCTGACTGCGGCGGGTCGGTCGGTTCAGGGCAGGTCGACGATGAGGTCGCCGTCGCGCTCGATGCGCTCGAGCACCTCGTCGTACATCAGCTGCCGCAACGAGTCCGGCTCTCTCGCACCGCGTTCGACTTCGTCCCACGTGCGCGGCGCCGCGACGCACGGCAGCTCGCGGCCACGCATCGAGTAGGGGCTGATCGTCGTCTTGGCGGCGACGTTCTGGCTCCAGTCGAGGAACACCTTGCCCGGCCGCAGGGACTTGGTCATCTTCCACAGCACGAGGTCGGGGTGCTTCTTGGTCATCTCCTGCGCCAGCTGCATCGTGAGATCGCGCACCTGGTCGCTGGTGAGGTCGCCACCCAGCGCGGCGTAGAGCTGCATCCCCTTGCTTCCCGACGTCACGGGGAACATGTCGAGCCCCAGCGCGGCCAGCCGGTCGCGCACGAGCAGCGCCACCTTCGCGCACTCGTGCAGCCCGGCCGGTTTGCCCGGGTCGAGGTCGATGACCAGGCGGTCGGGGTTGCGCCGCCCACCCTCGCCGTCGACCGTCCACTGCGGCACGTGCACCTCGAGGCTGTTGAGGTTGACCAGGTAGGTGAGGTCGGCGAGGTCGGCGATGAACGGGTAGGTGACGTCGTCGATGGGCACCCGCGGCAGCCAGCTCGGCGCCCCGGCCGGCACGTTCTTCTCGAAGAACATCTGGTCCTCGACCCCGTGCGGCCACCGCACCCGGGTGACCGGTCGGTCCTTGACGTGCGGCAGGAGCAGCGGGGCCACCTGCGCGTAGTAGGCGAGAACCTCGCCCTTGGTGGTCTCGGTCGACGGGTACATCACCTTGTCGAGGCTGGTCAGCCGCAGCTTGCGCCCCGCCACCTCCACCCGGGTCACCTCGGGCACGTACTCAGGCATCGTCGACCTCCACCCGGGTCACCTCGGGCACGTACTCAGGCATCGTCGACCTCCACCCGGGTCACCTCGGGCACGTACTCAGGCATCGTCGACCTCTTCGAGGTCGGCCGGGGCCAGGTCGGTGCGCACCCCGAGGTAGGCCGGCTGCCGCAGCCGGTGCTGACCGGTGAGCTCGAGGGTGCGAACGTCGATCACCACGCGCGGCTCGACCCAGGTCGTGCCCTGCGCGTCGATGCCGGGCACCTCGTCGGCGAACGGCGAGGTGTTTCGGTGCAGCGGACGCAGCCGCTGGGCGAGCGCCTCGCCCGCCGTGCCGGCCAGACCCGAACCCACGCGGCCGGCATACCGCCAGCCCCCGGCTCCGTCGGGAAGGCCGACCAGCACCGCGCCCAGCCGACCGTTCGACCCGACCTCCGGGCGCCAGCCCCCCACCACGACCGACAGGCTGCTGCGGTGCGCCGTCTTGCGCCAGTCGGTCGAGCGGCGGCCGGTGGCGTAGGCGGCGCTGCGGCGCTTGCTGACGATGCCCTCGAGGCCCTGTTCCCTGGTGGCGTCGAGCAGCCGGGGCCCGTCGTCGTAGACCTCCGGCACCTGCCAGTGCCGGCCGGTGAGGGCGAGCCGTTCGAGCAGCTCGCGGCGGGCTGCCCACGGCTGGCCGGTGAGGTCGGAGCCGAAGAGCCGCAACAGGTCGAAGACCATCAGCGTCACCGGGCGGGTGGCGGCCAGTCGCTGGGCCCGGCTGCGGTCGGCGACGTGCATCCGCTCGGTGAGCGCGTGGAAGCTGGGACGTCCGCCGTCGAGCGCGACGACCTCGCCGTCGAGCAGCATGTCGTCGTAGTCGCGACCGATGCCTTCGAGCTCGGGGTAGGCCGCGGTCACGTCCCGCTCGTTGCGCGACCACACGGTGACCACGCCGTCGCGCACGTCGACGAGCACCCGCATCCCGTCCCACTTGACCTCGTGCACCCAGGCGTCGCCGGTGGGCACGCGGTCGGCGACGGTGGCCAGCATGGGACGCATGCGCACATCCTGCCGGTCGCCGGGTCGTGCGCGTCGCGGGCGGGTGCGACCAGGTCACCGGGGTGGCCGCCGCGCCGCCCAGGTCGCGTTCGCCTCAGTCTGTGGTCGCCTCCTCGAGCAGCCCGGATGCCGTCCGCCCCCCTTGGTCGGTCAGGTCCCGGTCCGATGCTCGTCGGGTTCCGCATCGGGGTGCCGGGTGGGCTGCGACAGGAGAGCTCAGTTCGTCGAGAACAACACTGCTGCGGTCGAACACGCTAGTTCGAACACTTGTGCGATATCGCAGTTCGCGGTAGAATCGAGTCACGGGGAAGGGGGAGACGTGGTCACATCGCACCGGCGCGGCGAGCGGTCTTCGGGCGCGAGCAGAACCCCATCCAGACCGGTGCCGATCCCCCTCGATGAGGCCGTGTCGGTCGGTGCGCGTCGGGTCGTCACGGCGCTCGCCGAACCGGGCAGCGCGCGCGGACGCGACGAGTGGCTCGTGGTCGTCGGTGACTGCCAGTCCCTGATCAACACCCTCACCGCAGTTCAGGACGCCGCCATCGCCGAGGTCGCCCGGCGCGAGAGCGACTGGTGCGAGGACGGCACCCCGGGCGAGACCGTGCACGGGCTCGGGCGGGTGACCCTCGATGCGGCCGACCTCGCCGCTCCCGTGCTCGGGGCGTCGCACGCGCAGGCACAGCGCCGGGTCGAGCAGGCGGTGCGGCTGGCCGCCGGCCGGGTGCCGGTGGAGGCCGACGACCGCGAGCTTCCCGTGGCGAGTGGGCTGTCGCGGCTGCACGAGGCGATGGCGGCCGGTCACCTCGATGCCTACCGGGCGGGGGTCGTCGCGTTCGAGCTCGAGGTGGCACCGGCCGACGTAGCCGACGCGATCGTCTCGGCTCTCGACGGGCACCTCGGCGACGACGCCTCGGCACTGCGGCGACGCACCCGGGTGCTGCTGTCCCGCATCTCCCCTGACCTGGTTCGCGAGCGCGCGAAGAGGGCTCGCGCGTCGACCGGGCTGCGCCGCTGGGTGGGTGAGCCGGGGGTCGACGAGTGGCACGGCACGTTTCCCAGCGAGGAGGCTGCCGCGGCCTGGGCGGCCATCGACCGCCTCGCCCACGACCTGGTGTCCGCCGGCACCTGTAGCTCGATCGAGCAGGCCCGCGGCAAGGCCCTGACCGACCTGGTCACCGGCAACGCGACCGTCGACATCCAGGTCGTCCTCACCGTCCCCGCCGACAGCGACAGCTGCCACCCTGCCGCAGCGGGCGGCACCGGCGGCCCCGACCCTGCCGCAGCGGGCGCCACCGGCGGCTCGAACTCGACCGCCACGGACACCCAGGCGCCGACCTCGTTCAGCCGAGCGCGAGCCGCCAACGCGCCTGTAGCGCATCAGCCACCGGCACAGGCGGCAGTTGACGTGCCACGGCTGACCCCATCCGTCGCGGAACAGCCACAAGCCACGACATCCGGCGGCTCCCACACGCGAGACGACGACGACCTCGTCGAGGTGCAGGGCGCACGGCCGTCGGAGCCGCTGCTGGTGCGGCGGGCCTGGCTGCGTGGCCATCTGACGAACACAGCATCCGATACTCGTCCGGGAGCCGAGCAAGGTCGACCGCGGTTCGTGCCGTGCGACGCGCACACCGGGGCTCGGCTCGACCCCGACGACCACCTCGCCACCGACGCCTACCGACCCGGCGCGCAGCTCGCGGCACTGGTCCGCGCCCGCGACGGTCGCTGCCGCTTCCCCGGGTGCTCGGTCGCCGCCCGGTTCTGCGACCTCGACCACGTCCGGCCCTGGCCGACGGGGCGCACCGTCGCCAGCAACCTGCTCACCCTGTGCCGCCGCCACCACCGAATCAAGCAAAGACCCGGTTGGCGCGTCCAGCTCGCCCCCGACGCCACGGCCACCTGGACCGACCCCACCGGGCGGCGACGCATCACCGAGCCTCTCGACGCCCTGCGATCCCTGGTGCTCGTGTCCGATGCCGCCGACGGTCACGCGCAGGCCGGGGCGCGGGCGCCGGTCGACGCTGGTGGTTCGGGGTGGAGCGCGCTCGAGACCCACCTCGAGATCCGCCTCGAGCACCAGCCGAGCCTCAGCCCCGACCACGACGAAGGCAGCGGCCTGTGGCAGCACCCCACGCATCGGCGGTGCACGAGCGCGCTCGACCTGCGCGCGGCATCCGCCCGACGACGAGCAAGGGCTCCGGTGCCCGACGCCCCGCCCTTCTGATCTGCAGGGCGCGAGCGTCCCCACCAGCGCCCCCACCTGCGTCCACGACCGTCCCCAGTCGCGTCCCCACCAGCGTCCACGACCGTTCCCACTCGCGTCCCCACCGGCGTCCACGACCGTCCCCACTCGCGTCCCACGACCGTCCCCAGTCGCGTCCCCACCAGCGTCCACGACCGTCAGCGGGTCGCGGACCTGCACGACCGCAGCGGCACAAACCTGTCCGGGCACGCCTCACCGCCCTACGCTGGGACCTTGCGTCGAGCGCGAGGAGGCGCACGGCATACGGAAAGGGTGAACGGCCATGCGGGCGATCTGGAAGGGCGCGGTCTCCTTCGGCCTGGTCAACGTGCCGGTGCGGCTGTACTCGGCGACCGAGAACCACGACGTGCAGTTCCGCCAGGTGCACCGCGAGGACGGCGGGCGGATCAAGTACAAGCGCACCTGCTCGATCGACGGCGAGGAGGTGTCGTACGACGACATCGCCAAGGGCTACGAGACCGAGGACGGCGACATGGTCGTGCTCACCGACGACGACTTGGCCGACCTGCCCAGCACGTCGTCGAAGGAGATCGGCGTGACCAAGTTCGTTCCCGCCGACCAGATCGACCCGATGTGGCTCGACAAGTCCTACTACCTCGAGCCCGACAAGGCCGCGACCAAGCCTTACGTGCTGCTGCGCGACGCATTGGTCAAGGAGCAGCGGATGGCGATCTGCACCGTCTCCATCCGCACCCGGATGACGATGGCCGTGCTGCGCGTGCGAGACGGCGTCATCGTCATGCAGACCATGCTGTGGCCCGACGAGATCCGCGGCGCCGACTTCGCGGCGGTCGACGACGAGCAGCACGCGAGCAAGCAGGAGATGGACATGGCGAAGATGCTCATCGACCAGCTGGCCGGTGACTACGAGCCCAGCGAGTACGAGGACGACTACGCCATCGCCGTCAAGGAGCTCGTGCGCGCCAAGGTCGAGGGCGGCGAGGTGCGGGTCAGCGCCGCCGAGCCCGAGGAGTCCGGCGAGGTCGTCGACCTGCTCGCGGCCCTGGCCCGGTCGGTCGAGAAGGCCAAGGCGTCGCGCGGTGAGGCCCCCGACGCCGCCAAGGGCAGCAGCGCCGGCACGACGAGCCACACGAAGAAGGCGGCGGCGAAGAAGACAGCTGCCAAGAATACCGCCACGAAGAAGACGGCCGAGAAGAAGACGACCGAGAAGAAGGCGAGCTGACGCCGGTGGCGACCGACCGCGACGAGCCCCCGCACGAGGTGCGGAAGATCGGCGCGCCGGCGCGCCGGGCCTTGACTGACGCCGGCCTCACCACGTGGGATGCCGTCGACGCGGCACCTGACGCCGAGCTCCTGGCACTGCACGGCTTCGGACCCAGGGCGCTGCGCCTCCTGCGCGAGGGCCGGGCTGGTCCGACTGGTCGGGCTGGGCGGGAGTAGCAAACCCGCCGCAAGCAGCTCGGTGGGCGCGGCGGGTTCTCTGCCCTCGACGGGCAGGTGCCGGCAGCTCGGTGGGTGCGGCGGGTTCTCTGCCCTCGACGGCGGCCACGGCGGTGGCGACCGGACAGCCGCGGACCCGCACCGCGGCATACGCTCTCGACATGCCCGAAGGCCACACGCTGTTCGCCCTCGCCCGCGACCTCCACGAGGCCTTCGCCGGCACGAGCCCCCAGGTCACGAGCCCACAGGGCAAGTTCGCCGAGGGTGCGGCAGAGCTCGACGGCCGCCCCCTGCTGCGGGCCACCTCGCGCGGCAAGCACCTCTTCGTCGAGTTCGCCGACGACCGCTGGCTGCACGTGCACCTGGGCCTGATCGGCTCGTTCACCGTCGACCAGCACGAATGGACCGCCGAGGTGCCGGCCGTCGGCCAGGTCCGCCTGCGGCTGCGCACCGACCAGCACGTCGCCGACCTGCGCGGACCGAACCTCTGTGCGGTCGCGACCCCCGAGAGCGTCGACGCCGTGCTCGATCGCCTCGGCCCGGACCCGCTGCGCCCCGACGCCGACCCCGACGTGGCCTGGTCGCGCATCTCGAGGTCCACGCGCACGGTCGCGGAGCTGCTCATGGACCAGTCGGTGCTCGCCGGGGTCGGCAACGTCTACCGCTGCGAGGTGCTCTTCCGGCACCGCCTGTCCCCCAGCACCCCGGGCAAGGCACTGCGCCGCGGGTCCTGGCGGCTGATCTGGGACGACCTGGAGCGGCTCATGCCGCTCGGCGTCACGACCGGCCGCATCGTCACCGTCGAGGAGCAGGTGCTCGACGTCGAGGCGGCCCTCGGGCGAGGCGAGGTGCCGCACCTCACCGAGCGCTCGTCCTACGTCTACAGGCGTGCCGGGATGCCGTGTCACGTCTGTGGTTCGAGGGTGCGCACCCAGCTGGTCGGGGGCCGCAACCTGTTCTGGTGCGGCCGCTGCCAGCGCCGCCACTGACCGGGCGCTGCCAGCGCCGCCGCTGACCAGCCGGTGCCCACGCCGCCGCTGACCGGACCCTGAGCCGGTGCCGACCCGGTGCCGACCCCCTCGGTCACCCGCGACGGGTGTGCCGACGACCCGGCGCCGGGGTGGAGGGTGTCGGCATGGGCAGCCTCGCGGTCGTCGTGTTCCTCGTCCTGGTCCTCGCGTTCGCGATGACGGCCCGGGCGCTGGGTCGCCTCGACGTCACCGCCCCGATGGCCTTCGTCGCGGCCGGCGCCCTGCTGTCCCTCGGCCTTCCTGACCTCGGCGACAGCGCGCAGGAGGGCCTGACCCTGCTCACCGAGCTCACCCTGGCGCTCATCCTGTTCCACGACGCGGCGCAGGTGCGCCCCCGCCAGATCACCGCCGACCGGGGGCTGATGGCCCGGCTCCTGCTGGTCGGACTGCCGCTGACCATCGCCGGGGGGTGGCTGCTCGGCCAGGTGGTGTTCCCGGGGATGCCGGTGCTGATGCTGCTGCTGCTCGCCGCCGCCGTGGCGCCCACGGATGCCGGTCTGGGCGCGGCCACGGTGCTCAACCCGGTGGTCCCGGTCCGGGTGCGCCGGATGCTCAACGTCGAGAGCGGGCTCAACGACGGGCTGTGCACACCGTTCGTGCTGTTCGCCATCGCCGCCCTCGCCGGAGAGGAGGGCTTGGCACCGGTCCAGAGCATCACCGCCGCGCTCGCCGACCTGGCCCTGGGCACCCTCGTCGGCGCCGTGGTCGGTGGTGGGGCCGGCCTGCTGCTCGGCTGGTCACGCTCCCACGGGCTGAGCTCGCGGCGCACCCGACCCCTCGCCGTGCTGGTGCTCCCCCTCATCGCCTACTTCGGGGCCGGGCTCGCCGGGGGCAACGCTTTCGTCGCCGCCTTCGTCGCGGGCACCGCCTTCGCCGGGGCGGCCCGCTGGCTCGAGGAGGAGGAGTCGAGCCTGGAGCTCACCGAAGCCCTGTCCGACCCCCTCGGCTTCGCGGTCTGGTGCACGTTCGGCTTCATCGCCGTGCCCCTGCTCGTCGAGAACGTCGGCTGGGCCGAGGCGATCTTCGCCGTGCTGGCCCTCACCCTGCTGCGCATGCTGCCGGTGGCGCTGGCGCTGCTGGGCACTGGCCTGCGGCCGCCGACGGTGGCCTTCTTGGGATGGTTCGGCCCGCGGGGGCTCGCGTCCGTGGTGTTCACCCTGCTGGCTGCCGAAGGGCTCGACCTCGACGAGGACCTGCTCCGGGTCGTCGCCACGATCTGCCTCACCGTGCTGCTCAGCGTCCTCGCCCACGGGCTCAGCGCCGACCCGCTCTCGCGGCGCTACGGCGCGTGGGCGCAGCGCACGCGGCCTGCGCAGGAGCTGCTCGGGTCGACCGAGCCCCGCAGCCGACGCTCGCTGCTTCACCGCAGCCGGGAACCGGATGCCGTGCCGCCCGCGTGACGGCATCCGGCCAACCCTCGACAGCAGGCCCCCGGACGCTATGCCGAGAGCGAACGCGGAACACCCGGACCCGACCACCGCGTTGAACGGCTCGTAACCGCGCCGCCCACGGGTGACCGCTCAGCGACCAGGAGCGGCCCCGACACAAGCGGCGCGACTAGCATCGAGGGGACTCGACGTCAGGAGACGCATCATGTTCGAACGGTTCACCGACCGCGCCCGCCGCGTCGTCGTGCTCGCCCAGGAGGAGGCCCGCGGCCTCAACCACAACTACATCGGCACCGAGCACATCCTCCTCGGCCTGATCCACGAGGGCGAAGGTGTCGCGAGCAAGGCCCTGGAGAGCCTCGGCATCTCGCTCGAGGCCGTCCGCGAGCAGGTGCAGGAGATCATCGGTCAGGGCCAGCAGGCCCCCACCGGTCACATCCCGTTCACGCCGCGGGCCAAGAAGGTCCTCGAGCTCAGCCTGCGCGAGGCCCTGCAGCTCGGCCACAACTACATCGGCACCGAGCACATCCTGCTCGGGCTGATCCGCGAGGGCGAGGGCGTCGCCGCCCAGGTCCTCGTCAAGCTCGGGGCCGACCTCTCGCGCGTGCGCCAGCAGGTCATCCAGCTCATCTCGGGCTACCAGGGCGGCAAGGAGGGCTCCTCCGGGAGCTCCGGCGCCACCTCGGGCGGCCCGGCCGAGGGTGCCCCCGCCGGCTCGCTCGTGCTCGACCAGTTCGGGCGCAACCTCACCTCCGCCGCCCGTGAGGGCAAGCTCGATCCCGTCATCGGACGCGACGACGAGGCCGAACGCGTCATGCAGACGCTGTCGCGCCGCACCAAGAACAACCCTGTCCTCGTCGGCGAGCCCGGCGTCGGCAAGACCGCTGTCGTCGAGAGCCTCGCCCAGGACATCGTCCGCGGCGACGTTCCCGAGACGCTGCGCGACAAGCAGATCTACACGCTCGACCTCGGC
>JBBQWX010000025.1:0-37434 GCA_038210185.1 Actinomycetales bacterium
TGTCCGAGAGGGCGTGGGGGTTCAAATCCCCCCTTGCGCACATCACAGCGAACGGCCCCCGGTGCTCCGGGGGCCGCTCGTGTTTCTCCGCCCGGTGACCGCATGTCGACCGTTCCTGTGTGTCGCCCCGTCCTCCCCGCTAAAATTCTTGCCATGTCGGGGTCCGGAGGGAGGGCGGTGCGCCAGCTGCGCGCCGCCGTCGCGACGCTGGTCGTCGTCGGCCTCGGCGCCTCGGGCCACGTGGTCGCGGGCGGCGCGGCGCTGCAGCCCGTGGCGGCCGCCGTCCTGGTGCTCCTCGTCGCCCCCCCGGTCTGGCTCCTGCTGCGCTCACGCACGTCGATGCCACGCATGGTCCTCGCGATCGGCGCCGGCCAGGCCCTCACGCACCTGGCCCTGGCCGCCATGGCGCCCTCGACGGGGGGAGCGGAGGTCGCGGTGCACGTGCACGGCGCCGCGGCCCTGTCCTCGACGGGCTCGGTGGCGCCCTCCGCCCTGCACCTCAGCTCTTCGATGCTGCTTGCACACCTCGCAGCCACGGCCCTGGCCGCGGTGCTGCTCACCCGGGGTGCCGACGGGCTGCGCGCCGTCGCGCGGTGGCTGCTCCCCGCGGTGCCGGCAACGCCGGTGCCCCTGCGCACCTGCCGCACCGTTGCCGAAGCCGACACCCGCGGCCTCACTGGCCGTGCCGTGCGCCCGGTGGGTGGGCGGGGACCACCGCTGCACGCCTGCTGAGCCGGTTCGGGGTCCCGGGCCGGTCGGCACACGACCCCCGAATCCCCGCGGGTGACACCCGCACGCCCTCCAGGAGAAACCTGTGCCCAACCGTTCCCTCGCGACCCGTCGGGTCGCCGCACTCTGCACCACGTTCCTGCTCGCCGGCGGCCTGGCCGCCTGTGGGTCCGACTCGCCCGCCGACTCGGGCGCCGCGTCGTCGGCATCATCCTCGGCCGCGACCACCGGCCTCGCCCTCGACGACGGCTGGGTCAAGGCCGTCGACGCCCCCATGGCGGGCGGTGAGACGTCCCCGATGCCGTCCCCGAGCATGTCTGCGTCCCCGGGCATGTCTGCGTCCGCCAGCACGAGCGGTAGCGACGACATGGCCGGCAAGGGCGCGATGACCGCCATGTTCGGCAGCCTGCGCAACGCCACCGGTGCGGACATCACCGTCACCGGTGGGTCGAGCGCGGTGGCCGGCACCGTCGAGCTGCACGAGACCGTCAAGAACGACTCCGGCGCCATGCAGATGCAGCCCAAGCCGGGCGGGTTCGTCGTCCCGGCCGGCGGCACCCTCGTGCTCCAGCCCGGCGGTGACCACATGATGCTCCTCGGGGTGAAGGAGTCGCTGAAGAGCGGCACCACCACCACGGTGACCCTCACCACGAGTGCGGGCGACGTCGCCCTCACCGTGCCGGTGCGGGCCTTCACCGGGGCCGAGGAGTCCTACGTCCCGACGCCGTCTGCGTCGTGAGCTCTCCCCGGCAGGACCGTGCGGTCGGCTCCGACCGCCGCACGGTCCTGCTCTCGGGGCTCGCCGGCGCGGGCCTGGTGGCCGGGGCGGCCGTGACGTCCGTCGCGGGGTGCACCCGCTCCGAGGTCGACCCGCGGGCCGGCGTGACGTCCTCGGGGGCTGCCGGAAGCGAGGCGACAGCACCGGCCCGGCCGTTCCGGGGTGAGCACCAGGCCGGCATCCTCGAGGCGCCGCCGGCCCACGCCACCTTCGTGGCCCTCGACCTCGAGAAGGGTGCCGATGCCGACACGGTGCGCCGGCTCCTCACGGTGTGGACCGACGACATCGAGCGCCTGATGGCGGGGCGCGGCAGCCTCACCGACCTCGAGCCCGAGCTCGCGGCGGTGACGGCGCAGCTCACCGTGACCGTCGGCGTGGGGCCTCGCGTCGTGCGGGCGTGCGGCGCCGGGGCGCCGAGCTGGCTCGGGCCGCTGCCGGCGTTCGACGTCGACCAGCTCGAGAAGCGGTGGAACGGTGGTGACCTGCTCCTCCAGGTCTGCGCGACGAGCCCCACCACCGTGGCCCATGCGCAGCGACGCCTCCTGGCCGGCATCCCCGGGCTCGCCCGGGTGCGCTGGGTGCAGCGCGGCTTCCGTGAGCCCCACGAAGGGCCGGGGGTGCCGATGCGCAACCTGCTGGGGCAGGTCGACGGCACCGTGCAGCCCGACGTCGCCGGCGTCGACGCCGACCTGCTGTGGAGCGGGGATGCCGGGCCGGCCTGGCTGCGCGGTGGCAGCTCGGTGGTCGTGCGGCGCATCGCCATGGACCTGCAGGCGTGGGACCGGGCCGACCGCCTCTCGCGCGAGAACGCCATCGGCCGGCGCCTCGACACCGGGGCACCCCTGACCGGCGGTGCGGTCGACGACGCCCCGGACCTCGAGGCGGTCGACGAGCTCGGCTTCCACGTCATCGACGACGCTGCGCACCTGCGCCGGGCGCACGCCACCGTTCCGCACGAGCGGTTCCTGCGGCGGCCGTACTCCTACGACGACCCCCCCGAGGGCGACGCGACGAGCTCGAGCGGGCTGGTCTTCGTCGCCTACCAGGCCGACCCGGCACGGCAGTTCGTGCCGGTCCAGGCCCGAATGGCCGAGGTCGACCTGCTCAACCTGTGGACCACCCCGGTCGGGTCGGCGGTCTTCGCGGTGCTTCCCGGGGTGGCGCCGGGCGAGATCCTGGGCGAGGCGCTGCTGGCGTGAGGCCCCGGTGCCGAGGTCCCCGACGCCGGTGCGGGTGCCCGGGCCCCGACCGTCAGGCGCTGGCCCCGGTGGTGTGCCGCAGCACCCGGCGCCAGCCCCGGCTCGCCGCGACGGCGACGGCGACGGCGACGACGACGACGGCGACGACGGCGACCACCGGTGACACCACCAGCCACCCGGCAACCAGCCGGCCGGGCAGGGCCCAAGCCGGCAGCGTGGCGAGGAACGCGACCGGCACCACGACGAGCAGGGTTGGCAAGCGGCTGCCGGTAGGCCTGCACCGGGAACCGCGACAGCTCGACGACAGAGACGACTCGGGGCCAAGGTCGTCGGCCCCGACGAGAAGGACGTCAAGGCACATCAGGGCGAGCACCAGGGCGAAGAGCAGCGCCAGCGCCGCGACCAGCAACAGCGCCGCAACGAGGAACAGCGCGGATGCCGTCACGCCGCCCGGGTGTCGGGTGCAGCAGCCCGGCCCTCCGCTGGTGGACCCGGACGTGCCTGCCGAGCTCGTCGACCTCGATGGACATCCACCTCGAGGTAGGGACTCGCGCCGACGACGGCATCCGGGTGTCCCGGTCGACGAACCGGCTCCTACGCGGAAACGATCCGGTCGCGGTGCCGGTCGGTGAGCTCGCGCATCGACTCGAGGAGGTCACGCATGGCGGTCAGCTCGGTAACCGTGTGGTGCGCGAACAGCCCCTGCCCCTCCTCGACGAGCGGCGCGTACATCGCGTAGGTCCACTGCGCGAGCGGTGACCCGGGCGGTCAGTCCCACTCGATGAGGCCGGTGGGCACCTGCACCGAGAAGCCCTCCGGCGCGAGCGGGGCGGGCACGACGTGACCGCCCATCGCGTGCGCGAGGTCGTGGATCGGGCCGACGTCCTTCGCCGTGGCTCGGCTCCCCGTGACGTCGAGGTAGAGCACGCCGCCGACCACGTCGAGCCTCAGGTGAGAACCCTCACCGAGGGTGGGGGCGACCGCGGTGAGCAGCTGCCGGAAGGCGGTCTCGTCGAGGGAGACCCGGATGACCTGGACCCCACCGGACTCCGGGCCCGCTACTGCGGTACCCGGCGCGTGTCGCGCCACCTCTTCGGCGACGACTGCCGCGACATCCACCTCCGAGAGCTGCTGCTGGTCGGTCATGGAACCAGACTATGGCGTGGTGTCGCCTACACCCCCGGTTCGAACCGGGCAGTCCCGTCCGGGTGGTCGAGCCGCTCGGGGTGGGTCACCAGCTCGCGCACGATGGTGGCCATCTGGCCCGCGTGCACGCCGTCGACGACCCGGTGGTCGGCGGTCGCGACGAGCACGAGCACCGGGCGGACCACGACCTGCCCGTCGACCACGACCGCGCGGTCCTGCACGGCGCCGACGGCCAGGTAGACCGGGGTGCGGGCGAACGGCAGGGGCGCGAGGAAGGCCTCGTCGAGGCCGAGGGTGCCGACGTTGGAGACGAAGGCGGTGCCGAGCGGGAAGCCGGGCTGCCCGACCAGCCCCCGCCCGAGCCCGCCCGAGACCAGGCTCGAGGCCGCCATCACCGGCCGCATCGTCCAGGCCGGCACGAGCCGCACGAGGCGGGAGGTGCGCCGGTAGGCGTGGTCGTGGCCGCGGCGTAGCGCCGCCGCGCCGGCGTCGACGGCCCGCGCGACCTCGAGCGGGCTGAGCCGGTCGACCGCCGCCACCTTGACCGGGGCGAGGTCGGACCCCTTGCCGATGTCGACGGCGAACCCGATGTCGCAGGTCTCGAGCGGGACGAGCCGACCGAAGACGACGCGGGCACGAATCTCGGGCACCTCGCGCAGAGCCCGGCCCAGGGCCGCCCCGACGACGTGGGTGACGGTGACCCGCTCCCCGGACTCGGCCCGAACCCGCTCGAGGTAGGCGAGCGCGGCCGTGACGTCGACCTCCAGCCGGGCGTAGACGCGGCCGTCGCGCGAGGGGCGCCAGGTGGCGACCGCGATCTGCCGGCGCACCGGTGTGCGGCGTCGGTTCACGGGGTCGTCACCGTCGTGCTCGGCGCGGCTGCCGCAGTGGTCGACCGGCGACCGCCGTGGATGCCGGTGAGCACGGTTCGCACGACCGCGCGGGGCGCGTGGGTGACGGCGGCGACGGGGGCGGCCCGTCGCGGCATCCGCAGGTGGTGGCGGTCGTCCTCGATCGCGGCGACCACCCGGCGCGCGACGGTGTCGGGGTCGAGCATGGTGAGCAGGCGAGCGCGCAGCATCCGGTCGAAGGCAGCCGCGGCCGGGCGGTGCGCGGAGATGCGGCCCATCATCTGCGAGCTCACCGGACCCAGCTCGACCGCGAGGGTGCCGACCGGGCCGCCGCGCAGGTCGGCGCGCAACCCGGAGGTGAGGTGGGTCAGCCCGGCCTTGGTGGCACCGTAGGCGGCCAGCCCGGGGAAGGTCGCGACACCCGCCAGCGAGGAGATGTTCACGAGATGACCGTGGCCCTGCTCGAGCATGCCCGGCAGCACCTGGCGGCAGAGCTCGGCCGGGGCGAGCAGGTTCAGCCGCACCATCTGCTCGAGCTCGTCGGCCTCGAGGTCGGCCAGGTGGGCGGCGACCTCGATGGCGGCGTTGTTGACCAGCACGTCGACAGGGCGGTGCTGGCCCTCGACCCGGGCGACGAGGCCGCGCAGGGCCGCCTGGTCGGTGAGGTCGCAGACCAGGGCTCGTCCGCCCACCTCGTGGGCGACGCCCTCGAGCCCCGCTCGACCGCGCGCCACCACGGTGACGTCGGCCCCGGCGCCGGCCAGGCGCACCGCGAGCCGACGGCCGATGTCACCGGTCGCCCCGGTGAGCAGGACGTGTGCTCCGGGGACGCGCATGTCGCCAGTGTCCACGACGGGGCACCTTGGGCCGACATCTCCGGGAGCTCGCCGTCCCAGTAGCGTCGAACGTTGTAGGGACGCGCTGGTGGCTGTGGGGTGCGACACCGCCCCCGTTCCGCTGTGCGGAAGGGTGGCTGCGCCGGGTTGAAGGGGTCCGGGACAATCTGGTTAGGTAAGCCTCACCTACTGATCGATCCACCGACGCGCCGGGCGGCCGGGCTGCCGAGAGCCACGAGAGGGAAGCCGTGATCGTCTGTCACTGCCACGTCGTCAACGACGCTGCTGTCGCAGCGGCGGTCGACGCCGGTGCGCGCACCCTGTCGGAGGTCTGCCGGTCCACCGGAGCCGGTCGCGACTGCGGGGCCTGCGTCTTCTCGGTGCGACGACTGGTGTGCGAGCATGTGGCACTCCAGGTTCCCGAGAACGCGGAGGCGTGCCATGCGGCCAGTTGACCCCCGGAT
This sequence comes from Actinomycetales bacterium, assembly GCA_038210185.1. Taxonomy (GTDB): domain Bacteria; phylum Actinomycetota; class Actinomycetes; order Actinomycetales; family Dermatophilaceae; genus Fodinibacter. Next base: position 6,004 of record JBBQWX010000025.1, read on the forward strand.
CGTCGAGCGTCTCAACGACGCCCTGACCTTCGAGCTGAGCGTGGTCAACCAGTACTTCCTGCACGCCCGCATGCTCGACAACTGGGGCTTCCCGAAGCTCGGCAAGGTGTTCTACGACCTGTCGATCGACGAGATGCGCGATGCGGACGCCCTCATCAGCCGGGTGCTGACCTTCGAGGGCCACCCGAACATCCAACGGCTGCACGCCATCCGGGTCGGCGAGGACGCCGAGGAGATGCTCCACCTGGCCCTGGAGAGCGAGATCGCCGCCGTCGCGCAGTTCAACGCCTCCGCTCAGGAGTGCCACGACCTCGGTGACCACGGCACCGCCTCGCTCTTCGAGGCGATGGTGCTCGACGAGCAGAAGCACGCCGACTGGTTCGAGGGCCAGATCGAGGCGCTGACGCGCATCGGCCTGCCGCAGTACCTGGCGCAGCAGATGGACACCTCAGCCACCCCCTGACGTCAGGCGCCTGCCGTAGAAGCGGGCACCCGTTGCGCCCGTTGCACCCGTTGCACTGGTCAGCTCGGTGAAGCCGAGGCGCTCGTAGAAGGCCTGCGCTCGCGTGTTCGAGTCGTCGACCCCCAGGTGCACGCCGTCGGCACCGACCTCGGCCAGCCCTTCCAGCACCGCCTCGACGACGCGTCGACCCCAACCCTGCCCCTGCAGCCGCGGCAGGAGGTCGACGTGCAGGTGGGCCGGGTGCTCGGCGAGCAGCACGGCATCCGTGCGGAGCGGGTGGTGGAGGCGCTCGACGAGCGTGGCATCGGCCGGGGTGCTGCCGCTGCCCCGGGGGTGGCGCTCGCGCAGGGGCGGCAGCCAGGCCCGGTCGACCCAGCGCTCGAAGGCGACCGTGTCGGGGACGGCGAGGCAGTAGCCGGCCACCCCGTGCTCGTCGTGCAGGATGCGCGTGACGGCGTCGGGGAAGGTGAGGTAGGGCCCGGCCCAGACGTGCCCGAGCAGGTCGGGGTCGTCGTGCAGGGGGCTCGCGTCGCTGCCCCCTGCGCCGGTGAGCAGGCAGACCCGGTAGACCCCGGGCAGGTCGTGCACCGTGCCGGGCCGCATCGTCGTCACCCGGCCACGCTAGCGGTGACGCGCGGTGCGCTCTGGGCCGGTTGGAGGTGTTGTTCTGGTCCGCGGGGCTCGAGTATCACCTCGACCCCGCCGGTGTGGGAGCCGGCGATCGGCATCCCGGCGGCACGGGGCGTGGCACCGAGCCCGCACCTCGACCTGGGCGACGGCTACGGCGCGATGGTGCGTGGCGGCCGGGGGTGCCTGGCCGCCCGGTTGGCCGCGGCGAACTCCGGCAACCTGGCGATCAGGTCGGGCCGAAGCCCGTGGTCACCAGGACGAGCTCGCCGGCCTCGTCCGTGGCAGCGAGGTCGAGCTCGGCGGTGATCCGCCAGTCGCGGTCGCCGTCGGGGTCGTCGAGGATCTGGGCCACCAGCCAGTGGTCGTCCTCCTCGACCACGCGGAAGAGCGCGGGCCCGCGCGCCTGCGGGCCCGTGCCCAGGTCGTCGTACTCGGCGCGGTAGCCGGCAGCGGCCGCGGCCCACTCCTCCTGCGAGAGACCCCCGTCGAGCGCAGCCAGGGCCGCGAACCGACCCAGCGAGACCAGCTCGACGCGACGGAACATGCTCTGCCGCACCATCACCCGCAGCGCCCGGGGGTTCGCGGACAGGGCGCGGTCCTCACTCGGCGTGCGCACCTCGGTCAACGGCTCGTCAGTCGGGTTGGCCAGCGCCTCCCACTCGTCGAGCAGGCTCGAGTCGGTGTGGCGCACCACCTCACCGAGCCACTCGACCAGGTCGTCGAGCTCTTCGGTGCGAGCCGACGTGGGCACGGTGGAACGCAGCGCGCGGTAGGCATCGGTGAGGTACCGCAGCACCACACCCTCGGCGCGGAAGAGCTTGTGGTGGGCGACGAACTCCCCGAACGTCATCGCCCGCTCGAACATCTCGCGCACCACCGACTTCGGCGAGAGGCCGCGGGGGTCGACCCACGGGTGCGTCTGCCGGTAGACGCGCAGCGCGGCCTCGAGCTCCTCGGCCAGGGGGCGCGGCCAGCTGACGTCGTCGAGGGCATCCATCCGGTCCTCGTAGTCCATGCCGTCGGCCTTCATCGCACCCACGGCCTCGCCGCGCGCCTCGAAGCGCTGGGCCATCAGCACGGGCCGCGGGTCGTCGAGAGTGGCCTCGATGACGCTGACGACGTCGAGCACGTAGCCGGGCCCCTGGGGGTCGAGCATCTCGAGCACGGCCAGGGCGAACGCCGACAGCGGCTGGTTGAGCGCGAACCCGTCGCCGAGGTCGAGCGCCACCTGGAACGGCCCCTCGGCGTAGCGCCGCCCGTCGCCGCGCACGAAGTGCTCCAGCGCCCCGACCTCCCGGAGTTCCTCCGCAGCCGGCGGCGTCTCGCCGCCGGCCGGCGGGGAGTCGACGTCCGCGCCGGGCCGGCGGCCCGCGGCGGCGAGCAGCTCGCCGATCGGCCCGAGGTCCTCGGCGTCGACGGTCAGCGGGATGTCGTCAGCCCGGGTCGCGTCGTCGCTCGCCGGAGCGTCGGGGTCACGTGCGCTGGGAGGGGGCGCGACGGCATCCGGGAGGTCGGCGGGCAGCCACTGCTCGAGGGTCGAGCCGTCGTCGGGCTCGACCACCTTGGCCCGCAGCAGGGAGGCGAGCACCTGCACGGCCCGCTCGACGAGGGCCTCGCGGCGGGCCGGCTCCTCGTGGTTGTCGAGCAGCAGCGTGTGCAGCGCCTTCTGCTGGCCCTCCCACTGGTCGAGCACGTTGAGCACCATCGCGTGGTTGACGCGCATCTTCGAGGTGAGTGGCTCCGGGGCGGCCGCGACGAGCCGGTCGTAGGTCGCCTCGGTGTAGGTGAGGGTGCCCTCCTGCGCCTTCCTGTGCACCACCTTGCGGCGCTTCTTCGGGTCGTCCCCGGCCTTGGCGAGGGCCTTCGCGTTGAGGACGACGTGCTCGGGCGCCTGCACCACCACGTAGCCGACGGTGTCGAAGCCGGCCCGGCCCGCGCGGCCGGCGATCTGGTGGAACTCGCGCGCGCGCAGCACCCGCTGCTTGCGCCCGTCGTACTTCGTGAGCGAGGTGAACAGCACGGTGCGGATCGGCACGTTGATGCCGACGCCGAGGGTGTCGGTGCCGCAGATGACGGCGAGCAGCCCGGCCTGCGTGAGGGTCTCGACGAGCCGCCGGTACTTCGGCAGCATCCCCGCGTGGTGCACGCCGACGCCGTGCAGCACGAGCCGGCGCAGCGTGGCGCCGAAGCCCTTGCCGAAGCGGAAGTGGCCCACGGCATCCTTGATCGCGGCCTTGCGGGCGCTCGAGACGAGCTCGACGCTGGTCAGTGCCTGGGCCTGCTCCACAGCAGACGCCTGGGTGAACGACACGACGTAGATCGGGCCGCGGTCGTCGCGCAGCAGCAGCTCGATCGTCTCGTGCACGGCGGTGAGCACCCACGAGAACTCAAGTGGCACAGGCCTTTCGGCGCCCGCGATCGCCACGGTCTCACGGCCGGAGCGGCGGGTGAGGTCCTCCTCGAAGAACGCCGTCTCGCCCAGCGTCGCCGACATCAGCAGGTACTGGGTCTCCGGCATGAGCAGCAGCGGCACCTGCCAGGCCCAGCCTCGGTCGGGCTCGGTGTAGAAGTGGAACTCGTCCATGACGACCAGGCCGATGTCGGCGAGCTCGCGGTCGCGCAGCGCGTGGTTGGCCAACACCTCTGCCGTCGCGCAGATGATCGGGGCGCCGGGGTTGACCGCGGCGTCGCCGGTGAGCATGCCGACCCGCTCGGCGCCGAAGATCTCGACGAGGGCGAAGAACTTCTCGCTGACCAGCGCCTTGATCGGCGCGGTGTACCAGCTGCGCCTGCCCTCGGCGAGAGCCTGAGCGTGCGCCGCGACGGCCACCAGCGACTTGCCCGACCCGGTGGGCGTGGCCAGCACGACGTGGGCGCCCCCGGCGAGGGCGAGCACCGCCTCCTCCTGCGCGGGGTACAGCGCGAAGCCCTGATCACCGGCCCAGTCGAGGAAGACCTCGAAGGCGGCATCCGCGCCGGCGGCTGAGGCGCCGGTGAGGCGGTCGGTGAGGGTCATCGTGCTCGATTGTCCCTCACCGGCGGGCAGGCCTCGTGCCGCGAGCTCGGCCGCGGGTCAGCAGGGCTGGTCGTGGTTGGTCTCCCAGGACCGTTGGACGAGCTCGCGCAGCACGTCCCGATCCACGTCGTCGAGCCGCTTGACGTAGAGGCAGCCCTTGCCGGTCGTGTGCGGCCCGAGCCGCTCGAGCAGGTCGGCGTTGCTGTCGGGGTACGTCAGGCCGTACAGGGTCAGCGCGGCCTTGCGGGGGGCGAGCCCCACGGCGAACCACTCACGCTCCTTGCCGTCGGCGGTGCGATAGGGCTGGCGACCGAAGCCGATCGTCGACGTCCCCCACATCCGCGGCGCCGCCCCCGTGACGTCGCGCATCAGTTCGACCGCGGCGCGCGCGTCGTCGCGTCGTCGCTCGTCGGTGACGCCCTCGAGGTAGGTGGTGACGTCGGCATCGGTGGCCCGGGTGACCCGGTCGGTCTCGTTCTCGCCCATGGCTGCCTCCTTGTTCTCTCGGCCCTCCACCGTAGATGCGGCCGGGGGCGTCGTGGAAGTGGCGGGGCAGACAGCGCAGGGCACTGGTGGTGCCGCACGTCCGCTGCCACGCTGGGGGTCGAGGAGATGAGGGAAGATGCTGGACACAGAGCTGATCGAGGTGCCGTCCGAGACCGTGGCGGTGGTGCGCAGCGTCGTGCCGATGGACGGGCTCACCGCCTTCTTCGGGGAGGCCTACGGCCGGGTGGCCGGGGCGGTGCCGGCCGCCGGAGGCTCGGTCGCCGGGCCGCCGTTCGGCTGGTACCACGGGATGCCGGGGGACACCGTCGACGTCGCCGCCGGCTACCCGGTGGCCGGTGACGTACACGAACCCGACGGGGGCGTGCACGTGGTCGAGCGGCCCGGAGGCCAGGCCCTCGTGGCGGTGCTCGCGGGATCCTACGACGGACTGGGCGCCGCCTGGGGCGAGCTGGGCCGCGACGCCGCCGTTCGCGGGGTGCAGCTGCGCGGCGACGTGTGGGAGGAGTACCTCACCGAGCCGCACGGGGACCCCTCGGGGTGGCGCACCCGGCTCGTGATGCCGTTGGCCTGAGCGCGCCCGGGTGCGGACCCCTCGGGGTGGCGCACCCGGCTCGTGATGCCGCTGGCCTGAGCGCGCCCGGGTGCAGTCAGCGGGTGCGGGGCTGGGTGCTCGCGCCCACGTGCTCGGTGAGCCACGCGACGAGCGGGCGCACCGCGCGCCAGTCCGTTCGCACGTGCTCGACCACCTCGGGCGTCGACAGCCACGCCGGCGCCCCGTGTTCGCGCTTGGCGAGGAGGTTCCTGTGCCGCATCAGCTCCAGGCGGGGATGGTCGGCGGGAACACCCCGGGGCCGGGTGGCCACCCGGTCGCCGCCGAGGTCGAAGCCGGCCGCGGCGAGGTCGTCGACCACCCCTTGCAGCTCCTGGCCGGATCGCGGGGCGTCGATCGCCGCCCGCAGCCGGGGCAGCTGGTCGGTGCCGGTGGGGTAGAAGCCGCCGCCCGTCATCAGGCCGTCACCGTCGACGTGCAGGTAGAAACCGATGCCGGACACGGTGACGGCGAGGGCGCCCTGGTGGTCCTTGTAGGGCGACTTGTCGGCGCTGAAGCGGACGTCGCGGTTGGCACGATAGAGCCGGGCCGGGCCGAACTCGTCCGCGAGCGCGTCGAGCAGCCCCTCGAACGGCTCGCGCACCGAGGCGGCGTACCGTGCCGTGTTCGCCTGCCACCAGGCGCGGGTGTTCTCGGCACGCAGCTCGTCGTAGAAGTCGAGGGTATCGACCGGGATGCCGTGGAAGCCGGTCACGAGCCCACCATGGCACGCCGACCGCTCGAGCTGGGTGCCGAGGTGGTCGCCAGGGCAGCCGCCTGAGCACCCGACTCGTTGTCAGGTGAGGTGGGCGAGCTCGTCGTCGGTGAGGCGCAGGTCGGCGGCGAGCGCGGAGTCCTCGATCGACGCCGGCCGCGACGCCCCCGGAATCGGGATGACCACCTCGGCCAGCGACAGCTCCCACGCCAGGGCCACCTGCTGCGGGCTCACCCCGTGCGCGTGCGCGACCTCGGCGAAGGCCCCGTGCTTCGCCCCGAGCTCGCCGGCCTTGGAGATGCCGCCCAGCGGGCTCCAGGGCAGGAACGCGATGCCGAGCCCCGCGCAGTGCTCCAGCTCGCGCTGGCTGGACCGGAAGGCGGGTGAGAACTGGTTCTGCACCGATGCAAGCCGGCCACCGAGCACCTCGTTCGCCTCGTCGATCTGCGCGACCGACGCGTTCGAGATGCCCGCTCGCACGATGACGCCCTCGTCGAGCAGCTCGGCCAGGGCCCCGACCGACTCGGCGTAGGGCACGTCCGGGTCGGGCCGGTGGAACTGGTAGAGCCCGATCGCGTCGACACCGAGCCGCCGCGCGGACTCCCTGGCCGCCGCCTTGAGGTGATCCGGGTCGCCGTTGAGCGTCCACGACCCGTCGCCGGGGCGCAGGTGGCCACCCTTGGTGGCGACGAGCACCGACGTGGCGTCGCCGCCCCACGCGCCCAGGGCGCGCGCGATGAGCTCCTCGTTGTGGCCGACGTCGTCGGCGTGCAGGTGGTAGGCGTCGGCCGTGTCGATCAGGGTCACCCCGGCGTCGAGAGCCGCGGCGATGGTCGACACCGACCGCTCGGCGTCGGGGCGGCCCTCGATCGACATCGGCATCCCGCCGAGTCCGATCGCGCCGACCTGCAGGTCCGCGAGTACGCGCTGCTGCATGCCATCAGCTCCGATCTGGGTGGGGGCGCAGGGGGGACTCCTTGTGCGCCGCCCGCGCGCCGGTCCTGCCCGACTCGACGAGGTAGTAGGGGTCGTCGTCGGTGGGCCGGAACTGCTGCCCCTCGAAGGTGAAGTCGGTGGTGCGCTTCTCCTTCACGGTGCCGTGGGTCTGGCCCTGCGAGGTGTTCCAGGCGACCTCGTCGCCCGTGGAATAGGCCATCGAGCCGGCCCCTCTCGTCATCGTCGTGTGGTTCCACGACGCTAGCCGGATGCCGTGCGCTCGGGGCCGTTGGCGGCATCCGGGTCGCGCTGTCGAAGGAGACCGCGAGCCCGCCCGCCACCGCCCGAGGGCGGAGTCACGAGTTCATCCTCCGTTCGCCGCAGTGGCCGTCGCTACGAGTCGCGACGGCCTGCTCACGGTGTTACGTTCGCGCCGCATCGTGTGCGGGCGAGGCGTCGCGACAGGCGGCTGGACCCCCCGCTGGACCCTGGAGGACCCATGGCTTCGTCGTTCCGCCGGTTCGTGGGGAGGGTCGCCGCGGGCGCCCTCGTCGTGGCCGTTCCCGTCGTCCTGACACCGGTGACGGCGTCGGCCGCCCCGTCCGCCGACCTGTTCTTCTCCGAGTACGTCGAGGGCTCGAGCAACAACAAGGCGCTGGAGGTCTACAACGGCACGGACGCCGCGGTCGATCTCGGCGCCGGTGCGTACAACCTCCAGGTCCTGTCGAACGGGGCGGCCGCCTCGGCCGGCTCGATCGCCCTGACGGGTTCGGTCGGCGCCGGAGGGGTGCGGGTGATCGCGAACTCCGGTTCGGCCGCCGCCCTGCTCGCCCTCGCCCAGCAGACGAGCGGGTCGGTCAGCTTCAACGGCAACGACACGGTGCTGCTGCGCAAGGGCACGGCGGTGCTCGACATCATCGGCCAGATCGGGGTCGACCCGGGCGCCGCCTGGGGTGCGGGCAGCGCGACGAGCACCTTGGACCGGACCCTGCGCCGGATGGCGTTCGTCTGCGCCGGTGACGTCGACGGCACCAACGCCTTCGACCCCGCCGCCGAGTGGGACGGCCTCGCGCGCGACACCTTCGACGGCCTGGGCAGCCACACCTCCGACTGCGGCCCCACCACCCCGCCGGTCGACGACGCCCCCACGGTCGTCTCGGTGCGGCCCGCAGCCGGCTCGACCGCCGAGGTCGACACCACGGTGGCCGTGACCTTCAGCGAAACCGTGACGGCCCCCGCATCCGCCTTCACCCTCACCTGTGCCGGTGTGCCAGTGCCCTTCGCCCTGACCGGCGGGCCCACGACCTTCACGCTCGACCCGTCCACCGACCTGCCGGCCGGTGCCTCGTGCTCCGCAACCATCGTCGGCTCGGCGGTGCGCGACGTCGACACGATCGACCCGCCGGACACCCTCGGCGTGGACTACGCCTGGAGCTTCTCCACCCCGGCCGCCGTCGACCGCTGCGCCCTGCCTGCCACGCAGATCGGGGCCGTCCAGGGCTCCGGCGAGACCGCGCCCGCCGCTGGGCAGACCCGCACCATCCGTGGAGTCGTCGTCGCGGACCACGAGGGTCCCTCGCCCGCTCTGCGTGGCCTGTACGTCCAGGACTCCGGGGACGGTGACCCTGCCACGTCGGACGCGATCTTCGTCTTCACCAGCGGCGCCGATCTGGCCTCCCTCGGTGACGTGGTCACCGTGACCGGCGAGGTCAGCGAGTTCCAGGGCCAGACCCAGATGACCGGCTCGTCCGCCACCGTCGCCACGTGCGGCACCGGCACGGTCACGCCGACCGAGGTGGCCCTTCCGGTCTCGAGCGCTGCCGACCTCGAGAAGGTCGAGGGCATGCTGGTGACCTACCCGCAGGACCTCTACGTGACCGAGCACTTCCAGCTCGGTCGCTTCGGCCAGGTCACCGTGTCCGGTGGAGACCGCCTCGCCCAGCCCACGAGCGTCGTGGCCCCCGGCGCGCCCGCACTCGCCCTGCAGGCGCAGAACAACCTCAACCGGATCATCGTCGACGACGCGTCGCAGGTGCAGAACCCCGACCCGATCGTGTTCGCCCGGGGCGGCCAGCCACTGTCGGCGAGCAACACCCTGCGCGGCGGCGACACCGTCGCCGACCTCACCGGCGTCATGACGTTCACGTGGGGCGGCAACGGCGCGAGCCCGAACGCCTACCGCGTCCGGCCGGTCCGCGCCCTCGCCGGCGCCTACGACTTCACCGCCGTCAACGCGCGGCCGACGCAGCGAGCTGATGTCGGTGGCGACGTGGCCGTCGGCGCGATGAACCTGCTCAACTACTTCAACACCTTCGACGGCCTGCCCGACCCCACCACCGGGCCCAACGTGGTCGACAACTGCAGCTTCGGCATCGGTGGTGCACCTGCGGACTGCCGCGGCGCCGACACGCAGGCCGAGTTCGACCGGCAGTGGCCCAAGACGGTCGCCGCGATCGCCGAGGTCGACGCCGACGTGCTCGGCATCAACGAGATCGAGAACGACGGCTACGGCGACACCAGCGCGATCCGCCATCTCGTGGACCGGCTCAACGCGAAGCTCGGCGAGGGCACCTACGCCTTCGTCGACGTCGACGCCGCCACGGGGCAGACCAACGCCCTCGGCACCGATGCGATCAAGGTGGGCGTGATCTACCAGCCGGCCACGGTGACGCCGATCGGCGACACGGCGGCGCTCAACACCGCCGCGTTCGTCAACGGTGGCGACAGCGCGCCCCGCGCGAGGCCCTCCCTCGCCCAGGCGTTCCGCGTGAACGCGACCGGTGGCACGTTCGTCGCCGACGTCAACCACTTCAAGTCCAAGGGGTCCGCGTGCGACGCCCCTGCCGAGGCGGATGGCCAGGGCAACTGCAACGCGGTCCGCACCCGGTCGGCCCAGGAGCTGGCGGCCTGGCTGGCGACCGACCCGACGGGCACCGGCGAGCGCGACACGCTCATCCTCGGTGACCTGAACTCGTACGCGAAGGAGGACCCGATCCGCACCCTCGAGGAGGCCAAGTACACCAACCTCGTCGACGCGTTCGTCGGCGACGACGCCTACTCCTACGTGTTCGACGGCCAGTGGGGCTACCTCGACCACGCGCTCGGCAGCGCCGGGATCGTCGGCCAGGTCACTGGCGTCACGGAGTTCCACATCAACGCCGACGAGCCGTCGGTGCTGGACTACAACACCGACTTCAAGTCCGCCGGCCAGATCGCGAGCCTCTACGCTCCCGACGAGTTCCGGGTGTCCGACCACGACCCGATCGTCGTGGGCCTGAGGCCCAGCACGGCGCCCAGCGTGAAGGCCGCCTTCGCCGACGACGCCGTCTCATGCGGTCGGGGCAACGCGACCCTCGTCGTCGACATCACCGACCGCGACGCGGGTGAGACCCAGGACGTGACGGTCGCCTGGGGAGACGGTTCCGCCGACACCGAGGTCAGCCCGGCAACCAGCCCGCTGCGGCTGTCGCACACCTACCGCCAGGCTGGGCGCTACACGGCGACGGTCACCGTGACCGACGGCAGCGGGCTGGTGACGACCGCGACCGACGAGGTCGTCGTCGAGTACCTGAGCACCGGCATCCTGCCGCCGCTGTCGACCCGCTCGGTGACCACCGTCAAGGCCGGATCCGTCGTGCCGGTAGCGGTGCTGCTCCTGGGCTGCGACCTCTCGCCGGCGGCCGCGAGGGCCAAGCCGGTGCTCACCGTGACCTCGGGCGGCACGACGGTGCTCGAGACGCCGATGTCGAGCCTGCTCGGGGTGTCGTACCACCTGCTGCGCACCTCGGCGCTGCCCCACCGCACCGGCACCTACACGGTGACGGTCACGGTGCCGTCGACCGGCCAGACGTCGTCGGCCCGGCTGCGCCTACGCCGCTGACCCCGGACGAGGGCGGGGCGGGCCAGACGGCCCGACCCGCCCTTCCCAGGTGTGTCACGTGGCGGCGGGGCACCGGCAGTACGTGAACTGCCGGATGCCGGATGCCGGATGCCGGATGCCGGATGCCGGATGCCGGATGCCGGATGCCGGATGCCGGATGCCGGATGCCGGACGTTTCGCGAGTCATGGTTCGACGCAGGTCAGGGCGCAGGAATCGCCGTGATCACAACCAGTTCGGCGATGTAGGCCGCGTCGTAGCGTGCGTCAGCCTCCTCGGCCAGCAGCGACGCACGGCCCTGAGGCGTCAGCGACAGACCCCGTCAGACCGGGCGCTCGAAGGTGACGAGCAGCCCCTCGACGCCACCGGGACCGACCCGGCCCTTGATGTCCGCGCCGGTGATCGTCCTCAGCTGCCAGCCCTGCCGGGCGTGCTCGTTGAGGATCTTCTCGAGCTTGTCCCCGGACAGCTTCCCGCCGAGGAGCTTTTCGCGGACCTCGACGACCTTGTACTCGAATGCCATGACCCCACGGTAGTCGTGTGTCGGGCTCAGCCCGGGGTTCTCGGGTAGGTCGCCTCGATCGCGGCGAGGTAGGCGGCGGCCAGGCGCTGGTAGCCGTCGGCGGTGACCTCGACCTCGTCACCGACGCAGAGCCCGAGCACGGTGCGGTCGGGGTCCCAGGTGATCGGCCCCGCCACGCGCAACGTGCCGTTGTTGGCGAGCACAGAGTCGGCGATGACCCGCACCTCGTTCATCGGGTTGCCGTCGCCGCCCTCCCGCTCACGCTGGCCGTGCACGAACCAGGCGTCGAGCACCACGACGGCCTGTGTGAAGACGAGGCTCTCGAGGGTGGTGTCCTCGACCTCGTTGGCTCCCCAGGCCGCGATCAGGGCGTCGGCGTTGTCGCGGCAGGACTCGATCTCGTCTGACGTGTAGGTGGTGCGACCGAGCACGAGGGCTCCTCCGGAAGTGAGCGGGTCGACGTGTCCGGAGCCTACGCCGGTCGGCTGGCCGACGGCTGGCCGACGGCCGGGCGGTCGTGGGGGCCGTCAGCCGAGCACACCCGACGCGTCGAGCACGGTCGCGCCCGCGAGCCAGGAGGCCGCGGTCAGGACCACCACGAAGGTCGTGTTCCACACCACGCGGGGCACTCGGGTGAGGCGCGCCAGCACGCCGGGGTCGCTCAGGGCGGGGTCGTGTGCGGCGAGGACCGCGCCGAGGTGGCGCCAGGCGCCGACGAGAAGCACGATGCCGACGGCGACGACGACCTGGGCCTGCAGCTGCGGGGATCCAGACCACCACAGGGCGCCGGCGCCGACCAGCGTTACGCCGACGACGATGGCGGTGAGCCACGAGCGCACCCTCAGGGCCGCGGTGACGAGTACCGCGAGGATGCCGGTGAGCACCGGAGCGGACCAGCCGCGCACCGCGAGCCACACCACGAGCGCGCCCACCACCGCCGGCGCGGGGTAGCCCGCCCAGGTCGTGGCGACCCGGCCGAACCCGCGGGCGGGCCCGACCGTGACGGCATGGCCGGACATGTCACCGCGCAGCACGAACCCGGTGAACCGGCGGCCGGACAGCATGCCGACGCCCGCGTGGCCGAGCTCGTGCACCAGGGTGACGCCCAGGCGCACCACCCGCCACAGCGGGTCGAGGGCCACGGCAACCAGCGCCATGGCCAGCACGACGAGCACGGGTGCACCGGAGAGGGCGATGCCCTGCTCCGGCACGACTCGCGACCAGACCTGCTCGAACCAGTTCATGACGGTGGTGACCGTAGTCCGTGACGCTGTGCCCGCTTCAGCGGGAGCGGCGGCTCGCGCTCTCCGAGAAGGAGGCGGCCGAGCGGGCGGGCCGCGACGAGGCCGCCCGGGCCGGCGAGCCGGCGGGGCCGCGGCGACGCTGGCCGGAGCCACCGGCCGCACCGCTGCGCTGGCCGGAGCCACCGGCCGCACCGCTGCGCTGGCCGCCGCCCTGCCCGCCACGACCGCGGCCACCGGAACCGGAGCCACCGCCCTGGCGTGCCGGCGTGGACGCCGGCACGGCGAGGCCGCCCTCGAAGGAACGCTCACCGGGAGCGAGCTCCTGCAGCAGGGGGTGCGTCGACGTGACGCGGGTGGTCGTGGGGTTCACCCCGGCCTTGCGGGTGAGGTCGCGCACGTCGCGCACCTGGTCGTCGGTCATCAGCGTGATGACCGTGCCGGACGCGCCGGCCCGGGCGGTGCGGCCCGAGCGGTGGGTGTAGGCCTTGTGCTCGACCGGCGGGTCGGCGTGGATGACCAGGGCGACGTCGTCGACGTGGATGCCGCGAGCGGCGATGTCGGTCGCGACGAGCGTGCGGGCCGCCCCCGAGTGGAAGGCGTCCATGGTGCGGGTGCGGGCGTTCTGGCTGAGGTTGCCGTGCAGCTCGACCGCCGGCACGCCCGATCCGTTGAGCTGGCGAGCGAGCTTCTTGGCCCGGTGCTTGGTGCGGGTGAACACCACGGCGCGACCCGGAGCGGCGACGAGGTCGAGCAGCACGGGCAGGTGCCCGTCGGCGGTCACGTGCAGCACGTGGTGCGACATGGTCGAGATCGGTGACTGCGCCGAGTCGGCCTGGTGCGTCACCGGGTTGTGCAGGTAGCGCTTGGCGATCACGCTGATGCCGCCGTCGAGCGTCGCGGAGAACAGCATCCGCTGGCCGGACTGGGGGGTGGCGTCGAGCAGGCGGCGCACCTGCGGCAGGAACCCGAGGTCGGCCATGTGGTCGGCCTCGTCGATGACGGTGACCTCGACGGCGTCGAGCGACACGTGGCCCTGGCCGATGAGGTCCTCGAGCCGGCCGGGGCAGGCGACGACGATGTCGACCCCGCGGCGGATGGCCGAGACCTGCGGGCCTTGGCCGACGCCGCCGAAGACGGTGCGCGAGGTGAGGCCCAGTCGCTGGGCGAGGGGGGTCATCGCCTCCTCGATCTGGGTGGCGAGCTCACGGGTCGGCGCGAGGATCAGCGCGCGCGGTCGCTTGGGCTGCGAGCGCTTCTGGCTCGCCGCGAGGCGAGTGAGCAGCGGCAGCACGAAGGCGATGGTCTTGCCGGAGCCGGTGCGGCCCCGGCCGAGCACGTCGCGACCCGCGAGGGAGTCGGGAAGCGTCGCGGCCTGGATGGGGGTGGGGGTGGTTATCCCGCCCGCGGCGAGGACCTCGACGAGGGGGGCGGGCACGCCGAGCGTGCCGAAGTTCTGGGAGGACAAGGACAGTTCCTTCGTGGATCAAGGGGTCGTCGCGACCGTCGTGGTCGGCGTCGACGCTGGATGTTCTGCCGGGCGGGGCTCTGGGCCGCGGCGCCGCGTGACGGGAGAGGTCCCGACGCGAAGGCATCGACATCAAAGAAACGCGGCCCGAGGCAGAAGGCGGGCCACTGCGGCCAGTCTAGGCGACACCGCAGGCAACGCCCGCATCGCGCGGTACCCGCCGCACTCGGGTGCTCAGGTGGCTGCTCCGGCCACCATCGCAGCACCCAACTGCGACAGGGGTGCCGGTCGCGCGCGTCGAGGGTCGGGCGGTGGCGGGGGACGCGCGCCTACAGTGACGTATGCCGTCGCTGCCGCTGTTCCCGCTGGGCACCGCCCTGCTGCCCGGCGCCCGCCTGCCGCTGCAGCTGTTCGAGCCGCGCTACCTCGTGCTGGCGCGCGCGCTCGCCGAGCGGGAGGAGGACGACCGTCGCTTCGGGGTCACCCTGATCCGCAAGGGTCACGAGGTCGGGGCCGAGGCGGTGCAGGACCTGCACGCCATCGGCTGCGAGGCACGTGTCGACGTGATGGCGCTCGCCGAGGGCCGGGCCGGCACGGTGGTGCACCTCGTCGCCACCGGCGTGCGCCGCTTCCGCCTCGACGGCATCGACGAGGCGGCGGGCACGCCGTTCACCACCGGCGTGGTCACCTGGCTGGCCGAGCCGTCCGTGACCGACGACCCGGCCGTCGCGGAGCTCGCGGCACGGGCGCTGCGCGAGCACACGGCATACCTGGCCGGTCTGGGCGCCGAGGCGGATCCGGTGGAGGCGCCGCTGTCGGGGGTCGCCTACCGGATCACCGAGCGGATGGTGCTCGACCCGGGCGACCGGCAGCGCGTGCTCGAGGGCGCCGATGCCGCCACCCGACTGCGCACCGTGCTGGCGCTGCTGCGACGTGAGATGGCGATCCTCGGCCGGTTCGGCGCCCTGCCGACGCCGCCCGACCTGGGCGGGACCTCGCTGAACTGACGCGGCGGTAGGTTGCGGCGCATGGACCTCGC
Organism: Actinomycetales bacterium; assembly: GCA_038210185.1. GTDB lineage: Bacteria > Actinomycetota > Actinomycetes > Actinomycetales > Dermatophilaceae > Fodinibacter. The sequence goes on from JBBQWX010000025.1 coordinate 21,009, forward strand.
GCACCTGCAGGACGTCATCGAGCGCACCTATGGCACCCGCGACCGCGAGCGCGGGGTACCCAGCACCGTCGCGTGGCTGGCCGAGGAGGTCGGCGAGCTGGCCCAGGCCGTGCGCAAGGGCGACCACGCCCAGCGGGAGCACGAGTTCGCCGACGTGCTCGCCTGGGTCGCCTCGCTCGCCAACCAGGTCGACGTCGACCTCACCGCGGCCGTGCAGCGGTATGCCGTGGGGTGCCCACGCTGTGGGTCGCTCCCGTGCGCGTGCCCCTAGCGCCTGGACCTGTTCTTCTCACGCGGAGCCGGCCCGCCGGTGTGGCCGACCGGGCGGCCACCGGAGGGCGAGCGGCCCTACGATGGCGCCACGTCGAGGGTGCCCGCAGTGGTCACCGAGGAGGTTCCACGTCATGCCGGGAGCACGGGACCAGGGCTGGTCCGCGGTCGGCGCCCCCGGCCTCGTGCGGTGGGGGCTGCGGTCCTGGTTGCTCGTCGGGGTGCTGGTGCTTGCCACGAGCGTGCTGTGGCTGCTGTCGCAGGTGTCGGGCTTCGTCGTGCCCCTGGTCATCGCCGCGGTGCTCGGGGCTCTGTTCGCCCCCCTCGTCGACCGGCTGCGCGCGCACGGGGTTCCCCGCCCCGGGGGCGCCCTGCTGGTGCTGCTGGGACTCACGGCCGTGGTCGTCGGCTCGATCTGGCTGGTCGTGAGGGGCATCGTGGCGCAGGCGCCGCAGATCGGCGCCCAGGTGACCGCGGGGCTGGACACCCTCACGAGCCGGCTCGCCGACCAGGGCATCGACGTCGGCAGCGGTGCGTCCGTGAAGGACCGCTGGGGTCTGCGACCGGTCAGGCGCTCGAAGGGGTCGGGTCGGCCGTATCCGGCGTGTTCTCGGGCGTGGTGTCCTTCGGCATCGGGGCGGCCATGGGGGCCTTCCTCGTCTACTACATCCTGGTCGACTGGAGCTCACTGACCCGCTGGGTCGGGGCTCACCTCGGGCTCGACGCACCCACCGGCACCGAGATCGTGGGGGATGCCGCCCTGTCGGTGCGCCGCTACTTCGGGGCCCTCACCCTCTCGGCCGTCGTCACAGCAGTGCTCATCGGGGGAACGGCCTGGGCCCTCGGGGTGCCGCTCGCCTTCACGATCGCGGTCGTCACCCTCGTGACGTCCTACGTCCCCTACCTCGGGGCGATCGTGTCCGGCGCTTTCGCGACGCTGATTGCCCTGGGCGCCAACGGAACCGAGACGGCCATCATCATGCTGGTCGTCATCCTCGTGGTGCAGAACATCGTGCAGACGGTCGTGCTGGTCAAGCTGGCCGGCACCGCGTTGAGCCTGCACCCCATCGTCGTGCTGGGCGCGACGATCCTCGGCGCCGCGGTCGCCGGCATGCTCGGGGCGGCGCTGTCGTCGCCCGCCGTGGCGGTGGCCGTCTTGGTGCGCCGCCGCCTGTCTGCCGGGAACCCGCCGCCGGTGGACCGCGAGGCCGGCCCCGAGCCGGGTGTCGTGGCTCAGACGTAGTGCCGGGCGGCGCGCACGGCCTGCGCCGCGTACGACCCACCGAAGAGCACGGCGTGCAGCAGCACCGGGTGCATCTGGTGCAGGGCCACCCGGTCGCGCCACCCCTGGGCCAGGGGTGCCGCCTCGTCGTACGCCGCCAGCACCCGCTCGAGGTGGGGGGCGCCGAACAGCGCCAGCATGGCCAGGTCGGCCTCGCGATGACCCCCGTGCGCCGCGGGGTCGATGAGCACGGCGCCCTGCGCGGTCCACAGGATGTTGCCCGACCAGAGGTCGCCGTGAACCCGGGCTGGAGCCTCACCGGTGTCGAACGCCCCGTCGGCAACGCGGGCGGCCAGTCGCTCGAGCACTGCGGCCTGCGCCGCCTCGAGCACCCCCCTGTCACGGGCCTCCCGCAGGAGCGGGGCGATGCGCGCCCGGGCGTAGAACGGGCCCCACGCGTCCCAGGCGCCCAGAGCCAGCGGCAACGGCTCGCTCAGGGGACCGAGCCAGCCGTCACCCTCCCACCCAGGGGGTCCGCAGCCGTGTGCGACGGCACCGGCCGCATGGGTCACCGCGAGACCCCGGCCCAGGCGTTCGGCCGCCTGCGGGCTCGGCGGAGCGGGGGACAGCAGGGCGAGGTCGAGGTGCTGCGGGCCCTGCTCCAGCACCTCCACGACAGCGGCTCCGCTGCCGTCGGGCCCGGTGCCCTCGGCCAGCCAGCGCAGCCCGGCCGCCTCCCACGCGAAGTAGCCCGGCGGCGCGGACGCCGACTGCTTGCGGTGACGGGCCGGCATCCGGCCATCGTCTCAGGTCGTTTCGGCTTTCGGCGGTGCTTCGAAGGCATAGGGTCAGGCACCTGACCTCGGGGGGAGGACCCATGGTTGACCAGCAGGCTGCCGTGCCCGGTGGCACCGTCGCGGACCCCGCGGCGCTGCATGCCCTCACCACGGACATCGGCGGGGTCCTGGAGTCGATGGACGAGGTCTCCGACTACCTCGAGCGGGTGGTCCACGCGGTGCGGCGGCACGTCTGCGGGTGCGAGGAGGTGGGGGTGACCGTGCTCAGCGCCGGACGCCCGCACACGGCGGCCTACACCACCGTGCAGACCCTGGACCTCGACGCCGTCCAATACGCGCTCGACGAGGGCCCATGCCTCGACGCGGCGCGACATGCCCGGGAGAACCTGGTCGACGACCTCATGGTCGACGACGGTCGCTGGCCCCGGTTCGCCCGTGAGTGCCGGGTGGACGGCATCCGCAGCCTGCTCGCGGTGCCCCTCGTCAGCGGTGGGCAGTGCGTGGGGGCGATCAACCTCTACGGCTGGGCGCCGCGCACCTTCGACGCCTTCGACGCGTCCCTCGTGCGGGTCGCGGCCGCGCGCTGCGCCGACGCGATCGTCGCGGTGTCGACGCTCGACGGCGTGCGGCGGCTCGCCGGTCAGCTCGAGCAGGCCATGGCCAGCCGGGCGGTCATCGAGCAGGCCAAGGGCGTCATCATGGCGATGCGGGGGGTCCCCGAGCAGGAGGCGTTCGAGGTGCTGCGCCAGACCTCACAGGCCCGCAACGTCAAGGTGCGCGTGCTCGCCCACCAGGTCGTCACCGACGTCGTCGCGCGGGACGAGACCAGCTCGGCCTGAATGCTGCCCTACGATCGGGGACATGCCGCGACCGCATGCCGCAGCAGTGCTCGAAGACGCCTACAACGGGCGCAAGGGCAAGGTGCTGCGGTCCCGCGGATGGAGAACCCGGGTCGTCCCCCTCACCGGTTACGGCAGCGTCAGCCAGCTGCGCGTGTTCGGTCGGGTCATCATGACCCGCGGGCGCCCCGAGGACGAGCCCGAGGAGCCCACGTACGCCGCGCGGCTGCGAGCCGTCGAGCTCGAGACCCGTGGCTGGCGCGCCTTCTTCGCCACGCCGGCCGCCGACGAGCTGGTGACGGTGCGGGTCAACGAGCGCATCGTCACCACCCGCACCGATCGCGGGGGCTACGTCGACCTCACCGTGCGCGGGCACGGGCTGGCGCCGGGCTGGCACCGCATCTACGTCGGCTCACCGGGAGCCGAGACCATCGACGTGCCGGTGCTCGTCATCGGCACCACCGTGACGCACGGCATCATCTCGGACATCGACGACACGGTGCTCTCGACGTCGTTGCCGCGCCCGATGATCGCCGCGTGGAACACCTTCATGCGTTCCGAGGGTGCCCGTCGACCGGTGCCGGGCATGGCGACGATGTACCGCGAGCTGCTCGCCGAGCACCCCGACGCCCCGGTCATCTACCTGTCGACCGGCGCCTGGAACACCTCGCCCTGGCTCACGAGATTCCTGCGCCGCAACGGTTTTCCCACCGGCCCCATGCTGCTCACCGACTGGGGGCCCACCAACTCCGGGTGGTTCCGGTCCGGCCAGGAGCACAAGCAGGCCCAGCTGCACCGGCTGGCCCGAGAGCTGCCGCACGTCAGGTGGCTGCTCGTCGGCGACGACGGCCAGCACGACCCGAAGATCTACACCGAGTTCACCAGTCGCCGCCCCGACCGGGTGCGCGGCATCGCGATCCGAGAGCTCTCGCCCAGCGAGCAGGTGCTGTCGCACGTCATCCCGGTGGCGAACGACGACCTCGTGCCCGCGCCGACGGAAGAGCTCGACGTGCCGGTGGTGCGCGCGAGCGACGGCTACGGGCTGCTCCGCCAGGTGCGCATGCTGTGGGAGGCCGACGTGCCGAACCGCACGCTCGCGCAACGTGCCTCCGCGGTGGTTCCCCCGCTGGAGGACCCACCGGCATACCTCCTCCCGGACCCCGACGAGCGGTAGCGTCGGCCCATGCCCGAGCTGCCCGAGGTGCAGGCCCTCGTCGACTTCCTGCGCGAGCGCACGGACGGGCTCGTCGTCACCGGCGTCGAGCTCGGGTCGATCTCGGTGCTCAAGACCTTCACCCCACCGCCGCAGGCCCTGGTCGGGGCGCCGGTCGACGGCGTGTCGCGGCACGGGAAGTTTCTCGACCTCGACTGTGGCGGAACGCATCTGATCTTCCACCTCGCCCGCGCCGGGTGGCTGCGGTGGTCCGACGCGATGCCGGCCACCGTGCTGCGACCGGGCAAGTCGCCCATCGCCCTGCGGGTGCGCTTCGACGACGCGTCGGGCTTCGACCTCACCGAGGCCGGCACCAGGAAGCGGCTCGCCGCCTACCTGGTTAACGACCCGGCGGCCGTGCCCGGCATCGCCTCGCTGGGCCCGGACCCGATGGCCGAGTCGTTCACGCTCGAGCAGTTCGCAGCCATTGCGGCGTCGCACCGGATGCAGGTCAAGGGGATGTTGCGCGACCAGTCGATCCTCGCCGGTGTCGGCAACGCCTACTCCGACGAGGTGCTGCACGTCGCCAAGCTGTCGCCGTTCGCGATCGCCGCCACCCTCGACGATGCCGGTGTCGCGCGCCTCTACACCGCGCTGCGCGGAACGCTGTCCGCGGCGGTGGCGGCGGCATCCGGTAAACCGGCCAAGGAGCTCAAGGACGCCAAGCGGGCGGGCATGCGGGTGCACGGGCGCACCGGTGAGACCTGCCCGGAGTGCGGCGACGTGGTGCGCGAGGTGTCGTTCGCCGACTCCTCGTTGCAGTACTGCGCCACCTGCCAGACCGGTGGCAAGCCGCTCGCCGACCGGCGCACCAGCAAGTTCCTCAAGTAGCCGCGCGACCTTTGGCATGCTGGGGGAATGAGCGAGTTCCCCGACGTCCCCGTGACCGCGCTGCCCGACGACGCCGTCGTGCTCGACATCCGCGAGCAGGACGAGTGGGACCGCGGGCACTCGCCGTCTGCGGTGCACATCCCGATGTCCGAGCTTCCCGCGCGCGTCGACGAGCTCGCGCCCTTCCTCGACGCCGACGAGCCGCTCGTCATCACCTGCCGCTCCGGCGGGCGGGTGCAGCGGGTGATGCCGTGGCTCGCGCACCAGGGCTACGAGGTGGCGAACATGACCGGCGGCATGCGGGCCTGGCACGCAGCGGGCAAGCCGATGGAGGCCGCGGGCGGCGCGGCACCCCAGGTCCCCTGAGACCGGGGCCGCCGCTCAGGCCGCGCTGAGGAAGAAGGCCACCGCGAAGCCGAGCACGGTGAGCAGCCCGACGAGCCGGCCGCCGTGCTCGACGGCCTCGGGCATCATCGTGTCGGCCAGCATGGTGAGGATGGCGCCGGCGGCGAAGGTCTGGATGAACGCCACGGTCTCCTCGGACGCCCCGCCGAGCAGCGCATAGCCCAGCACCGACGCGAGGGTCGACGAGCAGACGACGAGCGACCACAGGCCCAGGATCCACCGGGTCGAGCGCCCGGACGCCTTCAGCCCGGTCGTGGCCGACATCGACTCGGGGACGTTGGACAAGAAGACGGCCGCCACCATCGCGAAGCCCACGCCGCTGGTGCCGAGCAGGCTGATGCCGATCGCCGCCGACTCGGGGATGCCGTCGAGCAGGGCGCCCAGCACGAGCGCCATGCCACTGGACGCGGCGGTGGCGGCGGCGGTGCTGGCGGTGGCGGCGGTGGGGGTGTCGCTGCCGGTGGCGGTGGCGGTGGCCGCGGTAGTGGTGGGGGTGGCAGTGGTGGTGGCGGTGTGCTCGCGCGGGCGCACCCCGCCGTGCACCGGGCTCTTGCGGCGGTGTCCCCCGCCGCTGTCGATCAGCCAGTCGCCGGTGAAGAAGGTCAGTGACCCGGCGGCGAGGCCCAGAGCGGCAGAGGTGCCGCCGGCCGAGCGATAGGCCTCCTGCGTCAGCTCGAAGGCGACGGCGCTGATCAGCACCCCGGCGCCGAACGCCATGACCAGGCCGATCGTCCGCAGCCCCACCTTGAGGTAGAGCCCCATCAGGGCTCCGATCAGCAGGGCGGCCCCCCCGACGAACCCCCACCACGCGGCCTCGAGCACGTGCCAAACCTAGTGGCGGACCCCTCTCGCACGACACGCCCTAGCGCTGTATCCACGTGTATGCTGAAAACGCTAGAGAGGCGTATATCCTGCGATCGTGGACCCGATCCGGAACCCCTACGCCCCTGGCGCCGGCCAGCGCCCGCCCGAGCTGGCCGGGCGGGACGAGCAGCTCGACGCCTTCGACGTCGTGCTCGAGCGGGTGGCGCGCGGCCGCCCCGAGCGCTCGATCGTGCTCACCGGGCTGCGCGGTGTCGGCAAGACCGTGCTCCTGAACGCCCTGCGCTCGGCGGCCGTGCGCGCGGGCTGGGGCACCGGCAAGCTCGAGGCCCGCCCCGACCAGTCGCTGCGGCGGCCGCTCGCGTCGGCCGCGCACCAGGCCGTGCGTGAGCTGGGGCCGGCCGGGGGCGCCGGCGACCACGCGCTCGGGGTCGTCAAGGCCTTCGCCCAGCGGGAGACGGCCGGCGGGGCGGGCCGCGGGGCCGCGAAGCTGCGCGATCGGTGGAACCCCGGTATCGCCTTGCCGGCCGCCACCGGGCGGGCCGACTCCGGCGACATCGAGATCGACCTCGTCGAGCTGCTCTCCGACCTCGGCGGCGTGGCCGCCGACACCGGGCGCGGCATCGCCGTGTTTCTCGACGAGATGCAGGACCTCGGGCCCGACGACGTCTCGGCCCTGTGCGCCGCCTGCCACGAGATATCCCAGTCGCGGCTCCCGGTCATCGTCGTGGGGGCTGGGTTACCGCACCTGCCCGCGGTGTTGTCTGCGTCGAAGTCATACTCGGAGAGGCTCTTTCGTTACTCCCGCATCGACCGGCTCGACCGCGAAGCGGCGGATGCCGCGCTCGCCCTGCCGGCCGAGGACGAGGGTGCGGGGTTCACCCCCGAGGCGCTCGACGCGATGTACGGCGCGACCGGCGGCTACCCGTACTTCATCCAGGCCTACGGCAAGGCGGTCTGGGACCTGGCCCCGGCATCCCCGATGACAGCCGAGGACGTGGCCGTGGCCGCCCCGGAGGCGGAGTCTGAGCTGGCCGTCGGGTTCTTCGGGTCGCGCTTCGAGCGGGCCACGCCTGGCGAGCGCGAGTACCTGCGGGCGATGGCCGACGTCGCGGTGGGCCTCGGTGACGAGACCGATGCGGTGCCGACCGCCGACGTCGCGGCCCACCTCGGGCGCAAGCCGCAGTCGCTCTCCCCGGCACGCGACGCCCTGCTCAAGAAGGGGCTCATCTACTCGGGTGAGCGGGGCCGGATCGCCTTCACGGTGCCGCACTTCGGCCGCTACCTGCGCGAGCACGCCTGACCGGATGTCAGCGGCGGGGGTGCGCCACTTTGAGAAATACCGGCGAGTACGAGACGAGTGGGACAGATCCGGGCTTCTGCGGAGCGTTCTGAGACTTCAGCTGAGGATTTTGAGACTGGGCCGGCGGGCTAGAGGCCCATCTGGCGGTTGATGGCCGTCGCGCCGATCTCGACGGCGAGGTCCCGCCCGGCGTGGCCGAGGTAGCCGGCGGCCTTGCGGAGGAAGCCCTTGCGCTCCTCATCGGGTTCGCGATCGGCCGCTTCGTCCAGAGCGCTGACGAGGCGATCGGCAATCGACTCGGCGGTCGGCCAGGCGCCGACGGCCCGCCGGGCGTGCCCGGTGGGCGCTCCGATGAGCGAAACATGCCCAGACGCGTAGCGCTGCATCTTGGTGACGAAGGGTGGGTCCTCCAAGTTCAGGGCACGCAGTGCCGCCTGAACCTCCGTGCCAGGGAGCCCTGTCGCCGCCTCGATCGGCCCGGGGTGCATCGCATGGCCGGTCTCCTCGTAGGTCTCGACTATCGCGCGCAGAACTGGCAGGTCCCGGTTTGTCCACGTTTCGTCCATGCCCACATTGACTCAGAGGCCACTGACAGGGGCTACTGCGTTGGAACCGGCCGAACTGCAACGCGCGGCGATTCTTGCGACGTCGAGGGGGTCGACAGCACCGGTATGCCCCGTGAGCAGTTGCTCAAGGTCGCCGTTCATGATCTGCGATGGTGTGACGACTGAACCCCCACGATCCAGGAACCTCGCCGAGATGATCGAGGGATCGCAATCCGTGTGGTCTGGAATCACGGTTACGAGCGTCCCCTCCTTTCGGTTCGTCATCCGGAACAGCGCGCCGGCCCGCGAGTAGGCCTTCACATCATCCATCCACGGCTGCGCTTTGTGGGTGCCGTCTTTGCGTTCCAAGCCCCCAACCCCATCCACGAGCCGCAAGACGCCTTCGCCGACGCCCTTCGCATCGACCAACAGCCATGTCGACCCTGCCAGGACGACATGGTCGATGTTCATCGATCCCAGATGGAGCGGCTTCATCCCCGTGCCCGGAACGCGGGCCAGATCGCTGACGTCATGGAACAGGTGCGTGACGGCTGGGCGGCTGTCCAGCCACTGTTCGAGCGCCGCACCTACGACGCGCTCAAAGTACGCGCCGCGTCGCGCACCATCGCGGCCTCCCCAGGTGGACGCCTCAAGCGACATGCCCGCTGCTCCGTGGACGACGACTGGCATCGCGATTCCCCCCCATGAACTCGGGCGATCCCGATAGCGCCGCCCAGGTTCGAGGAGCCTGTCACCGGGGTCTGACACCTCGGAACCGCCCTGAGTCGATCCCGCTCGTCGCACATTGTGCTTCGAGGCTTCCCGCCCGGTCTTGCGCAGCACAAGCGCCAGATATATCATAAAGAAATAATTGATCAAACTTTGGAATGGAACGAAATCATGGGTAGAACCCTCGGCGCGAAGAACCGGACCCCCAGAGAGCTCAGGGCCGAAGCGAAGCGACTCAACGAGAAGGCCAAACTCCTCGATCGACTCAACAAGCTGAAGAAGCAGAAGTAGCGAGTCGAAGCCGTGGATCTTGAGCTCGACAACCTCTATGACGACGCGAAGGCCGCGATAGTCGAGGGGTACCTGAAGGCCGATGAGTCCGTCTCCTCGTTCGCAGCGGAGAGGGGGATGTCGAGTGAAGAGGCCTGGGGGCTGATCGCTGGCGAGGCATCGCTGAGAGGCGACGAGGCGATGGAGTTCCTGGCGGAGCACCCAATTGAGGAGACCCCCGTGTCCTGGGCACCGGTCGTCATGAAGGCGCTGGAATGGGGCCTTGAGCGGTGGTCACAGCGCCGCAAATAGCGTCGCGACAATGTCCTCTTCGAGGGCGGGGCTGGAAAGACGATCCGTCGCAAACTGCTCACCGACTTCGACCTGCACACCATGCTCGGCCTGCCGACCGGCATCTTCTACGCCCAGGGCGTGAAGGCCAACGTCCTCTTCTTCGACAAGAAGGTCGCTCGCCCCAGCCAGCCGTGGACCGAGTGGCTCTGGGTCTACGACCTGCGCACCAACCAGCACTTCACCCTCAAGCTGAACCCGCTGCGGCGAGGCGACCTCGATGAGTTCGTCACGGCATACCGACCCGGTATGCCGCGCAGCGCGCGCCAAGAGAGCGAACGCTGGAAGTCTTTTGCTCACGACGAGATCGTCGCCCGCGACAAGGCCAACCTCGACATCACCTGCCTGCGCGATGAGTCTCTCGAGGACCTCGACAACCTGCCTTCCCCCGATGTGCTCGCGCGCGAGATCGGCGAGGTTGGCGCGCCTTGGGCGTCCAGGTAGGTCACGAAGCCCGGGAGCAGCCGCCCCGCGTCGGCCAGTTCGTGTCCGCGAGCGTCGAAGCTGCAGGTAGTCCGCCAGCCCCCCGGCGGCCCTGCTGACGTGACGATCGTGGACCGCCGCACCGGCAACGAGCGCACCGCCACGGTCGCGCCCTTCGAGATCTCCCTCGACCGTCGTGACCGTCGAGGACTGGAACGCCGTCGCGGGTGAACCAGCGAAGACCCCTTGCCAGGGCCGCCTGCCGATGGTGGAGGTCTGCTGGCGCGAAGCCGTCGAGTTCTGCAACGCGGCATCACGACGTTCCGCTCTGATGCCGGCGTACACCGTGGAGGTGTTCGAGATCGACCTGCCAGGAGGTTGGGCGCCCCACGACCGGCCCGTCCCGGATGACTGGAGCGTCACCTGGGACGACTCGGCCGACGGACAGCGGCTGCCGACGGAAAGCGGAGTGGCAGCTCGCCTGCCGCGCAGGAACCTCTATGCCCCACTTCGGCCCCCTCGAGGCCATCGCCTGGTTCGACAACAACCCCGGGCCGCGACGTCGCGAGGTCGCAGGGAAGGCACCGAACGCCTGGGGGCTCTTCGACACCCTCGGCGGTGTGTGGGAGTGGTGTCGGGACTTGTACGACCCGGGCGTCTGCGGCTCCTATCGGGTCATCCGCGGCGGAGGCTGGGCGGACCCGGCGTGGAGCTGTCGGGCAGGGGTTCGCCGCACAACCCCACCCACGGTACGGCTCGACGACCTCGGCTTCCGGCTGGCCCGATCGGTTCGGCCTGGGCCCTGTGTCCGAACCAGGCGGCCCTGCGGACGACGCGGCCCACATCGCAGAAGTGGTTGTGATCGCAGCGATTCCTGCGTGGTAACCCGCGTCGAACCACGCCTCGAGAAGCGGTAGGGAGCTCCCGTGGAGCGGTGGGGGTTCGCGGCTGCCGGGGGCCGCCGCACCCGCGCCACCTGCGTGAGTTCTGCCGCAACCTCTCCCCGGCGCTGCCCGGGTGAGCGAGAATTCGCCCCGGCTGGACCGTCTCCGGCCACGGACGAGGGCGTCCACGGGTGCGACGCCGGGACAGGAGCCCATGGTGAGCAGCGACAAGGGACCGCACGACCTGGGGCTGCCCGCGGGCTTCCTCTTCGGCACCAGCACGGCCTCCTACCAGGTCGAGGGGGACGCGGCCGAGGACGGCAGGGGCCCCAGCATCTGGGACACCTTCACGGCCCAGCCGGGGCGGGTCGTCGACGGCAGCACCGGCGACGTCGCCTGCGACCACTACCACCGGTGGCCCGAGGACCTCGAGCTGATGACCCGCCTGGGCGCCGACGGCTACCGCTTCTCGGTGGCCTGGCCGCGGGTGCAGCCCACGGGCAGCGGCGCCGTGAACGAGGCGGGCCTGGCCTTCTACGACCGGCTGGTCGACGCACTCCTCGAGGCCGGCATCGCGCCGATGGCGACCCTCTACCACTGGGACCTGCCGCAACTGCTCGAGGATGCCGGGGGCTGGCTCGAGCGCGACACCGCCCTGCGCTTCGGTGAGTACGCCGCGATCGTCGCCGAGCGGCTGGGCGACCGGGTCACCCACTGGTGCCCGGTGAACGAGCCGAACGTCACGACCATGCTCGGCTAGGCCCAGGAGGAGCTGGCACCCGCGCGGGGCCTGCTCTTCGGTGCGCTCCCCGCAGCCCACCACCTGCTGCTCGGGCACGGGCTCGCGGTGCAGGCCCTGCGCGCCGGCACCGCCGGCCAGGTGGGCACGGCGACCAACCACATCACCGTCTGGCCGGCCACCGAGGGTGCGGCTGACCAGGCGGCTGCCGGCCTGGTCGACACCTTGTGGAACGCCCTGTTCGCCGACCCGATCCTGCTGGGCCGCTACCCGGAACCGTTCGGCGACACCATGCCCGGGCCGGTGGCGGACGACCTCACGCTGATCGCCCAGCCACTCGACTTCTACGGCGTCAACTACTACAACCCCATCGGGGTGCGGGCGGCCGCGGACGACGCCGCCCTGCCGTTCGAGTACACCGAGATTGCCGGCTACCCGACGACCGACTTCGGCTGGCCCGTCGTGCCGTCGTCCATGACCGACCTGCTCGTCGGGCTGAAGAGCCGCTACCCCGCCATCCCACCGGTCGTCATCACCGAGAACGGGTGCTCCTACGCGATGGGCCCCGACGCGTCCGGCGTGGTCGACGACCAGCCGCGCATCGACTACCTCGACGCCCACCTGCGCGCCGTCGCGGATGCCGTCGACCGGGGTGTCGACGTGCGCGGCTACTACTGCTGGTCGCTGATGGACAACTTCGAGTGGGCCCACGGGTTCACCCAGCGGTTCGGCCTGGTGCACGTCGACTTCGACACCCAGGTGCGCACGCCCAAGCGCTCCTTCGACTGGTACGCCGACGTCATCCGCACCCACCACGCGGGCCCGGCGTGACCACCCCGACGTCCCCGACCTCCCCGACCTCTCCGGTCGACCGCGCACTCGAGGAGCCGACCGAGTCGGTTCCTCGGTCGTGGGTGCTGTGGCTGGTGCTGGCCAGCATCGGCCTGTGGTCGGGCTTCTTCGGCCCGATCCAGGTGCTGCTGGCGCAGCAGTCCGAGGCGATCTCGCCCGACCACAAGGCCGCGGTGCTCTCGCTCGTGACCGGCGTCGGGGCCCTGGTCTCCACGGTGCTGAACCCGGTGTGGGGGGCGTTCTCCGACCGCACGACCCTGCGTTCCGGACGCCGGCGGCCGTGGGTGCTCGGCGGCGCCGCCGGAGGTGCCGTCGCGATGCTGCTGCTGTCCGGCGCCGACTCGGTCTGGCAGCTGGTGCTCGCGTGGGCGCTGGCCCAGGCCTCCCTCAACGCCATGCTCGCTGCCGTCACCGCGACGGTGCCCGACCAGGTGCCCGTCGGCGAGCGCGGCGTGGTGGGCGGCGTGCTCGCCATCGCCCAGACGGCCGGCGTCATCGTGGGGTCGGGGATCGCGGCGGTCACCGGCAGCATCGCCGCCGGCTACCTCACCATCGCGGTCGTGCTCGTGGTCACGACCCTCCCGTATGCCGTGAGCTCACGCGACATCCCGCTGCCCCGAGAGCTGCGACCGGAGTTCCGCTGGGGGCCGTTCCTGCGCGGCTTCTACGTCTCGCCGCGCCAGCACCCGGACTTCGGCTGGGCCTGGATCACCCGGTTCCTCATGAACCTGGGCAACGCGATCCTCATCCTCTACCTGCTCTACTACCTCAAGGACGAGGTGAACCTGTCCGACGACGCGGCCGAGGACGCGGTGTTCACGCTGACCGCCGTCTACGGCCTGGCCACCGTGGTCACGGCGTTCGTCGGTGGCTGGTGGAGCGACCGGATCGGCAAGCGCAAGCCACTGGTCATCTGGTCTGGCCTGATCGCCGCTGCGGCGCTGATGACCTTCGCCTTCGTCCACACGATGCCGGCCGCCTACGTCGGCGCGGTGGTGCTCGGCATCGGCTTCGGCGCCTACACGGCGGTCGACTTCGCCCTGATCACGCAGGTGCTGCCGGGTGCGGCCGACCGCGCCAAGGACCTGGGGGTCATCAACATCGCCAACGCGCTGCCGCAGGTGCTCGCCCCGGTGCTGGCAGCAGCGGTGCTCGGCGTGGGCCTGGGCTACCCGGGTCTGTACCTGCTGGCCGCAGCCGTCAGCATTCTCGGCTCGATCCTGGTGCGCCGCATCCGGTCGGTCGACTGAGCGCGCACGAGCGTCAGGCTCGGACGTAGGCCGCGAGGTGCTCGCCGGTGAGGCTCGAGCGGGCCGCCACGAGGTCGGCCGGGGTGCCCTCGAAGACGACTCGCCCGCCGTCGTGCCCGGCACCGGGGCCGAGGTCGATGAGCCAGTCGGCGTGCGCCATCACGGCCTGGTGGTGCTCGATGACGAGCACCGACTTGCCGGAGTCGACAAGCCGGTCCAGCAGGCCGAGCAGGTTCGCGACGTCGGCGAGGTGCAGCCCGGTGGTGGGCTCGTCGAGCACGTAGACGTCGCCCTTGTCGGCCATCTGGCTGGCCAGCTTGAGCCGTTGGCGCTCGCCGCCGGACAGCGTCGTGAGCGGCTGGCCGAGGCTGAGGTAGCCCAGCCCGACGTCGGTGAGCCGCTGGAGCACCGCGTGGGCTGCCGGGGTGCGGGCCTCCCCGCTGGCGAAGAACGCCTCGGCCTCGACCACCGACAGGGCCAGCACCTCGGCGATGTTCCTGCCGCCGAAGGTGTACTCGAGCACGGCCGCCTGGAACCGCCTGCCCTCGCACTCCTCGCAGGTCGACTCGAACGTGGCCATGATGCCGAGGTCGGTGAAGATGACGCCGGCGCCGTTGCACGTGGGGCAGGCGCCCTCGGAGTTGGAGCTGAACAGGGCCGGCTTGACCCCGTTGGCCTTCGCAAAGGCCTTGCGGATCGGTTCCAGCAGACCGGTGTACGTCGCCGGGTTGCTCCGCCGTGAGCCCTTGATCGCGCCCTGGTCGACGACGACGACACCTTCGCGCTTGGCCACCGAGCCGTGGATCAGCGACGACTTTCCCGACCCGGCCACCCCGGTGACGACGCAGAGGACCCCGAGGGGGATGTCGACGTCGACGTTGCGCAGGTTGTGGGTCGATGCGTTGCGCACCTGCATGACCCCCGATGCCGGGCGCACGGCATCCTTGACCGCCGCGCGGTCGTCGAGGTGGTGACCCGTGATGGTGTCGCTGGCACGCAGGCCGTCGACGGTGCCCTCGAAGCAGACCTCGCCGCCGCTGCTGCCGGCCCCCGGGCCGAGGTCGACGACGTGGTCGGCGATGGCGATCGTCTCGGGCTTGTGCTCGACGACGAGCACGGTGTTGCCCTTGTCTCGCAGCTGCAGCAGCAGCTGGTTCATCCGGGCGATGTCGTGGGGGTGCAGCCCGATCGTCGGCTCGTCGAAGACGTAGGTGACGTCGGTGAGCGAGGAGCCCAGGTGCCGGATCATCTTGGTGCGCTGGGCCTCGCCCCCCGAGAGCGTGCCGGCCGGCCGGTCGAGGGAGAGGTAGCCCAGGCCGATCTCGTCGAACGAGTCGAGCAGGTGCTGCAGCCCCTTGAGCAGCGGGGTCACCGACGGTTCGTCGAGCTCGCGCACCCACAGCGCCAGGTCACTGATCTGCAGGGCGCACAGGTCGGCGATGCTCCTGCCGTGGATCGTCGACGACCGCGCCTGCGGCGTCAGGCGGGTGCCGTCGCACTCGGGGCAGCCCTGGAAGGTCACGGCCCGTTCGACGAAGCGGCGCACGTGGGGCTGCATCGCCTCGCGGTCCTTGGACAGCATCGACTTCTGGATCCTGGGGATGATGCCCTCGAAGGTGAGGTTGACGCCCTCGACCTTGATCTTGGTCGGCGGCGCGTACAGCATCGTGTCGAGCTGCCTGGAGCTGAACGCCGAGATGGGGGTGTCCATGGGCAGGCCCATGCCCTCGAACAGCCGGCCGTACCACCCGTCCATCGAGTAGCCCGGCACCGTCAGGGCGCCTTCGCGCAGCGACCGGGCGTCGTCGTAGAGGGCAGTGCGGTCGATGTCGCTGACGTGCCCCATGCCCTCGCAGCGCGGACACATGCCGCCCAGGTAGACGGCGTCGCGCACGACGGCCTTCTCGACGCGGCCGCCCTTGTCGGTCGACATGACGCCGCTGGCCTTGCGGGTCGGGACGTTGAAGGAGTACGCGGTGGGTGGGCCGATGTGCGGCTGCGCGAGGCGGCTGAACAGGATGCGGAGCATGGCGTTGGCGTCGGTGGCCGTGCCGACGGTGGAGCGCGGGTTGGCCCCCATCCGCTCCTGGTCGACGATGATGGCGGTCGTGAGCCCCTCGAGGTGGTCGACCTCGGGCCGCGCCAGCGACGGCATGAAGCCCTGGAGGAACGCGCTGTAGGTCTCGTTGATCAGCCGCTGCGACTCGGCGGCGATCGTCGCGAACACCAGCGAGCTCTTGCCCGAGCCGGAGACGCCGGTGAAGACGGTGAGGCGCCGCTTGGGCAGCTCGACGCTGACGTCCTTGAGGTTGTTCTCGCGGGCGCCCTGCACGCGGATCAGGTCGTGCTGGTCGGCGGCCGCGGGCTGCGCCGTGGTGGATCCGGTGCGCTTGGCCATCGTGTCGTCTCTCCCTGCGTCGGGCGGCTGCCGTCGCGCGGCTGCCGCCGGCATCCCGCGGCCCGCCCAGACTAGGTGGGGCGACCGACAGCGCGCTTCTCGATTCCTGACGGTTCACGCCCGTGGCGGCAGCCGATGGATTACGACGTCGTGCACCGCCCCGTCGGCGAGACGGCACGTCATCCAGGTGCAGTGCGGCTGCCGCCGCCGGTCGGTCGGTGACCCTGGGTTGAGCAACCGCAGCCCCGAATGCGCTGTGTCCCAGGGGATGTGGCTGTGGCCG
>JBBQWX010000026.1:0-35704 GCA_038210185.1 Actinomycetales bacterium
AGCGGGGAGGACGGGGCGACACACAGGAACGGTCGACATGCGGTCACCGGGCGGAGAAACACGAGCGGCCCCCGGAGCACCGGGGGCCGTTCGCTGTGATGTGCGCAAGGGGGGATTTGAACCCCCACGCCCTCTCGGACACTGGCACCTGAAGCCAGCGCGTCTGCCGTTCCGCCACTTGCGCGTGACGCTCGCGTGAGCCGTCCCAGTGTGCCCGATGCACCCGCCATCCCACAAAACGGTGCCCCACCACCGGATGCCGGGGCACGAGGGGTGCCGGACGCGCGGCCAGGCGCGCCCCTGACACCCCTACCCTTCCGAACCTCTCCGCCAAGGGTGCCGGACGCGCGGCCAGGCGCGCCCCTGACACCCCTGGCCGCGCCCGTGCCCCCCCCCCCGCCGGGCAGGCGAGCGCGGGGGCCTCCGCATCCCCGGCGAAGCCACTGACGCCAGGGTCGACGCGGTTGCCGCGGTTGCCGCGGTCGACGCGGTTGCCGCGGGGCTTCAGGCGCACCCCCGGCAGGGCCGGCGCCGGGATGCGGTCGACCGGCCCGGTGTAGCCGGGCACCGTGCCGAAGCGTTCCGCCCCCGCCTCCCACGCCGCCCGCGCCGCCACGACGTCGTCGTGCGAGCGGCCGAGGAAGTTCCACCACATCACGACCTGCTCTCCGAACGGCTCGCCGCCGAGCACGAGCACCCGCGCCCCCTGCGGGCCCGCCGTCACCGACACCCCGCCCGGATGCCGTGCCGCGCCCACCACGGCCAGCTCACCTCGCGCAACGGCGAACTCACCGACGGTCACCGACCCGGCATCTCCGAGCACCGCCACCTCGAAGCCGTCGGGCACCGGCAGCACCACCGACACCCCGGCGTCCAGCACCACCTCGGCCCCCACCAGCGGCGTCTCGACGGCCACCGGGGACGCCGACCCCCACAGCGCCCCCACGAACACCTGGGCCCGCACCCCGTCGTCGACCTCCAGCACCCGAGGCACGTGGTGCTCGAAGCGCGGCTCGACGTCGGCCCGCGCCGACGGCAGCACCAGCCACAGCTGGGCGCCGTGCAGCACGGTCGTCGCCGGCGTCGACACCTCGGAGTGCGAGATGCCGCGCCCGGCCGTCATCAGGTTGACCTCGCCCGGACGCACCAGTGCCACCGTGCCCAACGAGTCGCGGTGCTCGACCTCACCGCTGAACAGCCATGACACGGTGGCCAAGCCGCAGTGCGGGTGCGGCGCGACGTCCATGCCGCCGGTGGAGGACACGTCATCGGGCCCGTAGTGGTCGACGAAGCACCAGGCCCCCACGAAGGAGCGCTCCCTGGCCGGGAGGGTGCGCCGAACGGTCATGGCCCTCGGGCCCCCCAGCGGCACCTCACGGGGCACGATGACCTGCACGTCGTCGTTCATCGGTCCACGGTACGGGCCGCGCCGTTCAGGGCGCACCCAGCCGCGGCGGATAGGCTGGCGAGACCGCTGCCAGCCGAGCCCACGTGGAGGTGCACCCATGGGTCTGTTCGACCGACTCGAGGCGGGGCTCGAGCGCGCCGTGCAGGGCACCTTCGCCAAGCACCTGCGCTCCGCCGTGCACCCCGTCGAGATCGCCAGTCACATCCGGCGCGCCATGGATGACCGGGCCGTCACCGGGTCCGGGCGCGCCATCGTGCCCAACGTGTTCACCATCGAGCTCTCCGCCGGCGACTACGACCGCCTCCACCCCGACCTGCGCAACGTCGAGATGGACCTCGTCGCCGCCGCCGAGGAGCACTGCGACAGCCAGCGCTACCAGCCGGCCGGTCCGATCGACATCATGTTCGAGGAGCACGACGACCTCGAGACCGGCGTGTTCCGCATCCGCCCCTCCAAGGCCTCGCGCCCGCGCGCGACCGGCAACACCGGTCAGGAGCGTGCCCTGCGCCCGCGCCAGCAGCCGGATGCCGGTGCCGCCGCCGCGCCCCCCGCCGGGCGGGGCGGGGTCAGGTCCGGTCCGGGCGCCGCCGCGGCTGCCGCTGGAGCGGGAGCGGGCGCCGCCGCCGCTGGAGCGGGCGCCGCTGGAGCGCGCGCCGCCGCTGCCGGTGCGGCCGCCGCCCCCCGCCGCAACGGCCCGCCCCCGGCGGGCGACGACTCCGACGCCACGGCACGGCATCCGGCACCGGCACCGGCGCGCCCGAAGCGGGTCAACCCGGCCGACCGGCCCTGGCTCGACGTCGACGGCGAGCGCTACCCGCTCATGGGGGCCATCACCATCCTGGGTCGCGACGACAGCGCCGACATCATCCTCGACGACCCCGGCATCTCCAGGCGGCACAGCGAGCTGCGGGTGACCACCGACGGGCCGCACTTCGTCACGACGATCCGCGACCTCGGCTCGACGAACGGCACCTACGTCAACGGCGAGCGGATCACCAGCGAGCACCTCGAGGACGGCGACCGGGTCACGGTCGGCCGCACCTCGATCACCTTCCGCGCTGGCCGGAGGTGACCCCGGCGTGCTGAGCGAGCTCACCCTGACCGTCATGCGGCTCGGGTTGCTGGTGCTGATGTGGTTCTTCGTCTTCGCGGTCGTCGGCGTGCTGCGCGGCGACCTCTACGGCACCCGGGTCAGGCGGCGCGCCCCAGGCACCGGCAAGGCCGCTGCCCGCGCCGCTGCCCGCGCCGCCGCCCCGGCGCCGCACGATGCGGCCCGCCCCGAGAAGAACAAGAAGAAGGCGCGGGGCCGCAAGGGACCCACCCGGCTCACCGTGACCGCCGGCCCCCTGTCGGGCACGACGCTGCCGCTGCGCCCGGCCGGCACGTTGATCGGGCGCAGCCCCGAGTGCGCCCTGGTGCTCGACGACGACTACGCGTCGGGGCGGCACGCGCGGATCTTCGAGGGCGACGACGGCACCTGGCGCGTCGAGGACCTGCGCTCCACCAACGGCACCTTCCTCGGGGCGACGCGCCTCACCGAGCCCCGCGAGGTCGCGGTCGGCAGCGTGCTGCGGATCGGCCAGACCGTCGTCGAGCTGCAGAGGTAACGCATGCCCTTCGCGTTCCACTACGCCGCCCGCTCCGACGTGGGCATGGTCCGCTCCAACAACGAGGACTCCGGCTACGCCGGCCCCCACCTGCTGGCCATGGCCGACGGCATGGGCGGTCACGCCGGGGGTGACGTCGCGAGCTCGACGGTCATCGGCGCGCTCGTGCGCCTCGACGGCGAGTCCCTCGGCGGCCGCGACGTGAGCCACGCCCTGCTCGACCGCATCTCCGCCGCCAACTCCGAGATCGGTGAGCAGGTGCACGCCGACCCGCGCCTGGACGGCATGGGCACCACCCTCATCGCCCTGCTGCGGGCCGGCGACAAGATCGTGCTGGCGCACATCGGCGACTCGCGGGCGTTCCTGGTGCGCGAGGGCGTCATCACCCAGATCACCAAGGACCACTCGTTCGTGCAGAGCCTGGTCGACAAGGGCCGCATCACCGCCGACGAGGCGCAGGCCCACCCGCAGCGCTCGTTGGTGACCCGCGTGCTCACGGGCGCCCCGAACGACGAGCCCGACCTCGTCGTGCGCCAGGGCCGCACCGGCGACCGCTACGTCATCGCCTCCGACGGCCTCACCGACTTCGTCGCGCGCGACACCATCGCCGAGGTGCTCACGACCACCGCCGACCCGGGCGAGACCGCTGACCGCCTCGTCTCCCTCGCGCTGCGCGCCGGCGCGCCCGACAACGTCACGGTCGTCGTCGGCGACCTCGTCGACATCGCCCAGAGGCCCGCCCCGCCGACCCAACCACAGGTGGTCGGTGCCGCCGCGGCCCGGCAGAAGGGCACCCGGCCGATCCCCACGACACCCGCCGCGAAGGCCGCCGCGCTCACCCACGAGGCCACCGGCGGCGGCAGCGACGCCGACGACGCGGGCGTGACCCTCGCCGAGGAGGGCCCCCGGTCGCGTCGCAGCACCGCGCTGCGGCTGGCGGCCCTGCTCGTGGTGCTCGCGGTCGTCGTGGCCGGCAGCTCCTACGCGCTGTACGCGTGGTCCCAGCAGAGGTACTACCTCGCCGAGCGCGACGGCGTGGTCACCGTGTTCCGCGGCCTGAACCAGACCCTCGGCCCGATCGAGCTGTCGAGCACGGAGTACTCCACGACGATCGCGGTCGACGACCTGCCGGCGTCGTACCAGGCCAGCCTGCGCCGGGGCATCGACGTCGACGACCGCGCCGCGGCCGACGCGCGGGTCGTCGACCTGCGCCTGCAGGCCCAGGCCTGCCGGTGGGCGCTGCTCAACGGCCTGGTCTGCAGCACCGTTCCGTCGACGTGGACCCCACTCACGCCCACCTCCACCCCGACTCCCACGCCGACTCCCACGCCGAGCGGTTCGCCCTTCCCCGCGCCGACGAGCTCACCGGTGACCTCATGAGCGTCGTGTCGTCCTACAAGCCTCGCCAGGGGCGCAACGTCGAGCTGCTGCTCGTCATCGCCGCCGTGGCCATCGTGCTGCTCGCCTACCTCAACGTCGAGCTCGCCACCACCGGCGAGATCCCCCCCGGCACGCTCACCCTGGTCGGTGGCTACCTCGCCCTCGCCATCGGCTTCCACCTCGTGCTGCGCTGGCGCGCGTCCTACGCCGACCCGCTGATGCTGCCGATCGTCACCCTGCTCAACGGCCTCGGGTTGGTGATGATCCACCGCATCGACATCGCGAACGGCAAGTCCATCGCCGACGGCGTGGCCCTGCGGCAGCTGTTGTGGACCGCCGTCGCCATGGTCATCGCGGCCGTCGTGCTCGTCGTGCTGCGCGACCACCGGGTGCTGCGGCGCTACACCTACCTCGCCGGGGCCATCGGCTTCGGCCTGCTCCTGCTGCCGTTGCTGCCCGTGATCGGCACCTCGATCTACGGCTCACGGATCTGGATCCAGGTCGGCCCGTTCTCGTTCCAGCCCGGTGAGGTCGCCAAGATCGCCCTGGCCATCTTCTTCGCCGGCTACCTCGTGCAGACCCGTGACGCCCTGTCGGTCGCCGGTCGCAAGGTGCTCGGTGTGACCCTGCCCCGGGCGCGCGACCTCGGCCCGATCCTTGTGGCGTGGCTGGCCAGCCTGGCGGTGCTCGTCTTCGAGCGCGACCTCGGCTCCTCGCTGCTCTTCTTCGGCCTGTTCGTCGCCATGCTCTACGTCGCCACCGAGCGGGTCTCCTGGATCGCCATCGGCCTGACCCTGTTCTGCGCGGGCGCCTATCTCGCCTACCTGGTCTTCGGGCACGTGCAGACCCGCGTGCTGCTGTGGCTCGACACTTTCAGCCCAGAGGCGTTGCAGGCCTCCGACCAGCTCGCCAAGGGCCTGATGGGGATGGCGGCCGGCGGCATGTTCGGCACCGGGCTGGGCCGCGGCCGGCCCGACCTCACCTACTTCGCCGAGTCCGACTTCATCATCCCGAGCTTCGGTGAGGAGATCGGGATGATCGGCCTGTTCGCGATCCTCATGCTCTACGTGCTGCTCGTGCAGCGCGGCCTGCGCACCTCGCTGGGCACTCGTGACGGCTTCGGGAAGCTGCTCGCCGCAGGCCTGTCGTTCTCGCTCGCGCTGCAGTGCTTCGTCGTCGTCGGCGGCGTCACCCGGGTCATCCCGCTCACCGGGCTGACGATGCCGTTCCTGTCCTCCGGCGGCTCATCGCTGCTCGCGAACTGGACCCTCGTCGCCATCCTGCTGCGCATCTCCGACCACGCCCGTCGGCCCCTGCCCGAGGCGAGCGCCCCCAGCGCCGTCGCGGAGGCCCGCACCGAGGTGGTGAAGCTGCGGTGAACGCCCCCGTCCGCCGACTCTCCCTCGTGGTGGCCGCCCTCTTCGCCTCGCTGCTGGTCTCGACCACGCTCATCCAGTACGTCTTCGCGGCTGACCTCAACGCGCGCCCCGACAACCGGCGCACGCTGCTGTCGACGTTCGCCCGCGAGCGCGGCGAGATCCTCGTCGGCCAGACGACGGTGGCGAAGTCGGTGCCGGTCGACGACGAGTACAAGTTCCAGCGGGTCTACGACGAGCCGAACCTCTACTCGCACGTCACCGGCTCCTACTCGTTCTTCGGTGCGCTCGGCGGCCTCGAGCAGTCGGAGAACGCGTTCCTGTCCGGGTCGAGCGACAAGCTCTTCTACCGCCGGGTGTCCGACCTGTTCACCGGCCGGCGGGCGCAGGGCGCCACCATCGAGACCACGCTCGACCCGAAGGTGCAGGCCGCAGCGGCCGACGGGCTCGAGGGCATCAAGGGCGCCGCGGTGGCCCTCGACCCCAGGACGGGCGCGATCCTGGCGATGGTCAGCCACCCGACCTACGACCCCAACGACCTCGCCACCCATGATCTGAAGGCCCTCGACAAGAACTACACCGCGCTCAACAAGGACCCCGACAAGCCCCTGGTCAACCGCACCATCAACGGCGACCTCTACCCGCCGGGCTCGGTGTTCAAGGTGGTCACCGCCGCCGCGGCGCTGTCGACGGGCGACTACACCGAGGACTCCGAGCTGCCCGGCCCCGCCGTGCTCGACCTGCCCGACACCACCGCAGACCTGCCCAACCACGACGACCGCGCGTGCTCCCCCAGTGGGAAGGTCACGTTGACCGAGGCGCTCGCCGTGTCGTGCAACACCGCTTTCGCCTCCCTCGGGATGGAGATCGGCGCCGACGCCCTGCAGGCGCAGGCTGCCAAGTTCGGGTTCGGCGACGCGCTCTCGGTGCCGATGCGCGTCACCCCGAGCACGGTGCCGGCGCAGATGAACCAGCCCCAGCTCGCCCAGGCGTCGATCGGGCAGTACGACGTGCGCGTGACGCCGCTGCAGATGGCGATGGTCGCAGCCGGGGTCGCCAACCGCGGCGTCGTCATGCAGCCCTACCTCGTGCAGTCGGTCATCGGTTCCGACCTGTCGGTCATCGAGGCGGCCGACCCGCAGGAGCTCTCGCAGGCCGTCACCCCCGAGGTCGCGGCGCAGCTCACCGCGATGATGGAGTCCGTCGTCGAGGACGGCAGCGGCCGCCGCGCCCAGATCAGCGGCGTCGACGTGGCCGGCAAGACCGGCACGGCCCAGCACGGCGAGGGCCGCAAGGCGCACGCCTGGTTCATCTCGTTCGCGCCGGCGAACGACCCGCAGATCGCGGTCGCGGTTCTCGCCGAGGACGGCGGTGTCGCGGGAAGCGAGGCGGGGGGCGGCACGGTCGCGGCCCCGATCGCCAAGCAGATGATGGAAGCACGGTTGAAGCGATGAGGAGAGTCCAGCATGCCTGAGGTCCCGAAGCTGCTCGGGGGTCGCTACGAGGTCGGTGAGCTCCTCGGACGCGGTGGCATGGCAGAGGTGCACCGCGGCCACGACTCCCGGTTGGGCCGCCAGGTCGCCATCAAGATGCTGCGCAGCGAGCTCGCCCGTGACAACACCTTCCTGGCCCGCTTCCGGCGCGAGGCCAAGTCCGCGGCGGGGCTGAACCACGCCTCGATCGTGGCGGTCTACGACCACGGCGAGGACCTGCTCACCGAGACCGGCGGCGCCGAGGTCAAGGTGCCCTACATCGTCATGGAGCTCGTCGACGGCAAGACCCTGCGCCAGGTCCTCACCGAGCGCGGCAGCCTGCCCCCCACCGAGGCCCTGCGGATCACCGAAGGCGTGCTCGACGCCCTCGCGTACAGCCACCGCAACGGCATCGTCCACCGCGACATCAAGCCGGCGAACGTCATGATCGCCGCCGACGACTCGATCAAGGTCATGGACTTCGGCATCGCGCGCGCCCTGGCCGACGCCAACGCCACGATGACCCAGACCTCCGCCGTGATCGGCACCGCCCAGTACCTCTCCCCCGAGCAGGCCCAGGGGCAGTCGGTCGACGAGCGCTCCGACCTGTACTCGACCGGCTGCATGCTCTTCGAGCTGATCACCGGCCGGCCACCGTTCCGCGGCGAGAGCCCGGTCTCGATCGCCTACCAGCACGTGGGCGAGCCGCCCCTGCCGCCGTCGCGGCTGGTGCAGGGCATCTCCGAGAACCTCGATGACGTCGTGCTGCACTCGCTGGCCAAGCCCCGCGAGGCGCGCTACCAGACCGCCGGCGAGTTCCGCTACGACCTGCAGGCGGTGCGGCTCGGCCGGCCGATCAGCGACGCGGCGCACGGCTCGGCAGCCGCCCTGGCCGGTGCGGCAGCGGGGGGCGCGGTGCTCGGTGCCGGTGCCACCCAGGTCGTGCCGGTCGTGGGTGGTGACGAGACCAGCGCGTATGCCGGTGGGCCGCCTCCCGCCGACGGACCCGGCACCGAGACCTTCCCCGGTCTGGGCGAGGAGGCCCCCAAGAAGCGCGGAGCCGGAGCCTGGCTCGTGCTCGTGCTCGTCGCGATCGCGACCCTGGCAGCGCTGGCGTACGGGCTCTCCACCTACTTCGGCACCGAGGACGTCCGCAAGGTCGCCGTGCCGGAGGTCGTCGGCGACCCCTACCAGACGGCCACCGCGAAGCTGGTGCAGGTCAAGCTGGTCGCCGAGATCGTCCGGCAGCCCAGCGACACCGTGCCCGAGGACACCGTCATCAGCCAGAACCCCACGGCCGACACCGAGGTCAGCGAGAACAGCACCGTGCGCCTGTTCGTCTCCGCCGGCCCGACGGCGGTGACCGTGCCCGACCTGAAGGGGCTGACCGTCGACGAGGCGCGCAGCCAGCTCGGTGACCAGGGCCTCGAGATCGGCACCGTCGAGGAGGTCGACGACCCCGACACCGAGGCCGGCAAGATCATCGACTCCAACCCGAGCACGGGCACCTCGGTGGCGCCGACCACCAGGATCAACGTGCGTGTCGGCACCGGCAAGGTCGTGGTGCCCAACGTCGTCGGCAAGTCGCAGAGCGAGGCGCAGAGCATCGTCGCCGCGGCCAACCTGCAGATCGAGAGCGCGTTCAAGCAGACCAACGACGTGCCCGAGGGTCAGGTCATCTCGCAGAGCCCCAAGAGCGGCACCATCGACATCGGTGGCACCGTGAAGATCACCGTGGCCCAGAAGGCCGCACCGACGGTGATGCCGACGACGGTGACCCCTACCCCCACGCCGACACCCACGCCCACGCCGTCCGGCAGTGCCTCACCGACGCCGCCCCCAACCCCTTGACCCCTTGACCCCTGACCCCTTGACCCCTGACCCGGCGTACCCACATCGACCAATAGGTCACTCGAGGTACAGGCCCCCGCACCCACATCGACCAATAGGTCACTCGAGGTACAGGCCCCCGTACCCACATCGACCAATAGGTCACTCGAGGTACACACCCTTCCAGCTGTGGTGGACCGACGTGTCGCCGACCACGCCCAGGCCGGGATCGTGCCGGCCTGGAGGACGACGTCCGGCGCGAGCGTCCGGCGCCGGTGGGCCGAGGTCGGCATCCCTGCCGCGATCGGCCCCGACAGCGCGTCGCGGTGGTGCGCATCCGCCGGTTCGGCGGCGACCACGGCCGGTACTCGAGGCACCGACCGGCCCGTGCTGGCCCTGGGCGTCGACGGACACGACGGTCGGCCCGGCAGCGCGACGGTGCACCATTGACGCCATGACCCGCATCCTCGTCGTCGACAACTACGACAGCTTCGTCTTCACCATCGTCGGATACCTCGAGCAGCTCGGGGCCGAGTGCGAGGTCGTGCGCAACGACGCACTGGCTCCGGCCGACGGCGCCGACTTCGACGGGGTGCTGGTCTCGCCGGGCCCGGGCACGCCCGAGGAGGCCGGGGTCTCGATGGCGATGATCCAGGCCTGCGGCGAGCGCGAGCAGCCGATGCTCGGCGTCTGCCTGGGGCACCAGGCCCTCGGGGTCGTGTTCGGCGCCACGGTGGGCCGTGCCCCCGAGCTGCTGCACGGCAAGACCTCGCAGGTGCACCACGACGGCACCGGCGTGCTCGAGGGCGCCCCCGACCCGTTCACCGCCACCCGCTACCACTCGCTGACCATCGAGCCCGCGACGCTGCCCGCAGAGCTGGTGGCCAACGGCCGCACCGAATCGGGCATCATCATGGCCGTGCGCCACGCGACCCTGCCGCTGCACGGCGTGCAGTTCCACCCCGAGTCGGTGCTCACCCACGGCGGCCACCGGATGCTGGCCAACTGGCTGCTGCTGTGCGGCATGCCGGATGCCGTCGCCCGCTCCGTGGGCCTGAGCCCGCTCGTGCACGACGCCGCCGGTGTCGCCCGGACGGTCGCCGCCGGCTGACCGGCATCCGGCGCGCCCCAGCGACCTGGCGGTCGACGACGCCCCGACCCCGTACCGAGATCGACCAATAGGTCACTCCGGGTACGGGGGTCTGTACCCCGAGTGACCTATTGGTCACTCCGGGTACGGGGGTCTGTACCTCCAGTGACCTATTGGTCGAGGTGGGTACGGGAGGCGGCGGACAGCAAGTGCAGCCCCCCGAGCGTGATGAGCAGCTCACCGGACCAGCCGACGAGGCGGCCCGCCCTCACGAGTCGCGGACCTCGGCATGCTCGGGCGTGATCAGGCCGCTGTAGGCCGGGAAGGTCTGCTGCCCGACGCTGCTGACGCCGTAGCCGAGGCCCACGGCGATGGACCACTCGCGCAGGTTGGCGACCTCGGGGTCGGCGTCGAGCGCATCGCTCATCGCGCGGCGGTCCCCGATGGCGGTGATGACGTACGGCGGGGAGTAGACCCGCCCCTGCAGGATGAGCGTGTTGCCGACGCAGCGCACGGCGCTGGTCGAGATCACCCGCTGGTCCTGCAGCATCATCGCTTCGGCCCCGCCCTGCCACATGGCGTTGACCACTGCCTGCACGTCCTGCTGGTGGATGACGTAGTCGTCGGGGTCGGCGCCGGCCGGCACCTCGCCCCCGGCGAGCGTCGCGTCGTCGAGCGTGACCCGCAGCGCCGGGCCACGCACCTCCGTACGGCCGGCGGCCGTGGCGAGCTCGTTGGCCGCTTGCTCGAGCTTCTGGGCATCGAGGTCACGCGGGGCGAGCGCCGCGGTGGCCTCGTCGACCTTTCCCTGCAGGTCATCGAGCTGCGAGGCGCGGTCGCCGTTGGTGCGGTTCTGGGCGCGGATCAGGTCGGGCAGCCGAGCCTGGTCGGTACGCAGGTCCTCGCCCTGCGAGGCGCGCACGCTGGAGGCGAACAGGGCACCGGCGACCAGGGCCGCGACGGGCACCAGCCAGGGCCAGGGCGAAGGACGGTTCACCCGTCCCGCGTGCGTGCCGGCCATCGTGACCACCTCCTCACCCGAAACACCCTCTACGCTAGGCCAACACCATCAACGCCACGAGGAGACCGTTCGTGCCCGAGTCCAAGGGTCGCTCCAAGCCCGCATACACCCCGCCCCGCACGGCGCAGAAGAACACCACGCCAAACCCGCGGTGGTTCGTTCCCGTCATGCTCGGTCTGATGGTGGTCGGCCTGCTCTGGGTCGTCACCTACTACATCTCCGGTGCGAACCAGTTTCCCGTCCCGGCGCTCGGCCGGTGGAACCTCGGCGTCGGCTTCGGACTGATGCTCTCCGGCTTCCTCATGACCACCCGCTGGCGCTGACCTCCACGACCACCGCGTCGACGAGGGTCCCGCGGACCGCCACGACGGCATCCGTGGGGTCTTTTCGCGCCCCAAGCCGAGCCGCCGAAGAAGTTGTCCACAGGGGTTGTCCCCACTGGGGACGAAATGACAGCCGTGTAGTCCACAGCCCCGCGGGCCGGAGCGCGGATCAGCCCGCGAGGGCGTACTTGCCGATGGTGAGCACGACGAGCACGAGCGCGATGCCGCCCATCGAGAACCAGTGCACCGTACGGTTCGGCGGCTCCAGCGGCCCGCGGTTGCGGCCCGAGTAGGCAATGGCCGCGGCGACCGCGGCCCCGGTGAGCAACCCACCGAGGTGGGCCTGCCAGGCGATGTTCGGCAGGACGAACCCGATCACGGCATTGATGCCGATGATGACGTACATGCCCGCCGCTGACCGGCCGAGCCGCCGCTGGAGCACGAGGAACGCGCCGAAGAGCCCGAACACCGCCCCCGAGGCGCCCACCGCGCCGGTCCACCACATCCCGTAGTCGCCCGTCGCGACCGCGGCCTGGGTCGGAGGCGTGGACAGCATCAGGTACATCACCGAGCCGCCGAGGGCGCTGAGCAGGTAGATCGCGACGAACCTGGCGCGGCCGAGCATCGGCTCGAGGTAGCTGCCCATCACCCACAGGGCGTACATGTTGAACGCGATGTGCGTGATGCCGCCATGGGCGAACGCCGAGGTGAGGAAGCGCCAGGGCTCGCTCTGCGCCAGCGCCGGGACGAACGCGATCCGGTTGTCGAGCCCGGGGACGGCCATCTGCCCGAGGAACACCACCAGGCAGATGCCGATGATCGTCATCGTCGCGACCGGCCGACCGTCGGTGACCGAGCCGCCGAAGACGGTGCGCGCCTGACGCACCGTCTTCGCGCCCTCGGCCACGCAGTCGACGCACTGGATGCCGACTGCCGCCGGCCGCTGGCACTGCGGGCAGGTCGGCCGCATGCACCGCTGGCAGCGCACGTACGACTCGCGGTCGGGGTGCCGAGGGCACACCGGAACCTGCGCGACGGCATCCGGGTGGGCCTGCTCACTCACGTCGTGTACTCGTTCCTGCGGCGGAGCCCGCTGGTGGCGGAATCAGGCCTGGATCTCGACGCGCTCGATGACGACGTCGTCGAGCGGCTTGTCCTGACCACCGGTCGACACGCCGGCGATCGTGTCGACGACCTCGCGGCTCGGGCCGTCGGCGACCTCGCCGAAGATCGTGTGCTTGCCGTTGAGCCAGGAGGTGGCGCCGACGGTGATGAAGAACTGCGAGCCGTTGGTGCCCTTGCCCAGGCGCTTGCCGGCGTTGGCCATGGCGAGCAGGTAGGGGCGGTCGAACTGCTTGTCGGGGGAGATCTCGTCGTCGAACGCGTAGCCGGGGCCACCCGTGCCGCGACCGAGCGGGCAGCCGCCCTGGATCATGAAGCCGGGGATGATGCGGTGGAAGACCAGTCCATCGTAGAACGGCGTCGGGTTGGTGCGGCCGGCGTCGTCCTTGTACTCCTTCTCGCCCGTGGCGAGACCGGTGAAGCTCGCGACGGTCTTGGGCGCCTCGTTCGGGAAGAGCTCGACGACGATCGGACCGTGGTTCGTGTGCAGGGTTGCCTTCATGCGTTCGATCCTCTCATGGCGCGTGCTGCGGTCAGGCGGGTGATCCCGCCGGCCCGAGGTCGTGCAAGACGGGGCAGACAGGGCAGGATGGGGGCCAAGACGAACGTCCAACACGAGGAGGACACGTGTTCCGCACGCCCAGCAGGACCGAGCAGGCCAAGGATGCCGTCGCCGGTGGCGCCGAGAAGGTCACCGACAGCGCCCAGGTCGCTTCAGACAAGGCCGCCGAGCTCAAGGTGAAGGCCGCCGAGGCCGCCACCGTCACCGCCGCGAGCGCCGCGCTCGCCAAGGACAAGGCGTCCGACGCCGCCGAGATCGTCATGGAGTACGCGCACGAGGCCGCCGAGACGCTCGCCCCGAAGGTCGGGCATGCCCGCGAGACGTTCGTCGAGGACATCCTGCCCAAGATCGCGAGCGCGCTGGCCGCGATCGCCGCCGGTGCCGCCGCCGCGAAGGAGTCGGCCGCGGAGGCCGCCGACCGCGCACCCGACGCCTACGCCGTGCTCAAGGGCGACGCCGTGACGAAGAAGGGCGGCAAGGGCAAGTGGATCCTGCTCCTCGGCGCGCTCGCGGCCGGTGCCGCGGTCATGGCCTGGCGCAAGAGCAACGAGCGCCCGGACCCGTGGGCGACCGCGGGCTCGTACACGCCGCCGAAGCCGGTCTCGGAGAAGGTCAGCGACCTCGCCGGTGCCGCCAAGGACAAAGCCACCGACGTCAAGGACGCCGCCGTCGAGAAGGCGGGCGAGCTCAAGGACAAGGCCACCGACGCCAAGGATGCCGCGGCCGACAAGGCCACCGACGCCAAGGACGCTGCCACCGACAAGGTCGCCGACGCCGAGGCCGCCGTGAACGACGCCGCCGACGATGCGCTCGCGGCCGCCGACGAGGCAGCCCACGAAGGCGACGACACGGCGGTGCCGGCGGTCTCGCAGACCTCCGAGGGCGCCGACCTGTCGACCCCGCACCTCGACACCGGGTCGACCCACGGTGGCGACAAGGCCTGACCGCCCGCCCCTGGCACCACAGCACGACGCCGGCCGTTCCCGAGGGGGCGGCCGGAGTCGTGCTCCCTGCCGTTTCCCGCGAAGTCAGGAGCACTTCGCCGAGTCAGGATCGAATACGGCCCTGAGCCTGCGAAGTGCTCCTGACTTCGCAAAAGGCGCGGGAGTCAGATGGACAGGCCATCCCCGAAGCGGAACAGCGGGTCGTCGTAGCCCGGCACGTCCTCCGGGTGCGCCCGCACCTGGTCCATCGAGCGCGGCAGGTCGAACGGCAGGCGTCCGCGCGGCGGGATGCGACCGGTGAGCGCATCGAGCAGGGCGTCGTCGCTGGTGCCGTAGCTGCCGACGACGGCGTCCGCGACCGGCAGGATCGGGGTCAGCACCGCCGGCCGGTCGAGCACCACGTCGACCACGAGCGGGCAGGCCGCCGCGATCCGGCGCAGTCGCACCACTCGGCCCGGCGGGAAGTCCAGCGAGCCCTGGTGGAACCATGACTCGAGGAACAGGTCCGAGCGGGGCTCGAACGGCGCCGTCAGCCGCACGATGGCCACGTCCGCGCCCTCGGGCCGGTCGACGGGGATGCCGTGCCGCGCCACCACCTCCCGGGACAGGTTCTCGGCGTAGATCCGCAGGCCACCCGCGAGCGGGAGGGTGGGCCCGGCCTCCGAGGACTCGTTGGTGAGCACGGTGACCGAGCGGGCCTGCGCCTCGTGGCCGGCGGCACGGAAGTCGGCTCGCCCGACGGTGCGGGCGGCGGCGTCCTCGTCGACGAACGGGTCGTCGAACAGGCCGAGCCGGAACTTCACCG
This sequence comes from Actinomycetales bacterium, assembly GCA_038210185.1. Lineage (GTDB taxonomy): Bacteria > Actinomycetota > Actinomycetes > Actinomycetales > Dermatophilaceae > Fodinibacter. The sequence goes on from JBBQWX010000026.1 coordinate 14,941, forward strand.
TGAGCAGGCGCCGGGCCGAGGCGTCGATCCGCGCCGGCGTCACCCGGCCCTGCTCGACGAGCCCGAGCAGCACCTCGACGCACTCCTCGCCACCGAACTGGTCGGCCCCGGCGGCGAGGATGCGCTCCATCCGGGCGGGCGGGTCGAGGTGCTCGACCCCCCAGGCCCGCGCGGGCAGCACCTGGTCGCCGACGTGGTTGTCGTTGACCAGCTCCCAGTCGGTGACGACGACGCCGTCGTAGCCGAGCTGCTCGCGCAGCAGGCCGTTGACCACCTGCGCGTTGAAGCCGAAGCCGACCTGCTCGATCGGCTCCCCGTCGACCTCGAGCCCGACCGGCATCCCGTAGTACGGCATGATCGCGGCGGTCCCGGCCTCGACGATCGGCCCGAACGGCTTGAGGTGGTCCGCGAACCGGCCTCCGGGATAGACCTGTTCACGCCCGTAGGGGAAGTGGGCGTCCTCGCCGTCCTTCTGCGCCCCACCGCCGGGGAAGTGCTTGGCGGTGCAGGCCACGCTGTCCGGCCCGATCACCTCCTGCTGGAACCCCTCGAGGTAGGCCGTACCGAGCTCGGTGACGAGGTCCGGGTCCTGGCCGAAGGTGCCGGCCTGCCGTCCCCACCGGGGCTCGGTCGCGAGGTCCAGGGTCGGGTGCAGGGCCGAGCGGATGCCGACGGCGACGTACTCCTGCCGCGCGATGTCCGCGAACTGGCGCACGGCATCCACGTCGCGGAGCGCCGCGAGCCCGAGGGGTTCCGGCCACTGCGAGAACGCCCGAGCGCTGAAGGAGACCCCCGCGTTCTCGAGGAACGAGTGCCGCGGGTCGCTCGAGACGGTGACGGGGATGCCGTGCGGCGTCTGCTCGGCGAGCGCCTGCAGGGCGTTGTTCCAGCGGGCCGCCATCCGGGGGTCCTGGAGCAGGTGCACGTTGAAGTGGCTGAGGTGCTTGTCGAGCACGACGACGCTGGTCGGTGACTTGCTGATCGCACCGGGTGTCTCGATGACGGTGCCGTCGGCGCCCGCCTCGATGACGGTCTGGAACATCAGCCCGACCTTCTCCTGGAGCGACAGGCGCCCGAGCAGGTCCTCCACGCGAGCCGTCACGTCGAGCCGGGGGTCCTCGTAGGGGTCCATCCGACCGTTGCCGTTGAGGTCACGGAACTCCACACCCTCCGGGCTGGTCGACCGTGGGCGGTGGGGCTCAGCGGTTGACGGCGTCGGCATCGCGGGTGTGGTCCTTCCTGAAGACGTCATCGGTCGATCGGGTCGTGGTGCTCGGACATCCGTCGTGGTCGGGCGCTACGGCAGGAGGATCTCGAGCTCGTCGCCGTCCGGGTGCAGGGCTGCGTCGAGGTCGGCGAGGTCGACGACGAGGGCGCCGAGGCGGTACGGGTTCGCGGCACGGGTGGCGGTGAGGTCGCGTCCGCCCAGGCGCACGGCGGAGGGTCCGTGGCCACGGACACCGACGTGGTAGCGGACCCGCAGCAGGCCCTGCGCGAGGGGCACGGTGGCCGTCAGCCCGTCCAGCCGGGACGGGAGGACCGGGTCGATCTCGACCGTCCCGGCGCGCCGACGGACCCCGAGCAACGAGTGCACGACGATCCGGAGCAGTACCCCCGGGCCGGACGAGTAGATCCGCCAGCCGCCCTCCAGGCCCGTCGCGCCCGTGAGCACCTCGGCATACCGTGCGGCGAACTCCTCCCGATCCAGGCAGGCCGCGTCCGAGCTCGACGGGTAGGCGTTCGCCTGGCGCCGCCGGGCACCGGGTACGACGGCGACCGTGCTGGGTGGCAGCACCTGCTGGATCCCCTGCCACAGCGCGTCGGCGTCGCCCCAGCGGGCCATCGCCTCGCACCAGCGCAGGTGCGCGTGCACGTACATCAGCCCGATCTCCCGCCCGACGAACGTCGCCGTCTCCGCGCGCTGGAAGTGCCGCATGAGCCCGCCCGAGTAGGGGGGAGGCCGGTCGAACAGCCGGACGCCGTCCACTCCCATGAGGTGCTCGCGCACCAGCGCCACGTGGTGAGCGGCCTCATCAGGGTCGAGGAGGTCGCCGCCGAGGGCGTGGATCATCTGCAGCGAGCCGTGCCGGAGCCCCGTCTCGGTGTCCCGCGGGTGGACCAGCAGGCGCCGGGCCCGGACCACCCCGTCCGGGCCGGGAGGGTCGAGCTGGGCGTACCCGGCGAGCTCACCGTCCACCAGCAGGTGCCGGCGCAGGTCGGCGACGACCGCCGCGGCCTCCGCACGCAGGTCCTCGATGAGGGCGTCCTCACCCTGCACGGTCTCCAACCCCTCGGCCAGGGTCTGTAGCGACTGGTGGTGCAACGTCACGGTCCACGCGCTGGTCATCGTCGCCGCCATGGTCGGGTCGACCGGCTGCAGCGAGTCGTTCCAGTCGCCGTGGCCGTACGCCACGAGGCTGGTCCCCGGCAGGAGGTGCTCCCGTGCGCCGGTCAGGGCGCGCTCGAGGTGGGAGCGCATCGTCGAGGCAGGCACCGCAGGCGCGTCGACCGGGGTGTACCAGGGCACCGTCTCCTCCAGCAGCGTGGCGTCACCGGACGCCAGGAGGTAGCGGCCGACGGCGAGGACGGGCCAGTGCACGACGTCACCGTGCGACGGCTCCATCCGGAAGTGCTCGTCCCCCGGGAGGAAGCCGAACGCCTGGGGCCAGGTGCCGTCGGCGTTCTGGGCGGCGAAGACGGCCAGCAGCAGGGCGCGCGCGTCGGCCTGCCGGTCCAGGGCCAGCAGCAGCTCGAGCGGACCCTGCGTCACGTCCCGCGTCCCCCAGGCGCCCCCCGTGAACTGCTCGAGGCCGCGCGGTGACAGGAAGTGCACCAGGGCGTCACGGACCAGCCAGGGCAGGCTCACGGCGAGCGCCTCGGCCGCGTCGGCCGCCTCGGCCGCGTCGGCCGCGTCGGCCGCGTCGGCTGGCTCGCCGATGCGCAGGGCGGTGACCTGTCGCCACCAGTCGCCGGCGTGTTCCTGCTCCGTCCCGGCCCCTTCGTCGTGAACGGCTGGCACGGCGGCGGCCGTCCCGGCGGGGTCGACGGTGACCTCGACGTCGAGCCCCGGGCCGGGTTCGGTGCGCAGCGTCACGACGCAGGCGCGGCGGCTGCGGCCGTCGTCGAAGAGGGGGCCGTCGTCGCTGACGGTCAGGGGGGTGCCGCTGCGCAGCGTCATCGTCGCGGCCGGCAGGTCCACCACGACGCCGTCGGGACGCTCGTGGACCTCAGTGGCGCCGGGGGGAGCGGGGAGCGGGTCGGTGCCGGTCGCGAGGTGCAGGGCGAGCATCACTCGCCGTTCCCGACCCGACGTGACGTGCACGCAGAGCCGGACGACGTGGTCGGCGGGTGGGGCGGTAGTCCGGACCTCGAACACGCCTCCGTCGTCACCGGCATCCCCGTCGGGCTCGACCACGTACACCCAGCGGGCGCCGTCCGGGGTCATCGCGAACGCGGACGGCAGGTCCAGCAGTCGCCACCGGTCCGCCACCTCCACGAGCACCCGGACCCCGTAGTCGCGGTGCAGACCCAGGTAGCCGCGCACGGTCGTCAGGAGGCGGCCGTCGGAGGCGTGGCCTCGCGTCAGGTACGACAGCGGGGACCCTGTCATCCAGCTCGTCACGGTGAGCGAACGGGGCTCGGGCACAGCCGTGTCGCCGGTCCGCAGGATCGTGCCGTGGGGTCGCAGGGTCGCGACCTCCTTGGCCTGGGTCACCACGTGCTCGTCGTCGGCCGTGAAGAAGGACAGCAGCGAGCCGTCCTCCCCGCGCTCGACGGCTCGCCAGGGGCGCGGCCAGAGCCGCTCGACCTCGGCGTCGGTCGCCGGCCGGGCGGCCAGGGTGCGGCCGAAGTCGTACACGCCGGTGGGTGCAGCGAGTCCCGCACCGGATGCGGTCGCCTGCTGTGGCGGGCCTGCGGAAAGGGCCGCAGCCGCGCTGCGGGCGAGGTCGAGCGCCTGATGGACGAGCCGGACGTCGGCGTCGGACGTGGCGCCCGCATGGTCCTGCACCAGGAGGCCGGCGAAGGAGGTCGTCAGGCGCTGACCGGGGTCCAGCCGCCAGCGTGCCGTCTGCAGCGTGGCGAGGGTGTGCTCGTGCTGCCGTCGCCGGGACGGCAGGTCACCACCGAGACCGACAGGAGGGCGTCCGGCGCGTGCCGCCACACCGTGAACGTCGAGCGCGTCGGTCGCCCACGCGACCACGGGGGTGGTGCAGGCGATCACGCACCACGGGATGACACCGGCCTGGGCGAGGTTCTGGCGCACCGCGATGGCCGTGCCGAACCCGTCGCCGTGCAGCGGCACGATGTCCAGGTACTGGCTCACGTACAGCTCGTTGGTGCGCAGCGCCCCGGGTGCCGCGAGGGCGAGGTCGTGAGCGTGCACGACGTCCACCTCACGTCGCACAGCGCCGTGGTTGAGCACCTCGACGTGCCAGGCCCAGGCGGTGTCGGCGGGGTCGAGGGTGAGGGTCACCCTCCAGCCGAGCTCGTCGTCGGCCTGCCCGGTGACGACCAGGTCACCGCCCCGGGTGTGGGCGGTGGAGCCCGACCCGGCCCCGAGCAACGGCCAGCACCGGCCGGTCGCGCGGTCGCGAAGCCAGAGCTGGAGCAGCCCCGAGGCGAAGGCGGAGGCCGCGTGCTGCACCAGCTCGATGCGGTCCGTGCGCAGCGAGGCCGGCGCGCCGCCATCCATGACAACCGCGCGCAGGCCAGCGGTCGACCCGAGCACGTGGGGCCCGCCCTCGTCTGGGATGGTGTCCGTCACTGCCGTGTCCCCTCGTGGCGTCGTGGTCGTGTCGTGTCCGCCGAGCACGACGTGTGCTGCCGGGCCCTGGCGGCAGCACACGTCGTGAGCAGGCGGGGCCGGCTCAGGAGTCGATGGTTCCTGCGCCGAACCGCTCGATGCCGATCACGGGGCGCAGCGCCTTCTCCACGCGCTTGGTGCTGAAGGCGCGACGCAGCACGTCCTTGCCGAGCACGTTGCCGAGGACGCCCATGACCATGGCCTGGTCGAGCGAGAGGTAGCGCCGGGCGATCGTGCCGCTGCGCACGGCCACCGCGTCGAAGAAGCCACCGTCTCCATAGGCTCCGAGGTCCTTCTCGATCCTGGCGAGGTTGGCGGTCGCCTGACGCGGCTCGAACATCATCGCGAGGAACGAGGCGTGGGGGGTGACCACGCCGTCGCCGTAGGTGGGGTCGGGGTTGGTGGCCTTGCGGCAGTCGCCGAAGCCGAGGTCGAGGTTGGTCATCTGCTGGTCGGAGAAGTAGCCCTCGGGGTTGATCCCGAGCGCGTCGACGCCGTACTCGCGGTAGCCACCGTCCGGGTTGCTCGAGGGCGAGAAGCCCCAGTAGCCGTAGCCGGCCTCCTCGAGGCCGTGCTCGCGCTCGGCGCGCACGTGCAGCGGGTGGTTGACGCCCCAGCTGCGCGGCGCCCACTTCTCCTCCGGCACGAAGACGGCCGGCATGAGCTCCTCGAACATGCTTCCGCCCCAACCGGGCACGATGTGCATGTCGCGGTAGGTGTAGGCGCCCTCGTAGACGTCGATGCCGAGGTAGGTGCGCGTCTCCCCCACCGGCTGCATCTCGTGCCACGACCAGTCGCAGGTGGCCGGTAGGGTGCGCCACGGTGCGTAGTAGTGCCGCCCCGGCACCTGACCGGTGAGGATGCCCAGATAGCTGGTGATCCGGGTCTCGGAGACGATCGTGTCGTAGTGGTGCTTGGTCAGCCAGACCGGGTCGCCGCCGATGTGGGTGCCGACGTAGGTGCCGCCGAGGCGGCCGTCTGCGAACGGGAAGAACCCGCCGTGCATGAGCCCACCCGTGCGCACGGTCGGGTGGCCACCGGCGCCGTCACCGGGGTTGTAGAAGGCGTCCCAGCGCATCCGGTCGAACAGCTTCGCGGCCAGGGGGCCGGCCTTGCGGTCGGCGTTCTTGACGACGAGCAGCGCCGCGCCGAGCCAGCCGCTGTCGACGCTCGACACGAACGGCTCGACGGGCTTGCCGTCCTCCGGCCAGATCCGCAGCGTGTCGCCGGTCGCCTCGTCGTACCAGTTGAAGAACATCCCGCTGGCCTCGTGGTGCTCCATGCGCAGCAGGGTGCGAAGGGTGCGGGTCAGGCGTGCGGTGCACTCCTTCTTCGAGATGATGCCGAGCTCACGGGCGACGACGGTCGACCACAGGTAGCCGCCGATGTTGGTCGGGGAGGTGAAACCCGACCGGTCGCGGGCCGCCAGCGACTCGGGGATGTTGTCAGCCGGCAGGCCGGTGCGAGGGTCGGTCATGGCGTCCATGCTGTGCCAGGTGTCGCGCGCCCAGCGGTGCAGGAGACGGGTGTTCGGCGCGCCCTTGGGATGGTGGTGGTCACCCTTGCCGCTCGAGCCGGGAGGGCCGCTCGAGCCGGCCGAGCCGGCCGAGCCGCCCGAGCCCGCGACGGCATCCGGGCTCAGGCCGAGCGCGGCGAGCATCGCGGTGCCACCGACGATGAAGCCACGGCGGCCGGGGGCCGCGAGGCCGAGGTCGAGCCGCGAGGGCGTGGAGCTGGTGGAGCAGGTGGAGCTGGTGGAGCTGGTGGAAGGCATAGGGATGGCCTGGTCGGTCATGGTGCTGACTCCGTTTCGTGGGGTGCACGGTCGTGGTGGCCCGGTGCTGCCGGGCGAGGTCGACTACTTGATGCCGGTGGTGGCGATGCCTTCGATGACCTTGCGCTGGAAGGCGAGGAAGAGCAGCAGGATGGGGATCACGACGACGGTCGCCCCGGCCAGCAGCAGCCCGTAGTTCGTGGAGTTCTGGCCCTTGGAGTACAGGGCCAGGGCGACGGGCAGGGTGTAGGTGTTCTCGGTCTGGGCCACCACCAGCGGCCACAGGAAGTTGTTCCAGCTGCCGAGGAAGGTGAGGATGCCGAGCGTCGCCAGCGCCGGCCCGCACAGGGGCAGAATGATCCGGAAGAAGATCCGAAGCTCGCCGGCGCCGTCGACCCGGCCCGCGTCGAGCAGGTCCCGGGGCAGGCCGAGGATGAACTGCCGCATCAGGAAGACGCCGAACGGCGCGACGAGGAACGGCAGCACCAGGCCCGGCAGGCTGTCGACCAGCCCGGCGTTGGCGACGAGCACGAACAACGGCACGAAGGTGACGACGCCCGGAATCATCAGCGTGGCGAGCACCGCGACGAACACGACGTTCTTGCCGCGGAAGTTGAGCATCGCCAGGGCGTAGCCGAGCATCGAGCAGAAGACCAGGTTCCCCACCGTGACGGCGACGGCCACGACGGCCGAGTTGGCGAAGTAGGTGCCGAAGCTGAGCTGCGAGAACAGCTGGGAGTAGTTGTCGAGCGACGGGTTCTGCGGCCACCAGGTGGGCGGCACCTGACGCAGCTCGGTCGTGGGCTTGAGGCTGCCGACCACCATCCAGATGAACGGTGCGGCGACGGCCACCACGGACACCGTGAGCAGCAGGTAGAGCCACCACTTGCCCTTGGCCTGTAATGAGTTCATGACGGCCTCACTGGTTCTCTCGCAGGAACCGGAACTGGATCGCCGTGACGATCGCGATCACGATGAAGATGAGGTAGCTGAGCGCGGCTGCATACCCGTAGTTCCCGAAGCCGAACTGCTTATACGTGTACATCGACATCGAGATGGTGCTGTCGAGCGGGCCACCGTTGGTCATGACGAAAGGCTCCTCGAAGAACTGCAGGTAGCCGATCATCGTGATCACGCTGACGAACAGGATGATGGGGCGCATCAACGGGATCGTGATGTGCCGAAACCGTTGCCACGCGTTGGCGCCGTCGATGGCGGCGGCCTCGTGCAGCGCCCACGGCACCGCCTGCAGCCCGGCGAGGAAGATGATCATCGAGGTGCCGAAGTTGCGCCAGGAGGCCATCATGATCAGCGCCGGCATCGACCAGTTGGGGTCGCCGAGCCAGTTCGGCCCGGGGATGCCGACCCAGCCCAGCACCGTGTTGATCAGGCCGAACTCTGTCTGGAGCAAAAACTGCCAGACCACGGCCACCGCGACGATCGAGGTGACGACCGGGGTGTAGAAGCCCAGCCGGAACGCCGACCGGAACTTGGTGATGCCGCGATCGAGGGCCACCGCGGCGGCCAGACCGAGCGTCAGGGTCAGGGGCACGCCCACGAGGACGAAGTACGCCGTGTTGCGGGCTGCCCGCAGGAAGGTGTCGTCGCTGAGGGCCCTGGTGAAGTTCTCGAAGCCGATGACGTCGACCGAGAACGGCGTCTTGAGGTCCTTGGCCTTGGTGTCGGTGAAGCTCATGAAGAGCGACTGCAACACCGGCCAGACCGTGAAGACGGCGAACAACAGCAGGAACGGCAGCGCGAGGATCCACGCCGCCCGCCCCTCCCGCAGGCGCGAACCGACGCGCTTGCGGGAGGGGGCGGCCGGCCCGGTGGGGCCGGGGCGAGCGGCGCCGACGCCGGCGTCGCGCTCGGTGGCGGTGGACATGATCAGCTGCCGGTGCCGATGGACTCGGCCTGCTTCTGCACGGTCTGCAAGGCGGCTGCCGGGTCGGCGCCGGTCTTGGTGACCTTCTCCATCTCCGAGTCGTAGGACGTGACGACCTGCTCCCACGTCGGGAACGACGGCGGGGCCTGGGCGGTCTCGAGCTGCTTGCCGAAGACGGCGAGCTTGCTGTCAGCGGTGAGGGCCGGGTCCTGCCAGGCACTCTTGACCGAGGGGAGGTCGGTGGACATGCCGTACCACTTGACCTGGGTCTTGGGGTCCGAGAGCCAGTTCACGAGCTTCCACGCGGAGTCGCGGTTCTTGGTGTTCTTGAAGACGACGAGGTTCGACCCACCGACGAAGGACGACGACTTGACGTCGGCCGGGATCTGCATGACGTCGTACTTGTCCTTGAAGCCTTCGCCACCGGCCTTCTCGACCGCGGACATCATCCACGGGCCGGAGATGAACATCGGCACCTTGCCGCTGGCGAAGTCGGGCTCGGTGGTCGGGGTCGCCGGCGCTGCCTTGTCGGCGATGCCGTCGGTGAAGAACGACTGGTAGTACTGCGAGGCCTTCAGCATCTCGGGGCTGTCGAAGTTGTAGGCCTTGCCGTCGTCCTTGGTGAGGTCGGCGCCTGCGGACCACGCGAACGGCATGATCGACTGCCAGGATCCGGTGCCACCGGCCTGAAGGCCGATGCCGTACTTCGCGCCGGCCTTGTCCTGCATCGCCTCGGCCATCGACTTCAGGCCGTCCCAGTCGGTGGGGGGCGTGGTGATGCCGGCCTTCTTGGCCAGGTCGGTGCGGTAGTAGACCAGTCGGGTCTCGACGTACCACGGGACACCGAACGACGTGCCGGCGACCTCGGTGGTCTTCTGCGCGCCCTCGAAGAAGGCCGACTTGTCGACCTCGGCCGGCGTGGGGTCGAGTGCCTTCATGCCGGCGAACTCACCCATCCAGGTGGTGCCGACCATCGCGACGTCGGGGGTCTTGTTCGCGGTGATGGCGGTGGTGAACTTGTCGTGCGCGGCAACCCACGGGATGGCGGTGACCTGCACCTTGACGCCGGGGTTGGCGGCCTCGAACTCCTTGGTGAGGCCGGGCAGGCTCGCGCCCTCGGCGCCCATGGCCCACACGGTGATGGTGCCCGTGGCAGCGCCCGAGCTCACCGCCTTGCCGGTCTCGGCGGCCGAACCGCTGTCGGCGGCCTCGCGTCCGCAGGCGGACACGGTCAGGGCGAGCGCGGTGACGCTGGCCAGGGTGAGGGCGCGGGTGCGTCTCATCGGGTTCTCACTTTCTGGTGGGGTGCATTGACTCGGTGGAGGACAGGTCAGGGGTGCCGGGCGAGCCGGCGGGAGGTGGGGTGGCCGGTCGCTCACCGGCCGCGACACCCGGGGGACAGCCGCACGAGCTGCGGAGAACCACCTCCGTGTCGAGGACGTGGCGTTCGGTTCGGGGGGTGGCGCCGGAGACGAGGTCGTGCAGCCGGTCTGCGGCGAGGGCGCCCAGCTGCTGCACCGGCTGGCGCACGGTGGTGAGGCCGGGGCGCACGTAGCGGGCGGCCATGACGTCGTCCCAGCCGGCGATCGCGATGTCGGCGGGCACCTCGACGCCGCCGTCCATGAGGCGAGCCATGATGGCCAGGGCGAGCTCGTCGTTGCCGCAGACGAGGGCGTCGGCGGTGATGTCGCCGGCGAGCAGCCGCTCGGCCACCGCGGTGCCCTCGGGCTCGCGGAACTCGGCGCGCACCGGTTCGGCCGGCGTCAGGCCGCGCTCGTGGTGGGCGGCGGCGAAGCCCTCGTAGCGCTCGAGCAGGTCGGGTGCGGCGTCGGTGTCGCCGACGAAGACCAGCCGGGTGCGGCCGTGCTCGAGCAGGTGCTCGGTCAGGCGGCGGGCGCCCTCGACGTTCTCCGCGGCGATCGCCTCGATGCCGGCCCGCGCGTGCCCGGCGATCACGACGACGGGCTTGGCGCCGCTGCCGACGCTGGCGGGGTCCGAGCCGAGCACGGCGATGCCGTCGACCCGGGTGGCCAGGGTGCGCAACGCCCGGTCGCGGTCCTCCTTGGTGCCGGCCAGCACGAGCATGACGCTCTGGTCGAGCTCGGCGGCCCGGGTCTCGAAGCCGATGAGGAGCTCGGCGTAGTAGGGCCCACCCAGCTCGGGCAGGACCAGGCCGTAGGTGTCGTGGTGGCGCACGGCCAGGCTGCGGGCGGCACCGGACGGGAGGTAGGCGAGCTCGTCGACGGAGTCGAGCACCTTGCGCTTGGTGCGCTCGGACACCACGGGGGAGTCCTGCAGCACCCGGGACACGGTCGCGATGGAGACGCCGGCGTGGTCGGCGACGGAGTAGATCGTCGCCCCTCGGCGTGCTTCCTCGCTGGAACCCATGTCACTGCCTTCGACGTTGAAAGCGCTTACATTTCTGACTCGATACTTGCCATGCGCGTGCGCCTATGGGGGCTAAGGAACATCACGAATCGATAACGACACCGAACGGTCCACGCACGGGCTCGCGGCGGTGCCCTGGCGGTGCCCCGGCAGCGCCTTGGCAGCGCCCCGGCAGCGCCACACCGACGGCGCGCAGTCAGCCGGCGGGCTCCAGCGCTGCCCTCGCACGCCGGGCCCCCGGCACGGCAACGAGGTCGGCGCGCAGCCGGTGCAGCCGTTCACGGGCGTGCACCGGCAGGTCGAGGAGGCGCTGCACCGCGGCGTGGATGTCGCTCAGGGACAGCGCATTCGGGTCGAGCACCGCACCGATGCCGGTATCCTCGATCGCGGCCGCGCCGGCGAACTGGTCGGTGGACAACGGCAGCAGCAGCAGCGGCACCCCGGCCGTCAATGCCTCGGTGACGCTGTTGTTGCCACCGTGCGAGACGGCCACCGCGGCGCGGTCGAGCAGGGTCACCTGGGGCAGCACCTCGCGCACCAGCCAGGAGGCGGGGACCGCCCCGAGGTCCTTGCGCTGGGTGGACCCGCTCGCCAGTGCGACGCGCACGTCGAGGCCGCGCAACGCCTCGGCCACCGCGGCCAGCACGTCGCCGCGCACGGACAGGAAGCTGCCCAGGCTGACGTAGACGACGGGCTGGTCGGTGGCGGCGAGCCAGGCCGCCACCTCCTCGTCGCGCGGCTCGGTGCGCACCGCAGACCCGAGGAACGTGTGCGGGGGGAGCAGGGCGGTGCGCTCGGCCGCGTGGAGCTCGCCGGGGTAGTTGAGGAGGAGCACGTCACCTGTCTCGGCGAAGGCGTCCTGGCTCGGGGCAGCCGCCGGTGCCACCTGCGACAGCGCCGCGTTCCACTGCTTCGTGAACTCGTCGCGAACGGTCTCGCACAGGCTTCGCAGCGCGGCCAGCTCGTCGGCGGCCGGCCGGAGGCAGCGGGGGAAGGCGGGCGGAAGGCCGTACACCTCATCGCCCACCGGAAGGGCGGAGGGGTGTCCGAGGACGATGTCGGCGTGCCGGATCCCGTTGGCGGACAGGGCAAGGCGCGCGCCGAACGCGAGGTGGTCGACGACCACGGCATCCGGCTGCACGCGGTCGACCACGCGCAGCACCTCGCGCGCGACCCCGACCGGGTCCCACAGGAGGTCCGATCGGCGCGCCCGGGCCTGGAACGCCAGGGTCTCTGCAGCGCCCCGACGAGTCGCGTCGAAGAACCCGCGCAACGCCTCGTCCTCGCCCGTGGGCTGCTGCTCGGCCCGGATCACACCGGGGTTCGACCCGCGGCCGAGCTGCAGGTGCGTGCGGTCGTACCCGAAGCTGCGCACGATCTCGGCGGTGGCGGGCCCGGTGGCGACCACCACCCGTTCACCCGCCTCCTGCCAGGCCGTGGCCACGGTGGCGAGGGGGTAGAGGTGCGAGGCGTAGTCGGGACTGATGACCAGCAGGGTCACGATCCGGCCCCTTGGGGAGCGAGCCCGGCGGCGGCCGGTCGCCGGCTCGGGGCCGTCGAGTGGTCGTCGTGCTGCGACGCGACCCGCTGGTAGACGCTGTCGAGCGCCGCCGCCATGGTGCCGATGCCGAAGCGGTCGCGCACCCCCGCCCGGGCCGCGTCGGCACGCGTCGACGCCTCGGCGTCGTGGGACAGCGCCAGTGCTCGCGTCACGGCCTGCGCGAGCGCGTCGGCATCCGAGGTGTCGGCGAGGACGCCGGTGACGCCCTCCTCGACGTAGGTCGGCGGGCCGCCGCCGGCCGGGGCCACGACGACCAGCCCGGAGGCCATCGCCTCCAGGATCGCGATGCCGAACTCCTCCTTCACGCTGGCGCAGACGTACACCCCATCGGGTGCGGCGAGGCCCGGCCGCCCGAGCCGGGTTGCCGCCATCCACGTGGCGACGACCGCGTGTGGGCGGTGCCCGGCGAGCAGCAGCCCCCGGCACGCCGCCTGAGTGGGCGGCACCGCGGCGGCGATGCGCTCCAGCTGCCCGGCCTCGTCGTCGGTCGGCGTGTGCAGGTCGCCCCCCACGACCAGCAGGTTGCAGCGGTCACGCAGGTCCGCACGCGTCGCCCAGGTCTCGGCGAGCATGGCCACCCCCTTGACCGGGTGCAGCCGACCGACGGTGAGCAGCAGGGGCAGGTTGCGCCGCTGCGGGGGCAGCGTCTGCAGCAGGGAGTCGAGGTCGGCCAGGGCCGGCGAGGGCTCGACACCTTCGTGACGGGTGGCACCGACGGCGGCCGCAGCCCGGCGGATGCCGACGAGGTCGACGCCCTCGGCCACCACGCACGCCCGTACGTCCGGCTCGGTGAGGTCGACACCGAGCAGCCGGCAGATGTCCTGGTGCAGCTCAGGTCGCGGGAAGAGCACCAGGTGGGCCGACCGGTCGGCGATGTGGCGCAGCAGCCGGTCGCGGGCCACGAGGTGCTCGAGGTGGTCGGCCTCGCCGAACCCGCGTCGGGAAAGCGTGCCGGCCGCTTCGCACGCGTCGACCTGGGCATGGGGGTCGGGCGCGAGGGTGAAGACGACGGGCACGGCGAGCTCCTCGGCCACCTCGGCGGCAGCCATCGAGCCCACGTCGGCCATCCGCAGGTGCAGCACGTCGACGGGTGCAGCGGCGCGCAGGATGCGGCGGATGCCACGGCGCGCCGCGACGCGCAGCGGCCAGGCGTCGGCGAGGTGCACGGGCGGCCCCCACAGTGGGACGCGGGCGTAGTGGTGACCCGGCTCGACCAAGGTGTGCAGCCCGGCGAGGCCGTCGGCCGGGCCGCCTCGCGAGATCGTGATGGTGCGGGTGGTCGCTCCGGCACCCTCGACGAGGGCGTCACCGAGCTGGACGAGCAGGGTCGCGATCCCGCCGTTGTCGCCCCGCCCTGCGTTGGTGAGCGAGGCGTCGATGTCGGCGTGGAGGAAGAGCTGCACGACGGACCGGCCGGATGGGTGCCGGGGACCCCGGTGCCCGGTGCCGCCGCTCGCCCGATCGGCGGCCACCCGCAGGTCGTTTCGAGCCGTTCGGGCGGTGTCGGCGAGGGGACCGTAGCCGTCGGCCAGTCGGTCGAGCACCCGGGCGACGCTGCCATCGCGCACGCCGTCGCGCACGCCGTCGCGCAGGTCGTCGCGCACGCCATCGCGCAGGTCGTCGCCCAGCGCCGCGACCGCGGCGGCCCGTGCTTCGGGCCACTCCGACTCGTCGACGGCGCTCGAGAGAAGCAGGTGGGTGGCCGGCTCGCCGAGGGCGAGGCCCACGGTCTCGACGAGCCGGCCCCGCGCCCCGGCATCCCGCGTCCTGGTCAACCCGTGCTCGAGCGCGGCCACGACGTCGTCGGGCGTCGCGGCGGCCCACGTCTCGAGAGTGCGCTGCGCCAGCATGCCCGCGAAGCCTCCGCAGGCCACCAGGTCGACCAGGGGCTCGAGAGCGACCGGTGCGATGGGCCCGGCGCCCAGAGCCCACGCGGCGTGCTCACGCAGGTGCGGCTCGGCGACGTCGAGCACCGCGACGAGGGCGGCTCGCCCGACTGCTCCCGGCATCGCCCCCAGTGCGTGGACGGCCGCGATGGCGGTGACCGCGTCGCCCGGGTCCCCCACGGCGGCCACCAGTGCAGGCAGGGATGCGCCGTCGGTGTCCGCGGCCGCGGCGGCGACGAGGTCGTCGGCCAGGCGCATGCCCCTGACGATGCTCGGCGCGCGCCGCACGGCGTCCAACGCCTCCACCACCGGTGGCGAGCAGGCGCCTGCGGCCGCGCTCGCCGCAGGGAACGACGCGTCGTGTGGGCTCCCCATCTGCTCAGGCTAGGGCGCGCGACGACCCGGAGCCCATCTGTGTCAAAACTATGTCGAACCTTTGGGCCGGAGCTCGACCCTCGGGCTCCGCTGAGCCGCTGGGGTCGACAGGGGTGTCGGTCGGGGCCTCGGGGAGCCCGCCCCGGATCGGCCATCGAGATTCCGGCGACCCCCCGCAGGCGGTAGAGCGGAACAACCCGCACGCGGTGGCGAGGAACAACCCGCACGGGGTGGCGGGGAAGAACCGGACGACGCGGCAGCCGTCCTCGTCATCGAGCACGTAGGATTGGCGTCGTTCGGCGACGACGCGTCAGCGACACGGGGGCCGGGCCTGGTCCTCGGCACGCGTTCGCGGTGGGCCGGTGGTGGCGCCGCTGACGCGAGGCCACGTCGCACCGAGCCCGGGAGACCGGGCGCCGAACGCGGCCCCGTGCCGTGTCCGACTCGAGAAGGAACCGTTTGGCACAGCGAGCTTCGCGCCGTGCCGGCGCGCCGCGCACCGCGCCGCGCGACCGGCGTCATTCGCGCGCCGGTGACGACGAGGGCATCATCCCGGTCCTGGCCAAGGCCGTGCGGCAGGTCGAGGCCGCCGCCCAGCGTGGCAAGGTGCGCCCGAGCGGCCGCACCGCCTACCAGGTCGTCGCACTCCTGGTGCGCGAGGAGCGCGCCCGGGTCAAGGAAGACCCGTCGGTGCCGGAGGCGGAGCGCACGGCGGTGCTGACCCGGCTCGACGGCATCGCGACGATCCTGGCCAAGACGGCGGCCCGTGACACCTCGCTGTTGGAGCTGCTGGCCGAGGGTGCGGTCGTGCCGTTCTCGGCGGTGACCCTGAAGAACGACCTGCTCCGGGCGGCAGGCCGCGAGCCCGTGCCGGAGGTGCGCGAGCCCGAGGCCACCGCAGACGCGGCACCTCCGACGCGCCGCGTGGTTCCGCAGACGGTCATCGCCCGCCAGCTCGCAAACCCCTTCCTGGCCCCCGACTTCTCGGCCGTGCCGGCGCCTCGCCCGACCACCAACCGGCTCGGCGACTGGGAGCTGCTGAACCCCCTGTTCCGCGCCTTCGAGTACGGCGGCGACGCCACCTGCATGCCGTTGCCCGAGCCGGCGGGCGTGGTGCACGGCATCCGCGGGCTCGAGCTCATGCACCACCAGGCCCAGGTCGTGGCGGCAGCCGCGGCCGGCCACCGCACCTTCCTGCTCGCCGACGAGCCGGGCCTGGGCAAGACCGCACAGGCCCTGCTCGCCGCCGATGCCGCGGACGCCTTCCCGCTGCTCGTGGTCGTGCCGAACGTGGTCAAGGCGAACTGGGCGCACGAGGCCGGGCTGTGGACCCCGCGGCGGGTGGCCACGGTCGTGCACGGCGATGGCGACACCATCGACGGCTTCGCCGACGTCGTCATCGTCAACTACGAGATCCTCGACCGGCACGTGGGCTGGCTGGGCAGCCACGGCTTCCGCGGCATGGTCGTCGACGAGGCGCACTTCATCAAGAACAAGTCCTCGCAGCGCTCGCAGCACGTCCTCCAGCTCTCCGAGCGCATCCGGGCCCGCCGCCGCAACGCCCTGTTCATGGCGCTCACGGGCACGCCGCTGATCAACGACATCGAGGACTTCACGGCCATCTGGCAGTTCCTCGGCTGGATCGGCGAGAAGAAGCCCCGGCATGCCCTGATGGCGGCGCTCGAGACGACCGGCCTGACCCCCGCCGACCGCGGGTTCTATGCGGCCGCGCGCACCAGCGTGATCGACCTCGGCATCGTGCGACGGCGCAAGGTCGACGTCGCCGCCGACATCCCGGCCCGCCGCGTCGCGGACCTGCCCGTCGAGCTGGATGACGAGGCCGGCCGCTCGATCCGTGCCGCGGAGCAGGAGCTGGCCCGCCGCCTGGTGGCGCGCTACACGGCCACCCTCGCCGCTCGCAAGGTCACCGTCGTGGGCGAGGGCATCGACCACGACCTGGTGCGCAAGGTCGCCGAGTGGGAGCGCAAGAGCGCCGGCTCGGACAAGACCGGCGACAACGTGTTCACGGTGATGCGCCGCATCGGGCAGGCCAAGGCCGGCCTCGCCGCCGACTACGCCGCCCAGCTGGCCCGCAGCGTCGGGAAGGTGGTGTTCTTCGCCAAGCACATCGACGTCATGGACACGGCCGAGCGCACCTTCGCCAAGCGGGGCGTCGGTTACGCCTCGATCCGCGGCAACCAGACCCCGAAGGTGCGCAAGGCCAACATCGAGGCGTTCCTCACCGACCCCGACGTCGCCGTCGTGGTGTGCTCGCTGACCGCTGCCGGGGTGGGGCTCAACCTCCAGGTCGCCTCGAACGTCGTGCTGGCCGAGCTGTCGTGGACCTCGGCGGAGCAGACCCAGGCCATCGACCGCGTGCACCGCATCGGCCAGACCGAACCGGTCACCGCGTGGCGGGTCATCGCTGCGCAGACCATCGACCCGAAGATCGCCCAGCTCATCGACGACAAGGCGGGGCTCGCGGCCAGGGCCCTGGACGGCTCCGACAAGGAGGTCGGCTCCTCGGCCGACGTGCAGCTCGAGGCGCTCATCGTCCTGCTGACGGAGGCGTTGGAGGCCCGGGAGGCCCTGGAGGCCGACGTCGAGCATCCCGGAGCCTGAGTCCACCCACCTCCCCACTGTCCCCACTGTCCCCACTGCGGGCCGCGGTGCCGCGGGTCGGGTCAGCGCGGTGGCGCGATCCAGACCGTCGTCTGCGCCGGGATGACGTCGTGCCGCGCCGGGCTCGAGGACAGGAGCACCTCACCGCCGCCGAGGGGCACGTCGGTGGCCCCGAAGTTGGTGACGACCTCCCACCCCGGGTGCCGGGCGAACCGCAGGACGTCCGGCCGGCCGGTGTCGCGCCACAGAAGGTCCTCGCCGGCGAGCAGCCGGCTCCGCAGCCGAAGCGCCCGGCGGTAGAGGTTCAGCGTCGACGCCTCGTCGCCCTCCTGCTCGGTGACGGCGTGGAGCGCCATCCACTGCGGCTGGGGCAGGTGCGCCGGACCGGACCCGAACCCGAAGGAGGGGCCGTCGCTGCTCCAGGGAAGGGGCACCCGACATCCGTCGCGACCCACGTCGAGACCGGGGCTCCTGGCGTGAGTGGGGTCCTGGCGCAGGGCCGCAGGGATCTCGGCCACCTCGCGGCCGTGCCGGTCGGCGGGTCGACCGTCGGGGGTGCGCCCGGGGGCGGGCAGGGCGTAGCGCGTCGCGTGCCGCACGACGTCGTGGTTCGACAGCACCCAGGTGCTCGAGGAGCCAGACAGGGCCGCGAGGGCGAGGTTGTTCTCGACCACGCGGCGGAACTGCTCGGCGTCGAAGTCGGCCTCCAGCAGGTCGAAGTTGAAGGCCTGGCCGAGCGACGCCGAGCTGGCATAGAGGGGGATGCGGGCGGGGGCGACCCACGCCTCCGCGACCGCGCTGCGCGGGGGGTCGTAGGCGTCCAGGACGGCGCGCCACTCGGCATACACGTCGTGCACGTCGTCACGGTCGAGCAGCGGGTGGGTGCCGTCGACCGGCAGCGCGTCCAGCGCCTCCTTGCTCGGCAGGGGCTCGCTCGGGTCCTTGGTGAGCATGTGGGCGACGTCGATGCGGAAGCCGTCGACGCCCCGGTCAGCCCAGAAGCGCAGTGTCCGAACGAAATCGGCGCGGACCCCGGGGTGCGCCCAGTTGAGGTCGGGCTGCTCGACCGCGAAGTGGTGCAGGTACCACTGCCCGTCGGCGACCCGCTCCCAGGCGGCCGCGGTCGGGCTGTCCCGCTCGACGACGATCGAGGCTCTCGACGACCTGGTCGCCCTCGGGCTGGTGCGCGAGCTGCCCAACGCCCGGGCCGTCGGCGAGTACCGCAAGGGGCGGCCCTCGCGGCGGTTCGAGCTGCGCTCCGACGCCGCGGTCGTCGTCGGGGTCGACGCGGGCCAGTTCCACGTCGTCACCACGGTCGCCGACCTGCGCGGACGCCAGCTCGCCACCCGGACCGAGCTGCTCGGTGCCGGCGACGGCTCCGTCGCCCGCCGGCAGGTGCTCGTCGTCGAGGCGATCGATGCGGCGCTGGCGCAGGCGGGCGTCGGGCGCGCCGATGTGCTGTCGGTGTGCGTGGGGGTGCCGGCCCCGGTCGACCAGGCAGGGCGCTCGCCGGCGCACCGGGACGGCTTCTGGGCCGCCATGAACCCCGACCTGGTCGATGTGTTGTCGTCGTGGGCCCCGATCGTGCGCATCGAGAACGACGCCGTGCTCGCCTCGGTGGCCGAGCACGCGCGGGGAGCGGCAGTGGGGCTGCGGAACACGGTGACCCTGCTGGCCGGGCACCGCCTCGGGGCCGGTGTCGTCATCGACGGCACGGTGCTTCGTGGCGCCCACGGTGGCGTTGGCGAGGTGGTGGTGCTGCGGCACCTGCGCGGGGTCGATGCCGCCCACGGCATCGGTCACCACCTCGAGGAGTGGGCCGGTGAGGCCGTTGCGTCGGGGGTGTTGCCGGCCGACCATCCGCTGCGCGAACTGCCGGCGGATGCCGTGACGGCGCGTGCCGTCATCGACCTCGCCAGGGCTGGGGACCCGGAGGCGCGCGCGCTCGCGGAGCGGGCCGGTGCCACCCTGGCCCGGATCGCGGGGGTGTTCGGCAGCCTCTACGACCCGGAGCGGATCGTGGTCTCTGGTGGGTTGGCACCGGGAGTCGAGGAGCTGCTCGCCGTTGCTCGGCGGTTGTTGCCGGATGAGCTCGACCTGCCGGCGCCCGAGCTGGTGGCTTCGTCCCTGGGAGCGGACGTCGTGTCGATCGGTGCGGTCGCAGCGGCCCTCGAGTCCGCCCGCGACGGAGCGCTCCACATCGGCTGATCGCTACTTCGAGGCCAGGACGGAGGCGGCGGAGGGGTCAGCCCCGCATCCAGGAGGGGGTCGGCCCGGCATCCAGGAGGGGTCAAACCGGCATCCTCGGTGATGGCCGACCAGTGGTGAGCCACGCGTTCAGCCATGGCTTTCGCCCCTTGCACGCCGGGCGGTTCGCCGCCTACTGTGCGGAGGCGCTGGGCGGTCCGATAGCGTTCCGACCGAGCACGGCGCCACCGAGCGCGTCAGCACAGGCGATCCGGGAATCGAGACGCCCCCGGCGCATCATCGGGTAGGTCGGCGATTCTGGAAGGCGGATCCTGGGAGTGGAGCTGCGGTGATCGTCCTGCACGGCTGGTGGTCGATCCAGCACGATCCCAGGGGGGAGCTGATCCTGTGGGCCGAGGACTCGGAGGCGCCGGCACAGCCCCCTGTTCGCCGAGGTCGCCGCCCAGCGAAGCAGGTTCACCCCTTCGCCCTGTCTGCGCAGGCCCTGGCAGCTGCAACAGCCCGAGAAGGCACCCCGGGGACCGCTGTCCTCACCCTGCCGAACCAGGGCCGGGGCCCGTCCGCCTCCGCTGAGGTGCGCCGAACCCGCGCGGATTCGCAGACCGCGGTGTCGCAGACCTCCCAGCCCCCGGCCTTCGGGCAGTGGGAGGTCCCGACCCTTTCGGGCACGTCCGCCAGCTCGACGCGGTGCACGCCCGCACCCTGGCCGGGTTGGCGGCGGTGGCGCCGCGGCTCCTGGCCGGGACGCAGGCGATGGCGTTCCTCGACATCGACGACACCATCGGGCAGGTCCACGGGTACACCAAGCAGGGCGCCGCGTACGGGTATTCCGGCATCAAGGGCCTCAACGCGCAGATCGCGGTGCTGTCCTCACCGACCTGCGCCCCGGTGATCGCCGGGACCCGGCTGCGCAAAGGCAACGTGATCTGCGGGCACGGCGCGCCCCGGCTGATCGGTGACGCGATCGCAACCGCCCGCTCGGCCGGGGCCACCGGGCAGGTGATGGTCCGCGCCGACTCCGGGTACTACCGGCGTGACGTCATCGCCGCGGCCATCAAGGCCCGTTCGTGGTTCTCGGTGACCGCCCGGATGAACCCGCAGGTGAGCAGGGCGATCGCGGCGATCCCCGACGATGCGTGGACCACGATCAAGTACCCGCGGGCGGTCTTCGACGAGCAGGAGCGTCGGTGGGTCTCGCACGCTCAGGTCGCCCAGATCGACTTCACCGCGTTCACCTCCTACCCCAAGGACCAGCGCATCC
>JBBQWX010000027.1:0-35316 GCA_038210185.1 Actinomycetales bacterium
ATCGACTCGACGATGACGTAGCCGCCGCGCGACTGGTCCTCGGCCACCGCGAACGCCGCGTGCACCTCGGCGTCGCTGCGCAGGTTGAGGCAGACCCCTCGGCCGTGGTTGCCGTCGAGCGGTTTGAGGACCACCGGGAAGCCGATCCTGCGCGCAGCGGCGACCGCGGCCTGGGCCGAGCGCACCGTCTCCTGCTTCGGCACCGGCAGCCCCGCGGACCCCAGCAGCTTGGTGGTCATGTCCTTGTCGCCGGCGATGTCGACGGCCAGCGCCCCGGTCTTCGACGTCATCGTGGCCCGGATGCGCTGCTGGTGCACCCCCTGGCCGAGCTGCACCAGGCTGCCGCTGTTGAGCCGGATGTACGGGATGTCGCGGCTGACCGCCTCCTCGAGGATGGCTGCGGTGGACGGCCCGAAGGCCGTGCGCTCGGCCCGGGTGAGGAACAGCTCGAGCTCCTGCTCGAAGTCGAAGCCCTCCTCGGCCTGCACGAGGTGGTTGACGAGGCGCACGGCCAGCCGACCGGCGGCGAGGCCGACCTCCTCGTTGGTGTAGCTGTAGATGACGTTGTATAGCCCGGGGCTGCCCTTGACCCCACGCGTCTTCCCGCGACGCTGGTCGTGCCCGGCCTCCTGCTGCAGCTGTAGTGCCACGTGCTCGGACACGTGCCCCAGCCAGGTACCGTCGCGCATCCGCTCGACGAAGCCACCCCTGACTCCCGTGGAACAGGTGTGGTTGACGATGCCGGGAAGCAGCTCCAGCAGCCGGTCCGTGAAGTCCGGCAGGCTGTCGGTGGGGTGGCCCTCGAGCACGCCCAGGTCGACGACGAGGTGGATCGACGGGTCGTACGACCAGATGTTGCCGCCTCGGTAGACCCGGGACTCGACGATGCGCAGCTCGGGTGCGGCGGGCCCGGTCGGGGTGGGACGGTCCATCGGCGCTGCTCCTCGGGGTCGGGGTGGGCGGGGGTGCTGGCGGTGGACGCGGGCGGTGGACGCGGGCGGTGGACGCGGGCGGTCAGGCCTTGGCGGCGGCGACCGACGCGAGCAGGTGGGGGTGCTGCTCGACGAAGCCGGTGAGGCGGCGCTCGGCGAGGTCGAAGGTCGCCCCCGCGGGCAGGGTGTGCACGGTGGCGCCGGACACCAGCACGGGGGCTCCGGCGCGGGCATCCGCCGCATCGGTGACGGCGCCGGTGCAGTCGACGACGAAGACGGCCCCGGTGCCGCGGACCGTGAACTCGCGGCGGTCGGTGACGACCATCGCGGTGTCCTCGTCGATCCCGATGCCGAGCAGGTGCGGGGAGGGGGCGATGACCGACATCAGCCGCCCGTAGCGGGCGCGCTGGTCGAAGTGCTGGTCGACGACGACCCCGCGGACCAGGCCCAGACCTGCCGAGAGCTGGCTGGCCCGCTGGCGTGGGGTGACGCCCTCCTCACCCATCGAGATCATGAAGTCGCTCATGATCGAGGCCCCCGCGGAGGTGCCCCCGATGACGGCCCCGCGGTCGTGGGCGCGGTGCAAGGCCTCGCCGAGCGGGGTGCCGGGCAGCAGCTGCGACAGGCGCAGCTGGCTGCCCCCGCTCAGGAAGACACCGCTGGCGTCGTCGACGAGGGCCACCAGGTCGGGGTCGTGCGCCTCGGCGCGGGTCGCGGGGTTCACGACCTGCACCCCGGGCGCGCCCAGCCGGGTGAAGACCTCGGTGTAGGCGGCGACCACCTCGTCCTGGAACGACGAGGCGGTCGGGACGAGCACGAGCCTGGCCCGGCGCCCGCCGGCGAGCTTCAGGAACTGGCGCAGCAGCGATGCCCTGCCGACCCGGTCCTCCGCCCCACCGATGACGAACAGCGTTGGGGTGGTCGAGGGGTAGCGCGGCACCGGGTCAGCCTAGTGCGCGGCGTCGTAGGCATCGGCGTCCTCGATCTCTTCCCGCGAGATTCCGAGCAGGAAGAGCACGGCATCGAGGTACGGCACGGTCAACGAGGTGTCAGCCTGGCGGCGCACCAACGGCTTGGCGTTGAAGGCGACCCCGAGGCCTGCAACGGCCAGCATGTCGAGGTCGTTGGCGCCGTCGCCGATGGCGACCGTGCGGGCCAGGGGCAGCCCTTCGAGCGAGGCGAACTCGCGCAGCGCGGCTGCCTTGCCGGCCCGGTCGACGACGTCGCCGACCACCCGCCCGGTGAGCACGCCGCCGACGACCTCGAGCCGGTTGGCGCGCACGTGGTGGATGCCGAGCCCGCGGGCGATCGGCTCGACGACCTCGACGAACCCTCCCGAGACGACGGCCACGGTGAAGCCCAGCCGCTTGAGCGTGCGCACCAGGGTGCGCGCCCCGGGGGTGAGGCGCACCGCGTCGCGCACCTCGTCGAGCACGCTCGCGGGAAGCCCGGCCAGGGTCGCCACGCGGGCGTGCAGGCTGTCGGCGAAGTCGAGCTCACCGCGCATCGCCGCCTCGGTGACGGCGGCCACCTGGGCGGCCTGGCCCGCGTGCTCCGCGAGCAGCTCGATCACCTCGTCCTGGATGAGCGTGGAGTCGACGTCCATGACGACCAGTCGGCCGCCGCGCCGGGCCAGCCCCGCCGGTGCCACCGCGATGTCGACGCCATGCTCGTGCGAGACCAGCGCGAGATCGTGGCGCAGGTCGCCGAGGTCGGCCCCCGACACGTCGAGCTCGACCGTGGTCACGGGGTAGCGCGAGAGCCGCCGGATGCGGTCGATGTTGGCGCCGTGGTCGGCGATGGCGGACGCCACCGCGGCGACGTGCTGCGTCTGCAGGGGCGCCCCCATCACGACGACCGCCGCCCGGCCGGTGCGGCGCGGCGCGTTGTCACCGCGCCCGACCTCCAGTGCGACCCGCATCCCGAGCCGCGAGCCGGCTCGCGTGAGCCGGTCGACGAGCACGTTCTCGTCCGGGCCGGGCGAGAGCAGCACCGACAGGGCGAGGTGGCCGCGCACGACCACCTGTTCGAGGTCGAGCACCTCGGCCCCCACGGTCGAGGCCGCCTCGAACAGCGCCTTGGTGACCCCGGGACGGTCCGGGCCGTTCAGCGTGACCAGCAGGGTCCGGGCGTCGGGGTCGGGCAGCGGCGGCGGGGGTGGTTCGATCGGGGCGGAAGGCACTCGCGCAGGCTACCCAGCGTGGGCGTTCCGCCACGCGACCAGATCGCGGACCGGACCCCGGTCGTAGTCGGGGCCGCTCAGGCCCACGGTGAACAGGCGGGTGCCGACGTCGTAGAGGGCCTGCGCGCCCGCGGCGTAGTCGGCGACGTCCTCGGGGAGACGGCCCGGGGTGGGCGAGACCCCCGACGACCGCTCGATCTCGGCCGGGTCGCGGCCGATCTTCGCGCACCACTCGTCGAGCACGGTGTGCTTGTGCGCGATCGTCTCGGGCGGGCCGAAGCCGTGCCAGATGTCGGCCTGCTCGGCGACGATGCGCAGCGTCTTGCGCTCGCCTCCGCCGCCGATGAGCACCGGGATGTCGCGGGTGGGCGCGGGGTTCAGCCTGCCCCACCGCGCCCTGAGAAGGGGCAGGTCGTGGTCGAGCGCGTCGAGCCGCGCCCCGGCGGTACCGAACTCGTACCCGTACTCGTCGTAGTCACGCTCGAACCACCCCGATCCGATACCGAGGATGAGCCGGCCGTCACTGATGTGGTCGACGGTGCGGGCCATGTCGGCGAGCAGCTGCGGGTTGCGGTAGCTGTTGCAGGTGACCAGGGCCCCGATCTCCACCCGCTCGGTGGCCTCGGCCCATGCACCCAGGGTCGTCCAGCACTCGAAGTGGGCGCCGTCGGGTGGACCGTTCAGGGGGAAGAAGTGGTCCCAGGTGAACAGGACGTCGACCCCGATCTGCTCCATGTCGGCGCAGGCCCTCCGCAGCTGCGCGTACGTGGCGTGCTGGGGCTGGAGCTGGGCTCCGATCCGGATCGGGCGACCTTTCCCGTTCACGGGACGACCACCTGGCCCTTGCCGACGACGGTGATGCCCGACTCGGTCACGGAGAAACCACGCTCCTCGTCGCGAGCCCGGTCGTAGCCGATCGCGGTGCCGTCGGGGATGGTCACGTTCTTGTCGATGACCGCGCGCTGGATGCGGCAGTTCCGCCCGATCTGCACGCTGTCGAGGATGACGCTGCTGTCGATCTCGGTGTAGCTGTGCACGTGCACGTCGGGCGACACGACCGAGCCGTTGACCCGGGCCCCGGAGATCACGACGCCGGGGGAGACGGCAGAGTTGAGCGCCTCACCGAAGCGCCCGTGGTGGCCGTGCACGAACTTGGCAGGCGGGTACGGCCCGTAGCTCGTGTAGATCGGCCAGTCGTAGTTGTAGAGGTTGAACACCGGGTGGATCGAGACGAGGTCCATGTGGGCGTCGAAGTAGGAGTCCATCGTCCCCACGTCGCGCCAGTAGCCCATATCGCGCTCGGTGCCGCCGGGGATGACGTTGTTCTTGAAGTCGTAGGTGTAGGCGGCACCCTGCTCGACCAGGGCCGGCACGATGTCGCCGCCCATGTCGTGCTTCGAGCCGTCGAGCGTGGCGTCCGCGTTCACGGCATCCATGAGGACGTCGGCGTCGAAGACGTAGTTGCCCATGCTGGCGAGGATCTCGTCGGGAGAGCCGGGCAGGCCGTCGGGGTCGGCCGGCTTCTCCAGGAACGCCCGGATCTTCGTGGGGGCGTCGGGCACGACGTCGATGACGCAGAACTGGTCGGACATCGAGATCGGCTGCCGGATGGCGGCCACGGTGACCCCCGCGCCGGACTCGACGTGCTCCTCGACCATCTGCGAGAAGTCCATCCGGTACACGTGGTCGGCACCGACGACCACGACGATGTCGGGCTTCTCGTCGGTGATCGTGTTGAAGCTCTGGAAGATCGCGTCGGCGCTGCCCTGGTACCACGACTTGTCGATGCGCTGCTGCGCCGGGATGGGAGCCACGTAGTTGCCGAGCATCGTCGACATCCGCCACGTCCTGGTCACGTGCCGGTCCAGGCTGTGCGACTTGTACTGGGTGAGCACGACGATCTTCAGGTAGCCCGAGTTCACCACGTTGGACAGGGCGAAGTCGATGAGCCGGTAGATGCCGCCGAACGGGACCGCCGGCTTGGCGCGGTCGGCCGTCAGCGGCATCAGCCGTTTTCCCTCTCCACCAGCGAGAACGATGACCAGGACCTTGGGACCTCCGCTGCGGTACGCCATGGGCCCCACGCTAGTGGGGTCGTGGCCCCCCGGGAGTCACGCAGGGTCACTAGGGTGACTTTTCGTGCGAATCGACATCCTGAGCAAGGAGTACCCCCCGGCGATCTACGGAGGAGCGGGGGTGCACGTGGCCGAGCTGGTGCGGGCCCTGCGCCGGCGGGGCGACCTCGACGTGCGGGTCCACGCGTTCGGTGAGCCGCGCGACGAGGACGGCACGACCGGCCACCGCGACCTCGTCGAGCTGTCCGGGGCGAACGCCGCCCTGACCACCCTGGGCGTGGACCTGTCGCTGGCGGCCGGCTGCGAGGGCGCCGACCTGGTGCACTCCCACACCTGGTACGCCAACATGGGCGGCCACCTCGCGAGCCTG
Organism: Actinomycetales bacterium; assembly: GCA_038210185.1. Taxonomy (GTDB): domain Bacteria; phylum Actinomycetota; class Actinomycetes; order Actinomycetales; family Dermatophilaceae; genus Fodinibacter. Next base: position 5,560 of record JBBQWX010000027.1, read on the forward strand.
ATGGGCGACATCCCCCACGTGCTCACCGCCCACAGCCTCGAGCCGATGCGCCCGTGGAAGGCCGAGCAGCTCGGCGGCGGCTACCGGGTGTCGTCCTGGGTCGAGAAGACCGCCTACGAGGCCGCGGATGCCGTCATCGCCGTGAGCGCCGGCATGCGTGAGGACATCCTGCGGTCCTACCCGTCGGTCGACCCCGACCGGGTCAAGGTGGTGCACAACGGCATCGACTCGCGGCTGTGGCAGCGCGAGCGCGACGACGACGTCGTGCGCGGCCACGGTGTCGACCCGGACCGGCCCAGCGTCATCTTCGTCGGCCGGATCACCCGGCAGAAGGGGCTGCCCTACCTGCTGCGGGCCGCGGCCGAGCTGCCCCCCGAGGTGCAGCTCGTGCTGCTCGCCGGCGCTCCCGACACGCCCGAGATCAAGGCCGAGGTGGAGGGGCTCATCGACACCCTGCGCGAGACGCGCGACGGCGTGGTGTGGGTGCCGACCATGCTGCCCCGCAGCCAGGTCGTGGCCCTGTTGAGCGCGGCCACCGTCTTCGTGTGCCCGTCGGTCTACGAGCCGCTGGGCATCGTCAACCTCGAGGCGATGGCGTGCGAGCTGCCCGTCGTGGCCACGGCGACCGGCGGCATCCCGGAGGTCGTCGTGCACGGCGAGACCGGCTGGCTGGTGCCCATCGAGCAGGTGCAGGACGGCACCGGCACCCCGGTCGACCCCGACCGCTTCGTCGCCGACCTCGCGGCCGCCCTCACCGATGCCGTGAGCGACACCTCCCGCGCCGACCGGATGGGGCTGGCCGGGCGTCGGCGAGCCGTTGAGTCCTTCTCCTGGGGCTCGATCGGCGACCAGACCAACGAGGTGTACCTCGACGTCCTGAGGCGGCGGATGCTCACCTCGTGAGCGGTTAGGGTCAGTGCATGAGCGATGTCCTTGCGTTGGCCGGCGTGGGAGTCGTGCGGGGGGACACGGTGATCCTCGACGACGTCAGCTGGGACGTGGAGGAGGGGCAGCGCTGGGTCGTGCTCGGGCCGAACGGGGCCGGCAAGACCACCCTGCTCCAGCTCGCCTCCGCGCGCATCCACCCGACCACCGGCGTCGTCGGCATCCTCGGCGAGGTGCTGGGCACCGTCGACGTGTTCGAGCTGCGCCCGCGGATCGGGCTGGCCTCGGCCGCCCTGGCCGAGCGCATCCCCCCGAACGAACGGGTCCGCGACGTCGTGGTCACGGCGTCGTACGGCGTCCTCGGTCGCTGGCGTGAGTCCTACGACCGGCTCGACGAGGGCCGCGTCGACGAGCTGCTCGAGGCCCTGGGCGCCGACCACCTGGCCGACCGCCGCTTCGGCACGCTCTCCGAGGGCGAGCGCAAGCGGGTGCAGATCGCACGAGCCCTGATGACCGACCCCGAGCTCCTGCTCCTGGACGAGCCGGCCGCCGGTCTCGACCTCGGGGGGCGCGAGGACCTTCTGCGCCGCCTCGGCAACCTCGCCGCCGACCTCGCCGCTCCCGCCCTCGTGCTCGTCACCCACCACGTCGAGGAGGTGCCCCCGCACTTCACCGACGTGCTCCTGATCCGCGAGGGCCGCGTCATCGCGCAGGGGCCGATCGAGATCACGCTGACCGCCGAGAACCTCGAGGCCACCTTCGGCCTGCCGCTGGAGCTCGAGGTCCGGGGGAACCGCTATGCCGCCCGTGCCCGCTAGGCGCGAGAGGAACCGCCCACTTCGGGCATACGTTGATGTGGTGACACACCACGGATTGGGGGTCGGGCGATGGACTGGCTGAACGACAACGTCTGGTTGTTCTGGATCGGGGTCGCACTGGTTCTGGCCGCGATCGAGGCGGCGACCGTCGACTTCGTCTTCGTCATGTTCGCCGGGGGTGCGCTGGCTGCGGCCGTCGCGTCCGGGCTCGGCGCCTCCTTCCCCGTGCAGGTCGTCGTCGCGGTCGCCGTGGCGATTCTGCTGCTCTTCGGTGTCCGGCCGCTGATCAAGCGGCAGTTCATGGACGGCGAGCTCGACCACCAGATCGGCACCTCGGCGCTGGTCGGCCGCGATGCTCGCGTACTGCAGGCCGTCACCGACAGCGACGGCCGGATCAAGCTCGGCGGCGAGACCTGGTCGGCGCGGCTCGCCGCGGGCACGACCGCCACGGTGGGCCCCGGCGAGGAGGTCCGCGTCATCGCCATCCACGGTGCCACGGCCATCGTCTCGCCCGTCCCCCAAGCCGACTCGTGACCGACCCCACGACCAGCGCTACGACCGCCCCCACGACCCACCCCACCACCTGACCGCGCTCCGGCGCCCCGCGAAAGGCTGACCCATGCCAGACGGCTTGCTGCCGCTCATCGTCCTTGTGCTCCTGGCGGGCTTCGTGATCATCGTGCTCGTCCGCACGGTGCGCATCGTCCCCCAGCAGACCGCGCTCATCATCGAGCGCCTCGGCCGCGTCTCGCGAACCCTCGAGCCGGGCCTGGCCCTGCTCGTGCCGTTCGTCGACGTCGTGCGCGCCAACATCGACCTGCGCGAGCAGGTGGTCTCCTTCCCGCCGCAGCCGGTCATCACCAGTGACAACCTCGTCGTCAGCATCGACACGGTCATCTACTACCAGGTCATCGACCCCAAGTCGGCGGTCTACGAGATCGCCAACTTCATCCAGGGCATCGAGCAGCTCACCGTGACCACCTTGCGCAACGTCATCGGCTCGCTCGACCTCGAGCAGACGCTGACCAGCCGTGACCAGATCAACGGCCAGCTGCGCGGGGTGCTCGACGAGGCCACCGGCAAGTGGGGCATCCTGGTCAACCGCGTCGAGCTCAAGGCCATCGACCCGCCGCACTCGATCCAGGAGTCGATGGAGAAGCAGATGAGGGCCGAGCGCGACCGTCGCGCCATCGTGCTCACCGCCGAGGGTATGAAGGCCAGCCAGATCCTCACCGCCGAGGGCGAGAAGCAGAGCTCGATCCTGCGCGCCGAGGGCTCGGCCCAGGCCCGCATCCTCGAGGCCCAGGGCCAGGCCCGCGCCATCCAGCAGGTCTTCGACGCCATCCACCGCGGCAAGCCCACCCAGAAGCTGCTCGCCTACCAGTACCTGCAGGTGCTGCCGCAGATCGCCCGCGGTGACTCCAACAAGATGTGGATCATCCCGAGCGAGCTCACCGACGCGCTCAAGGGCATCGGCGGCATGCTCGGCCGGGGCCAGGGCGGGTTCGACGGCGGCGACGAGGACGACTGGGTCGACCCGGGCATCGAGTTCGCCCCGGCGTTCCAGGACGCCACGCTCGAGGACCCGGCCGAGGCACTGGCCCGGGCCCGTGGTCAGGCCGGCCTCGCCAGCCGCGAGGCGGAGGAGCACGGGGCTCCCGCCTCGCGGGTGCAGCCGCCCATCGAGCCCGGTGCCGACGTCGTGCCGCCGCGGCCGGCGACCCCGCCGCTGCCGCCCGCCCCGCCGGTGCCGTTCTCGCAGGAGGAGCCCCCGCCGCCCCCGCCGCCCCCGCCGGCGGCGCCCCCGGCCCCGCCCGCACCGCCCACCGGCGAGCAGCCGCAGCCTCCGCGCTGAACCGCCCGCTCACGACACCCGGACACCCGCATAGGGTGTTCGGGTGTCCGCGCTCGATGCACTCCTCGTCGTCCTCGCGGGCATCGGGGCAGGCACGATCAACACGATCGTCGGGTCCGGCACCCTGATCACCTTCCCGACGCTGCTGCTGCTCGGCATCGCGCCGATCACGGCCAACATCTCGAACAACATCGGGCTGGTGCCCGGCAGCCTTACCGGCGCCGTCGGCTACCGCAAGGAGCTGGTCGGTGCGGCCCCCACCCTGCGCCGGCTCGCGCCGATGTCGCTCCTCGGCGCCGTCGTGGGCGCAGTGCTGCTCCTCGTGCTCGACCCCGAGCTGTTCCGCGCGATCGTGCCGGTGCTCATCCTCGTCGGGCTCGTGCTCGTCGTCACGGGCCCACGGCTCAACGCCTGGGCGGAGCGCCGCCGCGCGGAGGGCACGGCCAGCGCGGTCAACCACGAGCGCGCCATGCAGGGCGGGGTCTTCGGTGCCGGTGTCTACGGCGGCTACTTCGGCGCCGCACAGGGGATCATCCTCATGGGCGTCCTCGGCAGCCTGTCGAGCGAGCCGATCCAACGGCTCAACGGCTACAAGAACGTGCTCGCGACGGTCGTCAACGGCGTCGCGGCCGCGGTCTTCATCCTCGTGGCGCCCGACCAGATCGACTGGCTGGTCGTGCTGCTGATCGCGATCGGGTCGACCATCGGTGGGGTGGTGGGGTCGACCGTCGGGCGCCGGCTGCCCCCGCCGGTGCTGCGTGGCGTCATCGTCGTCATCGGCCTGGTCGCGGTCGTCAAGCTGGTCGCCTTCCCCTGATGGACTGCGCGCAACGCCGCGGTCGCCGGGCCGTGCTGGCCTAGCCTTGCGGGGTGCCGACCCCGATCCACGACCCCGCGGACCAGCGGCTCGGCGACTACGTCGGGCTCACCGACGTCGCCCTGCGCCGCCGGACCGAGCCTGAACGTGGGCTGTACATCGCCGAGTCGCAGAAGGTCATCCGCCGGGCACTGGCCGCCGGCCACCGGCCGCGGTCCTACCTGATGGCGCCGCGCTGGCTTCCCGACCTGGCCGACCTCGTGGAGCAGGCCGAAGCCGACGGCATCCCCGTCTTCGTCGGGGAGCCCCACGTCATCGAGGCGCTCACCGGGTTCAACCTGCACCGGGGGGCGCTCGCGGCGATGCAGCGGCCGGTGCTGCCGACCCTCGCCGAGGTGCTCGACGGCGCCCGACGTGTGCTCGTGCTCGAGGACCTCGTCGACCACACCAACGTCGGCGCCCTGTTCCGCAGCGCCGCCGCCCTGGGCATGGATGCCGTGCTCGTCACCCCCCGCTGCGCCGACCCCCTCTACCGGCGCTCGATCCGGGTGTCGATGGGCACGGTCTTCCAGGTGCCGTGGACCCGGATCGAGCCGTGGCCGCAGGCCCTGGCCGAGCTGCGCGCCCTCGGCTTCACGACCGCCGCCCTCGCGCTCGAGGAGGACTCGGTGGCGCTCGACGAGCTCGCCGCCGACCCCCCGCAGCGGCTCGCCCTCGTGCTCGGCACCGAGGGTGACGGCCTCTCGCGGCGCACGATCGCCGCGGTCGACGTCACCGTGCGCATCCCGCTGGCCGGCGGTGTCGACTCTCTGAACGTGGCGGCGGCGGGTGCGGTGGCGGCGTGGGCCCTGCGGGTGCGAGCCGGCTAGCGCACCAGGCGGTCGAGCAGGCGCTCGACCTCGGCCTGCGGGTCGGCCACCGAGCCGCCGTGCACGGGGCCCGGCTGGAGCACCGTGGAGCGGGGGGCACTGATCCAGCCGAACCGCTTGCCCTGGGTGGTCAGGCTGGCGTCGACCTCGCTCGGCGGCCGCTCGCACATGGTGCAGACCGCCTCGAGGGCGGCCCGAAGGGCCTCGAGGTCGACCTCCGGGGCGACCGCACGGATCCGCTGCGCGTCGAGGTGGTAGGCGCACCGCAGCACGCCCGCCGACTGGGAGTGCACCACCACACCGACGTTGAGGCACTCGCCGCGGTCGACGCGCGGCACGTAGCGCAGCACGACGTACTGGTAGGGGTGGCTCATGACCCGCCCCCCGTCCACGCGGCGGGGTTCGCCAGGCGCAGGGTGAGGTGCTCGACGTAGGCGGCGCGGGCGGCATCCGGGTCGGGCAGGCTGGCGGTCGGCTCGAGCCACTCCTCGGGAACGAGGGCGACGACCTCCTCGACCAGCGTGCCGGTGACCAGGGGGGCGAGCCGCTCGTGGGTCCGCACGACCGGCTCGGCGACGGCCGCCAGCACGTGCCCCCTGGGGTCGAACGGCTGGTCGACGAACCGCCGCACGTCGGGGGGGCGGCTCGGCCACGAGTGGTGGAACCACAGGGCGGCCCCGTGGTCGATGGCCCAGGTGCGCCCGTGCCATACGAGCAGGTTGGGGTTGGCCCAGGTGCGGTCGACGTTCGCGGTGTAGGCGTCGAGCCACACGATGGCGCCGGCATCGCGCGCCGACGGCGTCCGCGAGCCGTCGTAGCCGAACGAGCCCGGCAGGAAGTCGACCCCCAGGTTGCGCCCGGGGCTGGCGTTGAGCAGGTCCTGCACCTCCTCGTCGGCCTCGTAGCGGGCGATGGCCGACGGCAGGTCCACGATGGCGAGCCGCGGTGTGGGGATGCCGAGCCGACGGGCGAGCTCGCCCACCAGCACCTCGGCGACGAGCACCTTGCGACCCTGCCCGGCGCCGGTGAACTTCACGACGTAGGTACCGAGGTCGTCGGCCTCGACCAGGCCCGGCAGCGAGCCGCCCTCGCGCAGGGGGACGACGAATCGCGTCGCGGTCACGGTCTCCAGCACGTCCGACAGGCTACGGGAGTGCCGCTAGGGTTGCTCGGGTGAGCAGCGAGCAGCGCCGGCTGGCGGGTCGTTACGTCCTGGAGGCCCCCATCGGTCGCGGCGGGATGGGCGAGGTCTGGCGCGCCACCGACACGGTGCTGGGCCGTTCGGTCGCCATCAAGACCATCGACCTGCGCTCGCTGCCCGACGACTCGGGCGCCGCGCGTTTCGAGCGCGAGGCGCGGGCCACCGCCGGCCTGAGCAGCCCCAACGTCGTCACCGTGCACGACAGCGGCGTGGAGGGCGACACCGCCTACCTCGTCATGGAGCTGCTCCCCGGTCCGAGCCTGGCGCAGCGCCTCCTCGACGGCCCGCTCCCGGTCGAGGAGGTCGTCGAGGTGGGGCGCCAGGTGGCCTCCGCGCTCGACGCCGCCCACGCCCGGGGCCTGGTGCACCGCGACATCAAGCCGGGCAACGTGGCGTACGCCGAGGACGGCCGGGTCCGCGTGCTCGACTTCGGCATCACCCAGCTGGCCGAGTCGACCGGCTCGCAGGCGCTCACCGCGACGCACATGGTGATGGGCACGGCCGAGTACCTCTCTCCCGAGCAGGCCCTGGGCGGGCGGGTCGACGGGCGGGCCGACCTGTACGCCCTCGGCTGCGTGCTCTTCGCGCTGCTCGCCGGGCAGCCGCCCTTCACGGGCACCAGCCCGGTGGCCACGATGATGATGCACGCCAACGACCCCGTGCCGGACGTGCGCACCCTGCGTCCGGAGACCCCGGACTGGCTCGCCGACCTCGTGCACGCCCTGATGGCCAAGAGCCCGGACGACCGGCCGGCCGGCGCGGCGACCGTCGCGGCGGCGCTGGCGACCCGCGAGTCGCTGGGCGGGGCGGCGACCACCGTGCTGCCCGCCGCCGGTGCCGCGACGACCCAGCGGGTGGGTGCCGTGGCGCCCCTTCCCGTCGTCCCCCCCGTGTCGTCGCCCGAGCCCGGTCGTCGTGACAACTCGCCGCTCACCTGGGTGCTCGCCCTCGCGGCGGTGGCGGCGATCGCCGTGCTGGTGTGGCTGCTGCTCAAGGGCGACGCGGCCAAGGACCCGGCGGCCTCGCCGAGCACGACGCCCACGGCGTCGGCATCGACGGTGACGACCCAGGCCCCGCCCACCACCGCGGCCTCGACCCCGACGCCCACCCCCACCGAGACTCCGACCGAGACGCCCAGCCCCAGTGCCAGCCCCAGCGTCGACCTGGCCGGCGACGTGTCGGCGTCCTTGTCCGCGTTCTCCGACGAGGTCGGCGGGTTGCGGAGCGACGGCATCCTCACCCCGGCCACCGCGAAGATGCTTCAAGACCGGGCTCGCGACATCGAGAAGGCGCTTGGCGAGGACGACCGGCAGAAGGTCACCGCCGAGACCGACAAGCTCGTCGAGGAGTACGACAAGGCGGTGCAGGCGGACGAGATCCCGGCCGAGGGCAGCACGCGCCTGGACCCGGTGCTCGCCGACCTCACCGACGCCGTCGACGCGTACTCCGCCGGCTGACGCCGGCCCCGACGCCTGGCGGGTCGCCCCGTGCGCTAGGAGGTCGTCGAGTCCAAGAGCTCCAGGACGTGCTGGTACTGCTGACCGGTCGCACGCGTCATACCGAGCTCGCAGGTCCGGTTGCACGAGGCGTAGGCGTCGAACGGCCCGGCCTGCGCGATCTCCGCGGCCTGCATCCGGGTGGCGGATGCCGTCAGCTCCGGGTGCAGCATCCCACGGTCGCCGGCGAAGGCGCAGCAGCCCCACGAGTCAGGCACGTAGGCCTCGTCCGCCACGGCCCGCGCCACCGTCAGCAGGGCGTCATTGAGCCCGAGCTCGGTCGAGGAGCACGTCGGGTGCAGTGCCACCCGCGCGAGCCGGGGCTGCGGCGCCGGCAGCTGGGGCAGCAGCTCAGCCGCGACGTAGGCGACGGCGTCGACGACGCGGATGCCGGCGTACCGGTCGTCGGTACCCGCAGCGTGGGTGAGCGTGGTCACCAGGCCATCGGTGCACGATGCCGCGTCGCAGACCACGTCGAGCTCACCCCCTCGCGTCGCCTCCCACAGGGCTGCCGCCACCCGAACCTCCATCTCGGCCGCGCCTTCGAGCATGCCCTTGGAGCGCCACGGCGTGCCGCAGCACAGTCCGGGCAGCCCACCCGGCGCGATCAGCGCGACACCGGCCCGTTGGCACAGCGAGATGAACGCGCCTCGCACTCCTACGCCGGCATCGCTGGCGTCGCTGGCGCCGAACATGGTCCCGACGCATGCCGAGAAGTAGACGACTTCGCTTGCGGCAGAACCGCTTCCGCCAGACTTCGGGGCCGCCGGCGCCCGCCCCTGCGGCCGCGGAACACCACCACCGGGCAGCTCGCTCGACCACAGGGGCACGACGTCCTCGTCGCCCACCCGGCGGGCGAGCGTGTTCGGCACGATCACCACCGGTTCGGGCAGCCTGCGAGCCACCGTCAGCACTGCTGACGCCACCCGCGTGGTCGCCCCCCAGTGCCTTCCTGCCAGGAGCCACCCTCGGCTCGCGACGGGGCCCACCGCCTCCGCGCGCAGCCGCTTGGTGAGGTCACCGGTGTTGATGTCGACGGGGCACGCGGTCTGGCACATGCCGTCCACCGCGCAGGTCTCGACCGCGTCGTACTCGTAGTCCTCCTCGAGGTGCTGCAGCAGCGCGAGGTCGCCCGCCTCGGCTGCCGCCCGCATCTCGCGGCGCAGCACGATCCGCTGCCGCGGCGTCGTCGTCAGGTCGCGGCTCGGGCACACGGGCTCGCAGTAGCCGCACTCCACGCAACGGTCGACCTCGGCCTCCACGCTCGGCGTCACCTTGATGTTGCGGGTGTGGACCTCGGGGTCCTCGCTGAGAATCACGCCGGGGTTCAACATCCCGCGCGGGTCGCAGAGCCCCTTGACCTCCTTCATCACGTCGTGCAGCTCGCCGCCGTACTGCAGCCGCACGTAGGGCGCCATCATCCGCCCGGTCCCGTGCTCCGCCTTGAGCGACCCCTCGTGCCCCAGCACGAGCGCCACCATCTCGTCGGTGAACGCCATGAGGCGGTCCATCCGCCCGCCGTCGAGCCGCTCGTTGAGCATGAAGTGGATGTTGCCGTCCTTGGCGTGGCCGAAGATGACGTTGTCCTCGTAGCCGTGCCGCGCGAAGAGCTCGATGAGCTGCTCGCACGTGGGCAGCAGGGCCGGGACGGGCACGACGATGTCCTCGAGCAGCGCGGTGGTGCCCGACGGGCGCGCACCGGCCACCGCGGCATACAGGCCCTTGCGGGTGTTCCACAGGCTGGCACGCGACGCAGGGTCCGACGCGAGCGACGCCGGCGAGCTGAGCGGCAGGCGGGTCAGCGCGGGGAGCGCCGCCCGACCCTGTTCCGCCACGTCGTCGGCGGTCGTCGACTGGTACTCCACGAGCAACGCGGCGTGGCGGTCGACGTCGATGCGCTTGAGCGCCTCGTCGGCCCGCGGGTCGGCCTGGCCGACCCGCAGCGACACCGCGTCCATCAGCTCGATCGTCGCCGGGGCGGTCTCGAGGATCGCCGGCAGCGAGCCGGTCGCTCCGGCGAGGTCGTCGAAGACGAGCAGCCCGGTCATGGCATGGGGCAGCAGCGGCACCGTGCGCATCACCACCGAGGCCACGAAGGCCAGCGTGCCCTCGCTCCCGACGACCAGGTGTGCGAGCACGTCGACCGGCCGGGTGTGGTCGAGGAAGGAGTTCAGGCCGTAGCCCATCGTGTTCTTCATCGAGAACTGCTGCTCGAGCAGCCGCACCGACGCCGGGTTGCCCCGCACCCGGTCGCGCAGCCGGTCCAGGCCCGCGTAGAGCTCCGGCTCGAGCTGGCGCAGCCGTTCGTCGGCGTCCGCGGCGCCGGTGTCGATCACCGTCCCACTGGGCAGCACCAGCACGAGGGAGTCGAGGGTGTTGTACGTGTTGGCGACCGTGCCGCAGGCCATCCCGCTGCTGTTGTTGTTGACGACTCCGCCGAGCGTGCACGCGATCTCGCTGGCCGGGTCCGGCCCCAGCTTGCGGCCGTGCCGCGCCAGCCGCGCGTTCACCGCGCGCACGGTGGCTCCGGGCCCGATCCGCACACGCATCCCGTCGTCGAGCACGTCGATGCTGCGGAAGTGCCTACGGGTGTCGACCAGGATGCCGTCGGTGCCGGCCTGGCCCGAGAGGCTGGTGCCCCCGGACCGAAACGTCATGGGGATGCCGGAGGCCGCCGACGCCCCGAAGAGGCGGCCGACCTCGGCCGCGTCCACCGGCTCGGCCACGGCCTTCGGGACCAGGGCGTAGTGGGACGCGTCGTGCATCATCTTCAGGCGGTCACTGGCCCGGGTGCGCAGTCGGTCGGGGTCGCCGAGGGCGGCCGAGAAGGCGCTCACGACCAGGGGCTCCGGCTCGGTGAGCCGGGTGTCGGACGTCTCCCCCCGCCGGGCGAACGATGCGTCGGACAGGTTGGCGGTCGTGGCGCTCATCTGAGGGTCCTTCCGGGAGCCTGACAGGGGAGGGGTGTCGACCTCGTGCACACGCTCACGCGCCCACCGGCTGCACGAGGACGACGACGAGCGTGCGCGGCCCGTGCACGCCCTCGACCCGCTCGAGCTCGATGTCGCTGGTCGCGCTCGGGCCGCTGATCCAGGTCAGCGGCCGCGCACCGTCGGCGTCGGGCCGTAGCCGGGCCACCGACTCGGGCACGTCGTGGACGACCTGGTCGGCCCGGATGACGCACACGTGGGTGTCCGGCACGAGGGTGAGCTCGCGTCGGCCCTGGTCGGCCCGGTGATCCAGGACGATGGTGCCGGTCGTGGCGACGCCGACAGCGGATGCCGTGACGACGGCATCGACGGCATCCAGCTCGCGGTGCGTGGCCGCCTCCGCCTCCAAGAGCACCCGGGCGACCTCCCCGCAGGCCCACACCCACGACGGGTCGAGACCGGTGGGCACGACGACCGTGCGGCATGCGTGCTCGCGCAGCGCGTCGGCGACCGCAGCGGCGACGCCCTCGGGGGCCACCCGCACGACCTGCGCGCGGTAGTCGGCGACCATCTCGGCGAACAGGTCCAGCGTCTCGGCGACCCCGGGGGAGGTCTCCTCCAGGACCGGTACCGGCCCTCGGTCGCCCGGGGCGGTGAGGATGTCGGAGATGGCGCCCCTGACCCGGGTGAGGATCTCGTCGCGCGCGCTCATCGGACGTCCGTCCCTCGTTCACGGGCCCACCACTGGCGGAAGGTCTCCGTCGGTGGGGTGGGCAGGTCGCGGGCGTTGGTCCAGACGCCGAGGCCGGGGACGGATCTGATCGTGCGGTTGCCGGCGAGCCGGCCCACTGTCGTCGCAGCCTTCTGGGCACCGGCGAGCCGTTTGGGGTCCGACAGCACCCAGGCCGCAGCGCGCATCGCGGCGGACTCGGCGGTGCGACCTTCGTGCTCGACGACGCGGCCACGCAGCTCGACGAGCAGCTCGGGGATGTTGATGCGCACCGGGCAGGCGTCGAAGCAGGCCCCGCACAGGCTCGAGGCGTAGGGCAGCGACTTGTCGATCGGGCTGTCCGTGCCCCGCAGCTGAGGGTTGAGGACGGCACCGATCGGGCCGGGATAGACCGAGCCGTAGGCGTGCCCGCCGGTGCGCTCGTAGACGGGGCAGACGTTCAGGCAGGCCGAGCAGCGGATGCAGCGCAGCGCCTGACGTCCGACGCGGTCGGCCAGGACGTGGCTGCGACCGTTGTCGAGCAGGACGACGTGCACCTCCTGCGGGCCGTCGCCGTCGTGGACGCCGCTCCACATGGTGGTGTACGGGTTCATCCGCTCGCCGGTGCTCGAGCGCGGGAGCAGCTGGAGCATCGTGGCGAGGTCCTCCCACGTCGGCAGGACCTTCTCGATGCCGACCACGGAGATGAGCGTCTCGGGCAGGGTCAGGCACATCCGGCCGTTGCCCTCGGACTCCACGACGACGAGGGTGCCGGTGTCGGCGACAGCGAAGTTCGCCCCGGAGATCCCGACTCGTGCGCGCAGGAACTTCTCACGCAGGTGAAGTCGGGCCGCCTCGGCGAGCCGGGCCGGGTCGTCGGTCAGGTCGTCGGGGGCTGGTCGACCGACGGCCCCCATCTCGCGCATGAAGATCTCACGGATCTCGCTGCGGTTGCGGTGGATGGCCGGCACGAGGATGTGGCTCGGGCGGTCGTGACCGAGCTGCACGATGAGCTCGGCGAGGTCGGTCTCCCACGCATGGATGCCGGCCTCCTCCAGCGCCTCGTTGAGCTCGATCTCCTGGGTGACCATGGACTTGACCTTGACGACCTCGTCGACCTCCTTGGACCGCACGATGCCCAGGACGATCTGGTTGGCCTCCCGGGCGTCGCGCGCCCAGTGCACGACGGCGCCGTTCTCGGTGAGGTTCCGCTCCAGCTGTTCGAGGTAGTCGCCGAGGTGCGTCAAGGCCTCGTCCTTGGCCTGCGCGCCGGCGACCCGCAGCGCCTCCCACTCGGGCACCTCCGCGACGACCCGGGCCCGCTTGTTCCGGATGGTGTGGGTGGCGTGGCGCAGGTTCTTGCGCTGCTGGGTGTTGGCCAGGGCGGCGCGGGCGGCGTCGGGGAACTTCGGCATGCCGACGAAGGTGGCCGAGGTCTGTTGCACCGGCCCTGGTGTCGTGGTGGTCATGCCTGGTGCTCCTGCGTCGAGGCGAGGATCTCGGCCAGGTGCAGGCGCCGCACTCCGGAGCGCTGCCGGCCGAGGATCCCGCCGATGTGGGCCAGGCAGGAGTTGTCGCCGGCCACGACGACCTCGGCGCCGGTCTCGACGACGTGACGGGCCTTGTCGGCGCCCATCGCGATGGACACGTCCGCGTTCTTCACCGCGAAGGTGCCTCCGAAACCGCAGCACTCCTCGGCACCGGGCAGCTCGACGAGGTCGATGCCCCGCACCGCTCGCAACAGCTGCAGCGGTCGGTCGCCGACCCGCAGCATCCGCAGCGAGTGGCACGTCGGGTGGTAGGTGACCCGGTGCGGGAAGTACGCCCCGACGTCGGTGACACCCAGCACGTCGACGAGGAACTCCGAGAGCTCGTAGACCTTCGGGGTGACGTGCTCGACCCGGCTGGCCAGCCGGTCGTCGCCGGCCAGCTCGACGATCGTGCGGTGCTGCTCGCGCACCGAGCCGACGCAGGACCCCGAGGGGGCGACGACGGCGTCGTAGCCCTCGAAGACGTCGACGAAACGGCGCACCAGCGGCAGGGCCTGCGACCCGTAGCCGGTGTTGGTGAGCATCTGCCCGCAGCACGTCTGCGCGGCCGGGAACTCGACCCGGCAGCCGAGCCGCTCGAGGAGGCGGACGGTCGCCTTCGGCGTCTCGGGCCACATCGTGTCGTTGAAGCAGGTCGCGAACAGGGCGACCTTGAGGTCGGCCACGGGGCCGGCTGGGGCGGTCACGGGGTCGGCCGGGGCGGTCACGGGGTCGGCCGGGGCGGTCACGGGAGCATCCAGGCGAGCACCGTGGACTGCAGGCCGACGAGGACGCACATGGCGATGATCAGGCCGATGCTCCACGGCAGGACCTTGCGCAGGATGTCGGACTCACGGCCGAGCAGACCGACCGCGGTGGCCGCGATCGTGAGGTTCTGCGGGCTGATCATCTTGCCGACGACGCCGCCCGAGGTGTTGGCGGCGACCAGCAGGGTCGGGTCGATGCCGGCGGTCTGCGCCGCGCTCTGCTGGAGCGTGGCGAACAGGGCGTTGGCGCTGGTGTCCGAGCCGGTGACCGCGGTGCCGATCCATCCCAGCGTCGGGCTGAGGAAGGCGAAGAAGGCGCCGGTGCCTGCGATCCACGTGCCGATCGTGATCGTCTGCCCCGAGAAGTTCATGACGTAGGCGAGGGCGAGCATCGAGGCGACCGTGAGGAAGGCGTACCGCATCTTGTGCGCCGTGGCCCACATCTCCGCGCCCCAGCCGTGCAGGCCGATGCCGTAGACGATGGCGACGATGAGCGAGCAGAGCGCCAGCATGGAGCCCGGCGAGCTGAGCCAGGGAAGGGTGTACGTCGTCGCCGCGCTCGGGGTGCCCGCCAGGGTGAGCACCTCACCGTCGAGGCCCGGCCACGGGATCTTGACGTCGGTCGTCGCCAGCCACTCCTTGACCGGCGCAACGAGCTTGGCGATCCCGAAGACGACGATCACCAGCAGGTAGGGGAACAGCGCCATCGTGATCCGGCCCGGGGTGAGCCCCTTGGCGCGCTTCTCGAGCGCGGTCGCCGACGCGACGTAGTCGGTGACGGGGCCCTCGCCGGCCGAGCCACTTCCGGCATCCGGACCGCCGGCCATGGCGAACTCGCGCTCGCGCTCGGCGTGCAGGGCCTCCAAGGCCTCCTGGCGACCCTGGGGCTGCCAGACCTTGAGGAACAGGACGGCGGCGGCGAGGCCGGCCAGCGAGGCGATGATGTCGGTGAGCTCGACGGAGATCCACGTCGCGGAGACCCACTGGAAGACCGCGAAGGTGAGCCCGACCACGACCGCGATCGGCCAGGTCTGTCGCACGCCACGGCGGCCGTCGGCCATGAGAACGAGCAGGAGCGGGACGAACGCGGCCAGCAGCGGGGTCTGGTGCCCGACGTAGGCGCCGATCTCCTGGTAGGGGATGCCGGTCAGGTTGCCGGCCGTGATGATCGGCGTGCCGACCGCGCCGAAGGCGACGGGCGCCGTGTTGGCCAGGAGCACCACCGCGGCGGCACGCAACGGCGAGAAGCCCAGGGCCATCAGCATCACGCCGGTGATGGCGACCGGGGCGCCGAACCCGGCGAGCGCCTCGAGGAGCCCACCGAAGCAGAAGGCGATGATGATCGCCTGGATGCGCGGGTCGTCGGAGATCAGGTGGAACGTGGCCCGCAGGTCCTCGAACCGGCCCGAGCGCACCGTCACCTGGTACAGCAGGATCGCGGTGAAGACGATCCACATGATGGGGAAGATGCCGAACGCGGCGCCCTGGGTGGCGGCGAGGGCGGCAAGCTGCACCGGCATCCCGAAGAACAGGGACGCCACCACGATGGCGACGGCGACGGAGGTCAGACCGGCCCAGTGGGCCTTCCACCTCAGGACGCCGAGGGTCAGGAAGACGGTCACCAGGGGGAGCAGGGCCACCAGGGCCGAGATGGTGAGGCTGTCCGCGACCGGTGAGACCTCCGGTTGGAAGGCGCTGGGGGCGAGCGTCAGAACGGTCATTGGTCCTCCGAGTCGCACGTCATCGGGCTCGAGCTCGAATGGTCAGACCACTCGACGGTGCGACGACGATAGGAGTGGCGATGCGGCACTGTCAATGGTCTGACGAAGGTGTTCCGTCGAATGGTCGGACCACTCTTTCGGTGGTAGTGGTCACCATGACAGTCTGGACCGGTGACCACCGACCTGCCATCCGAGAAGCGGGTGGACGATGGTCTGCAGGCGTTCGAGCTGGTGCTGGGCTGGGTCGACGACCGGATCCTCAGTGGCGCGATGGAGGTCGGCGACCAGCTGCCACCGGAACGAGAGCTGGCTCGGCTGCTCGACGTCAGCCGGGCCGCGGTGCGAGAGGCCGTGCGCACCCTCCAGGCGCAGGGCGTCGTCCGGTCGTCGGTCGGGGCGGGCCCGGCCGGTGGAACCACGATCACCGCGGTGCCCAGTGGGGCGCTGGGCCGGATGCTGCGCGTTCACGTCGCCCTGTCGAACTTCCCTCTGCCGGACGTCGTCGAGGTGCGGATCGCGCTCGAACGCCTCAGCGTGCGGCTCGCCGCCGCCCACGCGACACCGGCGGACCTCAGCGTGATGCGCGAGCTGCTGGACACCATGGACGACCCGGACATCGACCGAGCGCACTTCAACGACTGCGACACGGCCTTCCACGTGGCGCTGGCGGCTGCGGCAGGCAACCGCCTCGCCCGCGACCTCACTGCCGCCATCCGCGAGTCGCTGCGACGGCCGATCCTCGATCGGTTTCGCAACCTCGAGACGTGGGAGGGCATCACCCCAGGGC
The DNA here is from genome assembly GCA_038210185.1 of Actinomycetales bacterium. Taxonomy (GTDB): domain Bacteria; phylum Actinomycetota; class Actinomycetes; order Actinomycetales; family Dermatophilaceae; genus Fodinibacter. The sequence goes on from JBBQWX010000027.1 coordinate 21,944, forward strand.
TCCGGCAGGGTCATGAGGCGATCTTCGATGCCGTCTCGCGCGGTGACGGCGACGCTGCGGCCGCACTCACCGAGGAACACATCCGCTCGGCGTGGCGTGCGCTGAGCACCGCAGGCAGCCGCTGAGCACCGCAGGCAGCCGCTGAGCGCGTCGCCGGCACACTCGGTGGTCCGGATCACCTCCGGCTACAGCGGCGTGCTGCCGGAGGTGCCGACGAGCTGCTCGGCGAACTCGGCACCGGACAGCCTTGCCACCTCCGCCCGGGCCGCCGCGACCCTGGCGGGCATGTCGAGGCGAGCCGTGGGCTCCTCGTTGCCGGGGGTGGTCACGAACTTCTCGATGGCCGCGAGCCCGGCCGCAGCTCGAGCGGCCGCCGCATCCTGCTTGGCCGCCAGCCGCGCGGCGTACCAGCTCGAGGCCAGCACCGACTCGCGGGTGAACATCTCGCGGAGCTCCGGTGACTCCAGCTGCCAGCCCTCGGTGCTCGAGCCGTCGGCCATGATCTCGAGCAGGGCGCGCAGCGGCGGGATCGCCAGCGAGATCGTGCCGTCCTTGACGTAGGCGCGCGCGACCCGCTCGTGAGTCGCGGCGATGGTGGCGACCGAATCGGCGAAGACCGCCAGGTCCTGCAGCTCAGGGCGCAGCATCTCGGGGGTGAAGACGACATCCGGGTGCAGGAAGATCCGGCCGAAGTACTTGGTGGCCATCCGTTCGGTCATCCGGTAGCCCAGCCGGCTGGCCGGCACCCGCTGGCCGCCGTGGTCGACGTCGGTCATCTTCTCCAGCGCGCCCTCGGCGATCAGGTTGCTGGCGTCCCTCTCCTGCGCGGTCATCCGGGCGAACAGCTCCGGCACCAGCAGGGAGAAGTCGTGGTCGACCTTGACGTGCGGGCCGACGTGGCCGGCGGCCGACAGCCAGCCGTCGTGCCCGGTGAGCACGTAGGAGAGCAGGTTGGCGTTGAGGTCGATGATGGCCGGCAGGGCGTTGAACGGGCCCTTGGTCAGGGCTCCCTCGGAGCCCGCCCCTGTCGTCGACGGTGACTTGCCGGTCATCGACGAGATGAACTCCATGAACAGCTCGGGCACCTCCATGTAGTGCAGCGGGCCGTACGAGCACAGCGCCGGCACCGCCCCCTCGGGCGGGTTGTTGCGCCGGCCCGCCGCCACGACGTCCACCGGCCGGGGGAGTGGCGCGCCGGCCGGCATCCGCCGCACGAGGCGCTCGGACAGCTCAGCCACCGCCGTGGCTTTCGCGTCGGTGCGGTCGGGGCGCTGCTGGAGGTAGCGCGGGTTCTTCGAAGGTGCCCCGTCGACCAGCCGCGGGTTCGCGGAGCTCACCACGTAGGCCGGGCCGTCGCCCTCGGAGGTGCCGGCGAACGTGCTGATCAGGTCGGCCATCGGGGGGCTGTACGCCGTGAACGAGACGGCCTCGTCACGCATGGCGACGGCATCGGCGCGGGTGAGCGGCTCGAAGTTGGACAGGAAGGTGCCGGGCGTCGCGATGTCGCGCTCGGCCACCGTGTCGTAGCCGCGGTGGATCGCGTCGTCGGGCCGCTGGAAGAGCAGGTTCTCGCAGTTCTCGACCAGCTTGTAGGAGCGGGCCGGATCGAGCCCGAGCAGGCTCCCGGGCACGACGGTGGATGCCGTGATGTCGTCCTGGGTCTGCACCTTCACCGCCGGTGAGAAGTCGTGGCGCAGGCTGAACAGGCGCCACGAGCCGTCGACGTTGTAGCCGACGCGCAGCATGTTGAGGGTGATCTTGGTGCCGTCGAGGTGCAGTGAGTTGCCCTGTCGGCCGTCGATCTCGGCGACGCTGAAGTGGCTGCGCCAGTCGTCGCCCCACTCGGGGCGGTAGGAGCGCTTGACGACGTAGACGAGCTCCTTGACGTAGGGGGGGATGCGCGACAGCCAGGCGTTGTAGTCGGCGGTGTACTGCGAGGGCGAGGGGGTGAGCAGCTTGATGACCGAGCCGATGGAGCGGTCAGGCGACAGGATCGGGCGCAGGTCGGAGCCGTGTCGTGCGGGGTCGAGGAAGCGTCGGGAGTAGTCGCGGTCGAGGATCGCGGTGACGGAGTCGATGTCGGTCTCGAAGCTGGCCGTGAAGGCCGACCCGACGATGAACGCGTCGGTGATGGCCTTGGAGATCTCGGACTTGCCGCCCCCCGAGACGGTTGCGGGCTTGTGGCACGACGTCGCGCTCGGGACGGTGCCGACGAGGCTCCACGTGCTGGGGTCGTGCGGCTGTTGTGCGACCGTCACCCGGTAACCGCTGGGGCTGAGGTAGACCTTGTCGGCGCGCAGGGGCACCGTGCCGGTACCACCGTCGGGGCGGTCCCACGCCACCGTCATGTCGCGCATCGAGAAGCGCGCGTCGCCCGGCACGAGCACGATGTGCGGCTGCTCGAGGTCGTCGGCGTGGCCCTGCGGCTGCGCTGCGAACCGATCCGGGTCGCGCTCGAGCACGTCGGCGAGGGTGTACTCATCGATGGAGTACTTCCCGGTGTACTCCTGGCCGAGGTTGTAGCTGGCGAACACCAGCGCCCCGCCGGAGTGCTCCTCCTCGGCGTTGCCGAAGAGGTTCGCGGAGTACGAGATCTGGGTCTTGACCTCCTTCTTGCAGTAGCCGAAGTAGGTGTCGGCGATGACGGTGACGATGACACCCCGAGCGTCGCGGGCGCAGATCTTGAAGGCCTTCCCGCCGTTGTACGGCTCGTCCTCGGTCTCCCAGCACATGCCGTCGCGCTGCTGGCGCTCGGTGGCCTCGCTGACGTGCGGCAGCCCGACCTCCTTCTTGGTGACCTTGGTCAGGTGCGGCGCGAGGATGACGCAGCCGGTGTGGCCGGTCCAGGTCTCCGGAGCCAGGGAGGCGTCGTTCTCCGGCAGGTAGGGGTCGCCACCGTTGCCGAAGATCCCCTCGACGAAGTCGAGGTTCGCCACGGTGCCGCCCGGCACGATGAAGCGCGTCTCCATCCGCTTCTCGCGCACCGACCCCGGCACCTCGGGGGAGACCAGTGGTCGCAGCAGCAGCGAGACGAAGCAGGCCGCCGGCTCGGGCTGGTTGGCCGAGTAGGGCAGCACCATGTCGGTCTCCGGTGGCTGGAACGCGAGGGCCAGCAACCGCGCGAAGGTCAGCGTGGGCACGGCGAGCTTGTCGTCCGGGATGGGCAGCCCGCCCTCGGCGATGTGGAAGACCCCCGCGGTGGTGCGCCGGTCGTTGGCCGGGTTGTGCAGCACCCCGTTGACCAGCCGGTAGCTGCTCAACAGCGGCGAGGTGAACCGGTCGCCGTCGACGGGCAGGGACAGCGCGCGGGCCAGCCCGGCCTCGTCGAGCACCAGGGTGCGGTGCGGCAGCTGGGGCCGCTCGCCGGTCTCGGCGAGGTAGTCGTCGAGGAAGGCCTGGATGCGGCCGTCCGCTGCGCACAGGCGGTCGGCGAGACGGCGGCTGAGCTCACGCTGGCGAGCGAGGATGGGGCGGGCCAGCCGCGCCGCCTCGGTGTCCTCGGACCCCTTGGGGAGAGGCAGCCCGAGCTGGGCAAGACGGAGGTTGATGGCGGCGTTCTGGGTGTGGGGCACCCCCTGATTGTGGTCCCCGACGAACGCTGTCCGCCACTGAGGTCCGGGAACGGACGAACCCCCGAGCCTGGATGCCAGGACTCGGGGGGTCGATGTGGTGTCCGAGGGGGGACTTGAACCCCCATGCCCAATAAGGGCACTAGCACCTCAAGCTAGCGCGTCTGCCAATTCCGCCACCCGGACGAGTGGTGCACGGTCGGCCCTGGGAAGGCCGTCCTGCGACCCGGAACGATACACGCTCCGCCACCCGGAACCGAAATCGCCAGGGCTTCCGGCCGCGGGCCGTTGACCCCGGTGGCCCGGCCTCCCTAGGTTGCGGAGCACATGACCACGACCGTCGACGTCGGCGTCGATCTCGGCACCACCGTGACCAAGGCGGTGGCGCTCGACGATGCCCGCAAGGTGGTCGCCCGCGCCTCGCTGCCGACTCCCTGGGAACGGCCGCGGGCGGAGTGGTGCGAGCGCGACCCGGCTGATGCCCTCGCCACCGTCGACCGGTTGCTGGCCGACCTCGTTCGGGTCGCCGGCGACGTGCAGGTGCGGTCGATCGGGTTCTGCTCGATCGCCGAGACCGGCGCCCTCGTCGACGCCGACGGCCGCGCCGTGACCCGGCTGCTCGCGTGGCACGACCCCCGCGGCGGGCGCCAGGCGGCGTCCCTCGACCCCTCGCTCGCCGCCGAGCTGCCGTCGCGCACGGGGCTCGGGGTCAGCTCGGTGGCCACCTTGTTCAAGCTGCTCTGGTGGCGTGACGAGGGCGGCCTGGACCTGCGCGGTCGACGGTGGGCGAGCCTGCCCGAGCTGGTCTGCCACGGACTGGGCGCCGGGCTCTACGCAGAGCGTTCAATGCTGGGTCGGACCGCGCTGTGGGACATCCACGACGAGGCGCCGTACCCCGCGGCTCTCGAGGCGCTCGGCACCGGCCCGGACCTCGTGCCACCACGGGTCGCGGCCGGTGCCGCGCTCGGCAGGGTCCGGGGCGACCACCCGGTGCAGCAGGCCCGCGGCGCGGTGCTCACCGTGGCAGGGCACGACCACCTCGTCGCCGCCGCGGCGCTCGGCGCCGGTGTCATCGGCAGCCTGTGCGACTCGATGGGCACGGCCGAGGCCCTCGTCGCGGCCGTGGGCGGGCCGCCGTCACCCCTCGTCGTGGCCGGGCTCGTCTCGCGCGGTCTGTCGGTCTACCCGCACGTCGTCGACTCCACGACCTGCATGCTGGGTGCGCTGCGCACCGGTCTGGTGCTCGACCGCACGCTGGACGCCCTCGGCGCCACCACCCTCGAGCAGCGCCGGGCGTTCGACGCAGCGGCTCCGGGCGGCACCGCTCCCGCCGAGGTCGTCGTCGAGGGCATCGACATGGGCGACGACCACGTCACGGTCTCGTGGCCCGAAGGCACCGACCCGTACGCGGCGTGGAGCGGCGTGCTCGCCCGCACCAGATCTGTGGTCGCCTCCGAGGTCGCGGCGATGCGCGCGGTGGGCGTGCCGGTGGACGACGTGGTCGTCACCGGCGGGTGGGCGAACCTCTCGTCGGTGCTCGCCAGCCGGGTCGGCATCGGACGGCGCACGACGCACGTGGCCATGGCCGAGCCGGGAGCGACCGGGGCGGCCCTGCTCGCGCGGTGGGCCACCCGGCATCCGGAGGGGTCGGACCCGACCACGCACGAGGCGCCACAGGCGAGCTGGTTCGGCCACCCGTCCGCCTAGAGTGGCTGCCCATGACCGACACCGTCAGCCACCCCGAGGACGAGGTCGTGCCCATCTGCCGGGCGCTGATCCGCTTCGACACCAGCAACTACGGCGACGGCAGCGGGCCGGGCGAAGCGCAAGCGGCCGCGTACGTCGTCGACCTGCTGAGGGAGGTCGGCCTGGAGCCGCAGACCTTCGAGAGCGACCCGGGTCGGGTCAGCGTCGCGGTGCGCATCCCCGGCGCCGACCCGAACCGCGGGGCCCTGTGCGTGCACGGGCACCTCGACGTCGTGCCGGCCAACGCCGAGGACTGGTCGGTCGACCCGTTCGCCGGGGAGGAGCGCGACGGCTGCGTCTGGGGTCGCGGGGCCGTGGACATGAAGGACATGGACGCGATGATGCTCGCGGCCGTGCGACACCTGGCCCGCACCGGCACCACCCCGCCCCGCGACCTCCTGGTGGTGTTCTTCGCCGACGAGGAGGCGGGCGGCACGAAGGGCTCGCACTTCCTGGTCGCGGAGCACCCCGAGGTCTTCGACGGCGTCACGGAGGCCATCTCGGAGGTCGGTGGCTACAGCGTCACCGTCACCGACCGGCAGGGCCGCGAGCGGCGCGCCTACCTGCTGCAGACCGCCGAGAAGGGCATCGCGTGGCTCCGGCTCACCGCCCACGGGCGAGCCGGTCACGGCTCGGTGCCCAACGACGAGAACGCCATCGTGCGGCTCGCTGAGGCCATCTCGCGGATCGCCGCGCACCCGTGGCCCCGCGAGCTCATCCCCTCCGTGCGCACCCTGCTCGAGGGCCTGTCCGAGCTCACCGGCACCAGCTGGTCGGGCGAGCACCTCGACGAGCTGCTCGCCCACCTCGGCGGCGCCCAGGGGTTCGTGCGCGGAACGTTGCAGGACACCAGCAACGTGACGATGCTCGACGCCGGGTACAAGCACAACGTCATCCCGCAGCACGCCTCCGCCAACGTCGACTGCCGCTTCCTTCCCGGCCACGAGGACGAGCTGCTCGCGACGATCCGCGACCTCGCGGGGGAGCACGTCGAGGTCACGGTGCTGCACCGGGACATCGCGCTCGACGCGCCGTTCGAGGGCGATCTCGTCGAGGCGATGGTCGCGGCGCTGCGCACCGAGGACCCCGATGCCGACGTGCTGCCCTACTGCCTGTCCGGCGGCACCGACAACAAGGCCCTGTCACTGCTCGGCATCACCGGGTACGGTTTCGCGCCGCTGCGGCTGCCGGCCGACCTCGACTTCGCGCCGATGTTCCACGGCATCGACGAGCGGGTGCCCGTGGAGTCGCTGCGCTTCGGCACCCGGGTGCTGCTGCGGCTGCTGCAGACCTGCTGAGGGTTCAGACCGACGCACTCATCGAACGCCGCGGCCGGATGATGCGCCGCCGCAACCAGGTCCGCGTGCGACCCCCCACGTAGGTGACCGTTCGCTCCAGCTCCCAGCGGCCGTACTCGGCGTGCTCGGTGAGCCGGCGCCGGATGTCGCCGCGCCCGACCTCCCGACCGAAGGACAGGACGAGGTACTCGTACTCGACCATGGCCACATTGTGCCCAAGGACCGGTAGCGTCAGCACCATGAGCGCCGATCCGCGTGCCGCACTTGACCAGCTCGTCGCCGCCTTCGAGCGCCACCTGGAGGCGAGCAGTACCGCGCACGGCGACGACGACCCCACGGTCGTCGCCGCCTACGAGGACCTCGCCGACGCCTTCGAGGCGTACGACGGGGCCCTCTACGACGCCTACGGTGAGATGACGCCGCTGGACATCTACAGCGGTGACGACGACCGCGACGAGGACGGCGACGAGGACGACGAGGACGGTGACGACGCCGAGGACGGTGACGACGTCTCCGAGGACGTGCTCGACGACCACGACGACGAGGACGGCGACGGCGCCCGGCTGTACTCCGGCCTCGACGACGACATCGAGTACGACGAGCCCGACGACACCGAACCTCGCTGACCCGCCCCGACCTCAGGTGTGCTCGACCGACACCTCGTCGAGGGCGAGCACGATCTGCTCGGGCAGCTCGACGTCCTCCGCCTCGAGCAGGGTCGCCAGCTGGCTGGGGGTCCGCGGGCCGACGACCGGTGCCGTGACCCCGGGGCGGTCGCGCACCCACGCGAGTGCGACGGCGGCCGGGGCCACCCCCAGGCCGTTCGCGGCCGTGTGCACCGCCTCGACCACGCCTCGGGTGTGGTCGCCCACGTGGCGGCCGGCGAAGCCGGCGAACTCCTCCGAGGCGAGCCGGGAGTCGGCCGAGACGGTCGTGCGGTAGCGGCCGGTGAGGACCCCACGGCCCAGTGGCGACCACGGCAGCAACCCGAACCCCAGGGCCGCCGCGGCGTCGACCAGCTCTCGCTCGGGCGTGCGGGCGACCAGGCTGTACTCGACCGAGTCGGCGACCAGCGGCACCCCGGATGCCGCGAGCAGCGACATCGTGCGGGCGGCCTGCCAGCCGACGTGGTTGGAGACGCCGACGTATCGGGCGCGCCCGGTCTCGACGGCCCAGACCAGCGCGCTCACCGTCTCCTCGATCGGCGTGTGCTCGTCCCAGGCGTGTGCGAGCCACACGTCGACGTGCCCGCTGTGGAGCCGTTGCAGAGAGGTGTCGAGCTGGTGCATGAGCGCCCGGCGTGAGCAGTCGACGACCCGGCTGCCGCGGGCCCGGCGAATGCCCGACTTCGTGACGAGCACGACCTCGTCGCGGTCCGGGCCCCGCAGGAAGTCGCCGAGCAGGTCCTCGGCCGCGCCGCCCGCGTACCCGTGGGCGGTGTCGACGAGGGTGCCGCCCGCCGAGCGGAAGGCGGAGAGCATGTCTCGGGCGTCCTCGGGGGAGGTTCGTGTCCCCCAGGCCATCGTGCCCAGGCCCATCCGCGAGACGGCCAGGCCAGAGGTCCCGAGGCGGCGGGTCAGCATGGCGGCGACCCTATCGCCCGGCCCCTCGCTACCGTGGGCGCCATGCGGCTGGCGATCTCCTGCGGTTATGCGGGCATGGGACTGGGCAACGACACCGTCGACCTCGTGCAGGAGGCGGAGCGGCTCGGCTACGCCCAGGCCTGGGTGGCGGAGGCCTACGGCTCCGACGCACCGACCGTGCTCGGCTGGTTGGCGGCGCAGACCACGAGCATCGGGCTGGGCGCCGGGGTCATGCAGATCCCTGCACGCACGCCGGCGATGACGGCGATGACCGCCGCGACCCTCGACCGCCTGTCCGGAGGGCGTTTCCACCTCGGGCTCGGGGTGTCCGGCCCACAGGTCAGCGAGGGCTGGCACGGGGTGCGGTTCGCGGCGCCGCTGGCCCGCACCCGCGAGTACGTCGACATCGTGCGGATGGCCCTGCGGCGCGAGCAGGTGGAGTATGCGGGGGAGCACTTCACCCTGCCGCTGCCCGACGGGCCGGGAAAGGCGCTGCGGCTCACCATCCGTCCGCCTCGCACGGACCTGCCGGTCTACCTCGCTGCGGTGGGTCCGCGCAACCTTCGCCTGGCCGGCGAGGTGGCCGACGGCTGGCTCGGCATCTTCTTCTCCCCGGAGCACTCGGCCGACCAGCTCGCCGCCGTGCGGGCGGGCCGCGAAGCAGTGGGGGCGGGCAGCGACGGTGACGCGATGGCCGGCTTCGACGTCGTCGCAACCGTTCCCGTCGTCGTCATGGACGACCTCGAGGCGGCCCGGTCCGTGGTCGCCGGGTACACCGCCCTCTACATCGGAGGGATGGGCAGCCGGAAGCAGAACTTCTACAACCGGCTCGCGCGCTCGCTGGGCTTCGACGCGGCCGCGGACGAGATCCAGGACCTCTACCTCGCCGGTCGCGCCCGCGATGCGGCGGCTGCCGTGCCGTTCGACCTCGTCGACTCCACCGCCCTGATCGGGCCCCCGGAGCGCATCGCCGAACGGATCGGGCGCTATGCGACGGCCGGGGTCACCACACTCAGCGTGGCGCCCTACGCCACCACCACGGCGGCACGCGTGGCGGTGCTGCGCACGGTGGGGGACGCGCTGGCCGGGCTGGGCTGACAACGGCCGCACGGCATCTAGGCTGTCGGCTCGTGCCCGTCGAACTCACCTACCTCCAGGCCGTCATCCTCGGGATCGTCGAAGGACTCACCGAGTTCCTCCCGATCAGCTCCACCGGGCACCTCACGATCGCCGAGCAGCTGCTCGGCCTCCCGGTCGACGACCCGGCAATCACGGCGTACACGGCGATCATCCAGATCGGGGCCATCGTCGCGACGTTCATCTACTTCGCGGGCAAGATCGCCCGGCTGTTCCGCGCGTGGCTCGCCGGTCTGACCTCGGTGCAGGGCCGCGAGGACCCCGACTACACCCTCGCCTGGGCCGTCATCGTCGGCTCGATCCCCGTGGGCGTGGTCGGGTTCCTCGCGCGTGACCTGATCTCGGGAGCGCTGCGCAGCCTGTGGGTGGTCGCGGGCGCGCTCATCGCGTGGAGTGCCGTCATCTGGGTCGCGGAGCAGCGTCACGACGTGCTCGAGAAGCGCGGCATCCAGCGCGGTGAGCACGACATCACCGTCAAGGACGGCCTGGTTCTCGGGCTGGTCCAGTGCTTCTCGCTCATCCCCGGGGTCTCGCGCTCCGGGGCCACGATCTCGGCCGGGCTGATGCGCGGGATCAACCGGGTCACCGCGACCGAGCTGTCCTTCTTCATGGCCATCCCGGCGCTGACGGCAGCCGGCATCTTCGAGCTGGCGCGCGGCTTCGACGACGTCGTGGCACTCGGGGTCGGGCAGATGCTGGTGGGCGTGGTCGTGGCCTTCGGCACGGCCTACGCCTCGATCGCGTGGCTGCTGCGCTTCGTCGCGACGAACTCGCTGCGGCCCTTCATCTGGTACCGCATCGCCCTCGGACTGGGTGTCATCGTGGCGCTGGTCGCCGGGTGGATCAGCGCCACCTGACCCGGCGGCGGCTACAGCCAGCCGCTGCGCTTGAACGCCCGGTAGAGCGAGGCGCACGCCGTGCCCATGACGGCGACGATGATGAAGTAGCCGTAGTGCAGCTCCCGGCCGGAGCCGAGGTTCACGCTCGCCGTGAGCTCGGGCATGTACTCGAAGTTCATGCCGTAGATGCCGGCGATCATCGTCGGCACGGCGGCGATCGCGACCCAGGCGGAGATCCGCCGCATGTCGTTGTTCTGCTGCACGGTGATCTGGGCCAGGTGGGCGCCGAGCACGTCGGTGAGCAGCCGGTCGTAGGTCTCGACGTGCTCGATGACGGCCGCCAGGTGGTCGGAGACGTCGCGGAACCGCAGTCGCAGCTCGGCGTCCTCGACGTGGGAGCTCTCGCTTTCGTGCAGGGCGGCCAGCGGGGCGGCCAGCGGGGCGGCGGCCCTGCGGAACTCGAGCACCTCGCGCTTGAGCCGGTAGATCGTCGAGGAGTCCATGTCGGCGCCGGAGAAGACGCCGGTCTCGATGCCGTCGAGGTCGGCGGAGACCTCGGCGTCGATGAGCGTGTAGTTGTCGACGACGACGTCGACGATGGCGTGCAGCACCGCCATCGGGCCGAGGTGCAGCGCGACGGGGTCGGCCTCGAGGCGGTGTCGCAGCCCGGCCAACGGGGCCGCCTCGCCGCGCCGGACCGTGACGATGAAGCGGTCACCGACGAAGCACATCAGCTCGCCGGTCTCGATGTCCGAGGACTCCTCGACGTAGCGCAGCGGCTTCAGCACCACGAAGACACTGGTGTCGTAGAGCTCGACCTTGGCCCGCTGCCGGCCCTGGATGGCGTCCTCGACGGCCAGGGGGTGCAGCTGCAGCTCCTCGTTGACGACGTCGAACTCGGCCTGGGTGGGGTTCTTCAGCCCGATCCACAGGAAGTCCCCCGGCGCACCCGTGGCCCGCAGGGCGGCCAGCTCGTCACTGAGGTCGCCGCACGGGCGGCGGGCGCCCCCGACATAGAGGGCCTGGTCCACGATCACGAGCGCCATTGTGACCGACGGGCGGTGCGGGTGTGCACGGCAGGCGGTATCCGGGCGGATGCGGCCTACAGTTGGCTCCCGTGGCCATCGTCCTGCTCCTGCGACACGGGCACTCGACCGCCAACGCCGAGGGCGTGCTCGCCGGCTGGTCCGAGGGGGTCGGACTGACGGCCACCGGGCGCGAGCAGGCGGCCCGCGTGGCCGAGCGCCTCGCCCCCCTCCCCATCGCCCGAGCCGTCTCGAGCCCGCTGCAGCGCTGCCTCGAGACGGCATCTCTCGCGCTGGCCGGGCACGACGTGGCGCCCGACGACCGGCTGGGGGAGTGCCACTACGGCGCCTGGACCGGGCGCTCGCTGGCCGACGCCGCGAAGGACGACCTGTGGCGGGTGGTGCAGGACGACCCGGGCGCCGCGACCTTCCCCCCGGATACCCGGTACGCCGCCGAGTCCCTCGCGCAGATGGCCGAGCGGGTCGTCGGCGGCGTGCGGGCGCTCGATGCCGAGGTCGAGGCGGAGCACGGCGCCGATGCCGTGTGGGTCGCGGTGAGCCACGGTGACCCCATCAAGGCCGTGGTGGCCGAAGCGGTCGGTGCGGGGCTCGCCGGCCTGCAGCGGGTGCGGATCGACCCCGGGTCGCTCACCGCGGTGCACCTCACCGCGACCCGGATGGTGCTGCTGGCCAGCAACACCGTGCAGGGCGACCTGGCGCCGCTCGTCACCCGCCCGGCGCACGCCCCGGTCGGCGACTCGGAGGTCGGGGGAGGGGCCGGCTGATTGCTCGCCGGCCTTGTTGCGAATAATATGCAACAAGAGCCCCGACCCGGCAAGGAGCAGCCCGTGCACGTGCCCGACGGATTCCTGGACACCCCTACCTCGCTGGGCACGGCCGTCGTCGCCGCGGGAGTGGTCGCGCTCTCGCTGCGCCGAGCGAGCAGAGAGCTCGACGACCGGGCTGCGCCGCTCGCCGGGCTCGTGGCGGTGTTCGTCTTCGCGGCCCAGATGCTGAACTTCCCGGTGGGCGCCGGCACGTCCGGCCACCTCATCGGCGCGACCCTCGCGGCGGTGCTGGTCGGGCCGGCCACGGCCACCCTCTGCCTCACCGTCGTCCTAGCCGTGCAGGCCCTGCTCTTCGCCGACGGTGGCGTCAGCGCGCTCGGGACGAACATCCTCCTCATGGGTGTCGTCGCCGTGTGGGTCGGATGGGGGGTGTTCCGCCTGGTCCTGGCCGTCCTGCCGCGCAGGCTGTCGAGCGTGTCGATCGCGGCGGGTGCCGGCGCGCTGGCCAGCGTCCCAGCGGCGGCGCTGGCCTTCGTCGGGCTCTACTTCGTGGGCGGGGTGGCACCGATCCCGCTGGACACGCTCACCACGGCGATGGTCTCGTGGCACGTGGTCATCGGGGTCGGGGAGTCCGTCATCACCGTGCTCGCCGTCTCCAGCATCCTCGCGGCACGCCCCGACCTGGTCTTCGGCGCCCGCGGTCGCCTGCCCGCCCTCGAGCTTCGCACCCCGAAGGTCGTCGCATGAGCCCGGCCAAACCCGTCGCGGCCCCCGCGAGGCGCCGCCCGAGCACCCGTTCCCTGGTCGCGGTCGGGCTGCTGGTGAGCGCCCTTCTCGCCGGCGGCCTGTCCTTCTACGCCTCGGCCCACCCGGACGGGCTCGAGTACGTCGCGGGCGCCCTCGGGTTCGACACCGCGACCCGGGACTCGCCGACCGCCGGCTCGCCGCTCGCCGACTACGCCGTCACCGAGGTCGACGACCCGAGGCTGGCCGGTGGGCTCGCGGGTCTGGTCGGAGTGGTCGTGGTGGGTCTGGTCATGACCGGCGTCCTGGTCGTCCTGCGGCGCCGCCCCAAGACCGACTCCGCGTCCTGAGGTGGGAGCCGGCCACGGCGCTCACCTCCACATCGAGGGGACCAGCGTCCTGCACCAGCTGCCGCCGCACGCCAAGCTGGTCGGCCTGCTCGCGTTCGTCCTCGCCGTCGTGTCGGCGCCCCGCGCCGCGACCGGTGCGCTCCTCGTCCTGCTCGTCGTGGCCGCCGGGCTGCTCGTGTCCACCCGCGTGCCCCTGCGGCTCGTCCTGCCCCGGCTCGCGGTCGAGGTCCCCTTCGCGCTGTTCGCCCTCGTCCTGCCGTTCGTCGCCGTCGGGCCCCGGGTGGCGGTCGGCCC
>JBBQWX010000028.1:0-35184 GCA_038210185.1 Actinomycetales bacterium
AGGTCGCCCGGCAGCGACGAGGGGATGCCGTGCAGCAGGTCGGCCGCGTACCCTCCCCCGCCATCGACGCCGGCAGCCTTCTCCGAAGCCTTGATCCGCTCCCACGCCTGCTCGACCTCGGCCGGCGTCGACGCGTCGCCGTCGGCGAAGACGTGCGGGTGGCGGCGCACCAGCTTGTCGACGAGCAGCCCCGCGACGGTGTCGATGTCGAACGCCTGCTCCGGCGCGTCCTCGGCGACCCGGGCGTGGAAGACCACTTGGAGCAGCACGTCACCGAGCTCCTCGGCGAGATGCGCACGGTCGCCGCCCCCGATGGCGTGCAGCACCTCGTGGGCCTCCTCGACGAGGTAGGGCGCGAGGCTCTCGTGGGTCTGCTCGGCGTCCCAGGGGCAGCCCCCGGGCGAGCGCAGCCGGTCCATGGTGGCGACGACGTCGAGCAGCCGGCCGCCCTGCACGTCCCAGGAGCCCACGACCACCTCGACGCCAGGGGGCAGCTCGAGCCGCGAGACCTCCGAGGCGAGCGCGTCGGACAGTCCCGGGTCGCCGTCGGACGAGCCGAGCCAGACCACCGACTCGGCGGCGGCGAGGTCGACGAGGCGGCGGGCCAGCGCCGGCGGGGTGGCGTCAGCAACCTCCTCGACGTCGAAGCCGGATTCCGCGACGGCCTCGGCGAGCGGCTCGTCGAGGTCGCGGGTCAGCCGCAGCGTGGAACCGGAGACGGCGTCCCAGGCGCTGTGGGAGAGCAGGCCGGGCGCGACGCGCGGCGACGTGATGACCAGGACGAGCCGGCCACCGGTCACTGCGCCGCGGCGGGCTGCTTGACCCAGCCCGGCGTTGTCAGCTCGACCGACGCGGTCTGCGGGTTGAACGTGCCGTAGCGCGGGTTGACGTCGATGTTCAGCGCCTGCAGCTGCTCGGTCAGGGTGGCGGCGGCGGCGTCGGTGAGCTTGCCGTCGGTCTGCGCCGTCGAGATCGCCGAGGCAAGCCTGATGACCTCCAGGGTGGAGTCCGCCGGGTCGGCGATGCCGCGATCCTGGGCGTCCTGCGTCGCCACGGAGTCCGAGACGCGCACCCCGAGGCCGTCGAGGTAGCTCAGCACCACGGGGGCCTGCACCAACGCGGTCAGGGTGCCCGTAGGGGTGAGCTGCTGTTGCAGGAGCTGCGGGTTCATGGCGTTGACCTCGGACATGGCCGCCTGCAGCGCGGTCTCGGTGATGACCTTCCCGTCGACGACGGCAGCCCGGTCGGGGCCGGCAGGACCGGCACAGCCGGCCACGACGAGCGCGGCACCGACGGCGAGTGCCGCCACCCAGCGGCGAACCGAGAGAGTCACGTGCAGTCCTTTCGGAGGTGGGTCCCGCTAGCCACGGGCGGTGGCCACCCGGGCGGCCTCCCCCACATTGTCCATGACGACCGAGCGGATGACGTCACCAGCCCAGGCGAGCACGTCGCGGTCCCGCAGCGGGCGCCCGGCGACCCTGGCGGTCATCGGCTTGGGCACCAGGATCGTGTGCAGGGTGGGCTTGACGATCGACCCCGGGTAGAGGCGCTGGAGCCGCAGCTGCTGGCTCTCGCGCAGCTCGAGCGGGCCGAACCGAACGTGGTTGCCCTGCAGGCTGATGTCGCCGATGCCGGCAGCGCGGGCCACGGTGCGCAGCCGCGCCACCTCGAGCAGGTTGCGCACGGGCTGCGGGGGGGCGCCGTAACGGTCGACGAGCTCGGCCTCGATGTCGGCCAGCTGCGCCTCGTCGACGACCGCCGCCAGCTTCTTGTACATCTCGAGCCGCAGCCGCTCGTGTGCGACGTAGTCGTGGGGCAGGTGGGCGTCGACGGGCAGCTCGATCTTGATCTCGATGGGGGCCTCCTCGGTGTCGCCGCGGTAGGTGGCGACCGCCTCGCCGACGAGCCTCACGTAGAGGTCGAACCCGACGCCGGCGATGTGACCCGACTGCTCGCCGCCGAGGAGGTTGCCGGCGCCGCGGATCTCGAGGTCCTTCATCGCCACCTGCATTCCCGACCCGAGGTCGGTGTTGCTCGCGATGGTCTGCAGCCGGTCGAGCGCCATCTCGGTGAGCGGAGCCTCGGGCGGGTAGAGGAAGTAGGAGTACGCGCGCTCGCGGCCACGCCCGACCCGGCCGCGCAGCTGGTGCAGCTGCGAGAGCCCGAGCCGGTCGGCCCGCTCGACGATCAGCGTGTTGGCGTTGGAGATGTCGAGCCCGGTCTCGACGATCGTCGTGCAGACGAGCACGTCGAAACGCTTCTCCCAGAAGTCGAGCACGACCTGCTCGAGCTTGTGCTCGGCCATCTTCCCGTGGGCCACCGCGATCCGCGCCTCGGGCACCAGCTCGCGGATACGAGCCGCGGCCTTCTCGATCGTCGACACCTTGTTGTGCACGAAGAAGACCTGGCCCTCGCGCAGCAGCTCGCGCCGGATCGCTGCGGTCAGGGTCTTCTCGTCGTAGGCCCCGACGTAGGTGAGCACCGGGTGCCGCTCCTCGGGCGGGGTCTGCAGCGTCGACATCTCGCGGATGCCGGTGACCGCCATCTCGAGCGTGCGCGGGATCGGCGTGGCCGACATCGCGAGCACGTCGACCGAGGTGCGCAGCGCCTTGAGCTGCTCCTTGTGCTCGACCCCGAATCGCTGCTCCTCGTCGATGACCACGAGGCCGAGGTCCTTGAACCGCACCTCCTTGCCCAGGATGCGGTGCGTGCCGATGACGAGGTCGACCCGGCCGTCGGCGAGCCCTTCCAGCACCGCCTTGGCCTCGCGGTCGGTCTGGAACCGCGACAGGGCCTTCACGACCACCGGGAACCCGGCATAGCGCTCGGCAAAGGTGTTGGCGTGCTGCTGGACGAGCAGGGTGGTGGGACACAGGATCGCGGCCTGCTTGCCGTCCTGGATCGCCTTGAACGCCGCCCGCACCGCGATCTCGGTCTTGCCGTAGCCGACGTCGCCACAGACGAGGCGGTCCATCGGCACCGAACGCTCCATGTCGGCCTTGACCTCGTCGATGGTGCTCAGCTGGTCGGGGGTCTCGACGTGCGCGAAGGCGTCCTCGAGCTCGCGCTGCCACGGGGTGTCCGGGGAGAACTCGTGCCCGGTGGTGGCCATCCGCGCGGAGTAGAGGCGGATCAGCTCGGCCGCGATCTGCTTGACGTAGCGCTTGGCCCGGCTCTTGGTCTGGTGCCAGTCGGAGCCGCCCATCTTGTTCAGGGTGGGCTGCTCGCCGCCGACGTAGCGGGTGACCTGGTCGAGCTGGTCGGTGGGCACGTACAGCTTGTCGCCGGGGTGGCCACGCCTGCTCGGGGCGTACTCGAGCACGAGGTACTCACGCGTCGCGCCGGCGACGGTGCGCTGCATCATCTCGACGAAGCGACCCACGCCGTGCTGCTCGTGCACGACGAAGTCGCCCGGGCGCAGCTGGAGGGGGTCGACCTGGTTGCGGCGCCGCGACGGCATCCGCCGCATGTCCTTGGTGGACGTGCCGGACCCGCCGGCCGAGCCGGTGAGGTCGGTCTCGGTGATGACGGCCAGTCGCGCGCCGGGGGCCAGGAACCCCGGCCCGACGGCGCCGGTGGTGACCGTGACGACCCCCGGGACCGGGTGGGCGTCGTCGGCGACGAGCCGGCTCGGTGCGTCGTGCTCGGCGAGCACCTCGGCGATGCGCTTGGCCAGACCCGCGCCCTCGGTGGCCACCAGCACCGACCAGTCGTCGGCCACGAGCCGGCGCAGCTCGGCGACGGCCTCCTCGGTGTTGCCGCGGAAGGTCGGGGAGATCTCGAGCCCGAGGTCGAGGGTGTCACCCTCGTCGTCACCGGCGAACGGGGTGAGGTCGAGCCACCGCACACCGAGGTCGCGGGCCTGCTCGCGCAGCTCGGCCAGCGTGCGGAACGACGCCGTACCGAGCACGGAGGCGAGGTCGATGGGCACGGCGTTACCGCTCGCCGCGTTGGCCCAGCCGGCGTCGAGGAACTCCTGGCTGGTCGCCGTGAGGTCGTGGGCGCGGGTGCGCACCCGCTCGGGGTCGCACGCGACGAGCACGGCGCCGTCGGGAAGCAGGTCGAGCAGGGTCTCCATGCCGTCGACGAGGGCGGGGGCGAGCGACTCCATGCCCTCGACGGCGATGCCCTGGGCGAGCTTCTCGAGCAGGTCGGCGGCACCCGGCAGCTGGTCGGCCAGGGCCGCGGCGCGCTCGCGGACGGCATCGGTGAGCAACAGCTCGCGGCACGGCGGCGCCCACAGGCCGTGCTCGGCCACCTCGAGCGAGCGCTGGTCGGCGACCTTGAACCAGCGGATGTCCTCGACCGTGTCGCCCCAGAACTCCAGGCGCAGCGGGTGCTCCTCGGTGGGCGAGAAGACGTCGAGGATGCCGCCGCGCACCGCGAACTCGCCGCGGCGCTCGACCAGGTCGGTGCGGGCGTAGGCAGCGGCCGCGAGGGCCTCGACGACCTCCTCGAGGGGTGCGTCGTCACCGGCCTGCAGCGCGACCGGGCGCAGATCGCCCAGGCCCTTGGCGATCGGCTGGAGCACCGCGCGCACGGGAGCGACGACGACCGAGAGGGCACCGTGGGGGTCGTCCCCGGCCTCGGGGTGGGCCAGTCGACGAAGCACCGACAGCCGCTGACCCACGGTGTCGCTGCGCGGGCTCAGCCGCTCGTGGGGAAGCGTCTCCCACGCGGGGAAGAGGCCGACGACCCCTGCACCCAGGCTCGCCTCGAGCGACGCCTGGAGGTCCTCGGCCTCGCGGCCGGTGGCGGTGACGGCCAGCACCGGCGCGCCGGTGCGGGTGGGGGCGAGCGCGGAGACGACGAGGTGCCGGGCGCCGGGAGGTGCGGCGGCGGTGACCTCCGCCGAGGGGACGGCGAGGGCCTCCAGAAGGCGCACGGTACCGGGGAGCGCGGCGACCCGGGAACGCAGGGCGGACAGCGAGGGCATCTGTCAGAGCGTACGGCCCGCGAACGACACCGACCGCACCGCAGGAAGCACGTTCCGCTCGGACCATGACCCGGGCGGAACGTCGTTGCGTGGATCGCGTCGCCCGGGGACGTCGAGGCTGCCCGCGGTGATGAAGGCCTGGGAGATCCGGTCCCCATCTCGCCGGGCCCGACTCGAACCAGTCGACGACGGGTGGTCGAGGGTGCGTGCGAATCACAAAGAACCTGCTGAGAACGAGTAGACGCACCTCGGTCAGTTTCGCTCGTGCACACGGAAATTGGCGCGTACCTTTGAAAGTAGATCGCGTTCCCCCTGCAACCAGGCGTCTTACGTGGTCCCACGTGCTCGACAGGTTGGGGAGTCGCGCGTGGTGGCGCCAAGAAGGTAGTCAGCCATGAGCCTTTCCATGTCCCCACGCCGCCGTCGTGCGGCTACAACCCTCGGCTCGCTCGCTGTCGTCGCCTCCTTGGGCGTCGCCACTGCGGGGAGCGCCGCTGCACGAACCACCCCGATCCCCAGCTCCCTGCGGCACGCTGCGGCAACCACCCTCACGAAGGTGGACGACTGCGCAACGACCACGACCCCCGCCGCGCTGCGGTACGTCGGTGGCTGGCAGACGACCACCGGGGGCTACAAGTACAAGAACACCGACCACCGCACCGCCCAGGCCAACGCCACGGTGGCGATCACCTACACCGGCACCCGGATCCGTCTCTACGGTCCCAAGGGCTCCGTGCTGGGCAAGGCGAGCGTCTCCGTCGACGGCGGACCGAGCACCGTACTGGACTCCTACCGCTACTCCCTCCAAGAGCAGTCCTTCCTCTACATGAGCCCTCTGTTGCCGCAAGGACAGCACAAGGCAGTCATCACCATGCTGGGCCAGCACAACCCGGCCAGTGGGGGCAACACCTGGGCCCTGGACAGGGTAGAGGTGGTGTCCAACGCCACGACGACGGCGAAGGTGCCAGCCGCTGTGGTGACCAAGGCCAGCTACGGCGGGCTGTACGGGACGACAGAAGCGGACCGGACACGTCGGGGCGTCAACCAGCTGTGGCTGAAGGTGAAGTGGGCCGACCTCGAGCCGCAACAGGGTGTCTACAACTGGACCCCGATCACCAGCAAGCTGGCGGCCAACCCGAACCTCGTCCTACGAGTACACGTCAATGGGGGTCCCTCAGCCCCGCAATGGCTGAAGAACTCGGCCGGGACCGTCCAGGTGTCCAACAACAAGGACCAGTTCTCCGCGACCGTCGGCAAGTACTGGACCCCCCAGTACATCACTGCATACAAGCAGTTCGTGACCGCGATGGGGACTCAGTTCGACACCAACTCCCGGGTCGCTTCCATCAACATGTTCGGAACGTCACTGATCTACGACGAGCCGTGGATCACCGGTGGCACCACGTCCGGAGCCACCCTGTACAGCGCCGGGCTCAACAAGGACAAGGTCATCGCCGCGCAGAACGCCGACCTGGCTGCGACTGTCGCCGCATTCCCCCACACCATGGTTGAGATGCCGCTGCACGGTCAGTTCACCTACCCCGTCGCCGGCGGACAGGCCGGAAAGTGGTCGGACGGCGTCGGGCTGGCGAACTCCTGGGATTCGCTGTACGGCAACCGCGTGATCTTCACCGACTACGGCCTGGGTGCGGGCGAGTACACACCGGCCGCGGCAACTCTGGCGACCGCTCCCAACCTGTACTCCTGGATGCACAAGCGGGCTGACCTGGGTCGGCCGATCGCCTTCCAGGCCACGCTGGCACCGGGGGTTGCCGCCGGTTCGGCCAACCCGACGTCGGCGGCTGCGATAGACGCCGCCGACGGTGCGGTGCGGATGGGTGCGAGGTGGTTCGAGCACCACAGCTGGTCCCTCCTCACCGTCGCACAGGCCCAGGCATTCGACGCGGGGCTGAAGGCGAACGTCAGGTAGCAGCAACGTCACGGCATTCAGACGGCCCCGGCCTCCTCGCACTCGCTGCGATGGTACGGCCGGGGTCGTCGTCTGCACCCCACCTCCGGCCGCGAAGGGCACCCCGCGCGCCGGAAGCGAGCCGATCTGCCTCGTCGTGGGCAGGAGGAGGGGATGCCGGCTGCTCCGCGCCGGTGGGTGGTGACATGGGGACGGGCCGAGGGGTTGTTCGTCGATGACCCCATCGGAACCCCGGCCGCACCAATCCCCGGTTCTCCCAGCGTCGGAAGGAGGCGACGTGAGACGATGCGGCCGAACGGAGGGTGTGAGCCAGCACCCGAGCAAACCACCCACGTCGCAGCAAAGGCGGGATCACCCATGTCTCACCTCGGCCGTACCGACCATGCCGCCCCGGCCGACCCGCAGCTCCTCGCCCTCCCCGACCTGACAGCGAGCCCGCTGGTGCTGCGCGACGTCGAAGCGTTCCTCCTCGGCCTGCTCGAGGACGAGCACGTGTTGGGGGGCCCGGTGCGTTCCGGTCCTGCCGGTTCCCTCGCCGTGCTGGACGGCGCGGACGTGCAGGCGAGCGGCATTCTCATCCGCGATGAGGAGCACACACCCATCGCGGCGCTGACCGACCTGCAGCACCGACACGACTCAGCCGTGCGTGGGCGGCTGGTCTCGATTCGTCGGCGCGAGAGTGGTTCTCGCGCCGAGCTGGCCCTCGACCGGACCGAGCTGTCAGTCGAGTCGCCCTCCGCGTCGACGGCGCTGCTGGTCCTCGACCGACCTCCGACCACCGCGGACGGGCCAGCCCTGGAGGGGGTGTTGTCCGCCGGCAGCGACACGCTGTGGGTCGTGATCGCGGACACCCCTGGCAACCCTGTGCCCCTGACGACGGTGGTGGCGACGGTGGAGGCGTGGTTGGGCGGCGTCGGCGCCTCGGCCTCAGCCTCGGGAGTGGGAACTCGTACCCTCCCGGACGGGAGGACGGTCCGGCTGAGGACCGCACCCATCGGGTGGCGCGACCCCGCGAGCGACCGTGTCCTCGTCGCCCGGCTCGGCGCCACGCTCGGAGCCGGGACCACGTGCTGGTTGAGATCCGACGATGCCTCCGCCGGTGCACGGCTGTGGCAGTCCCTCCTCACCAGTCTCCGGCAGGGAGACACCCATGGCCTCGCCGGCGTTGACGACGACATTGCACGAATTCTGCTCCGCTGGAAGCCTGCTCGGGCTCACCGCGGAGTGACGCTGATGTTCACCGGGCTCTCCGGCTTGGGCAAGTCGACGGTCGCCCGCGGGGTCGCTGAGTGGGTGCAGACCCACACCGACCGATCGGTCACCCTCCTCGACGGCGACGTCGTGCGCCAGATGCTCTCCTCCGGCCTGGGGTTCGACCGGGCGGGGCGGGTGGCCAACGTACGGCGGATCGGTTACGTCGCGACCGAGGTCACCCGTCACGGTGGAGTCGCCATCTGTGCCCCCATCGCGCCGTATGCCGAGACGCGCGCCGAGGTCCGGCGCATGGTGGAAGCGGTCGGCGACTTCCTGCTCATCCACGTGAGCACCCCCATCGAGGTGTGCGAACGGCGAGACCTGAAAGGTCTGTATGCGAGGGCACGGGCCGGCACGCTACTCGAGTTCACCGGAGTCTCCGACCCCTACGACGAGCCGGACGACGCCGTCGCGTCGATCGACACGTCCGTGATGGAGAACAGCAGGGCCGTGGCTGCCGTGGTCTCGCTCCTGCACGCTGGTGGCTGGCTGGAAGGACGTGCCACATGACCATCGACTGGGTGATGGTCCTCGCGACGTTCGGCATCGGGATCATCGTGGGACTGACCGGCATGGGGGGCGGGGCCCTCATGACGCCGGCCCTGGTGCTCTTCTTCGGCGTCCCCCCGCTCACCGCCGTCTCCAGCGACCTCGTGGCATCGGCGGTGATGAAGCCGGTGGGTTCGGTCGTCCACCTCAAGAGAGGAACCGTCAACCTCCCGCTGGTGAAGTGGTTGTGCGTCGGATCTGTGCCTGCAGCCTTCTCCGGCGTGCTCGTCCTCCGTGCGCTGGGGGATGGAGTGGCCGTGCAGCAGGGCATCCAGACCGCCCTCGGGATCGCCCTCCTCGTCTCCGCGGCAGGCCTGACCGTCCGCGCCTACATCCGGCTGCTCGAACGAGCCCGTAGGAGGGACGGCAGCGCCCCGCGCCTGCCGCAGGACCGCCCACAGGTTTCAGTTCGCATCATGCCGACGGTGCTCGTCGGCGTGGTCGGAGGATTCGTCGTGGGCATGACCTCGGTGGGGTCCGGCTCGCTCATCATCATCGCGCTGATGGCGCTCTACCCCACCCTGAAGGCCAGCCAGCTCGTCGGCACCGACCTCGCCCAAGCCGTCCCGCTCGTGATCGCAGCGGCGATCGGCCACATCCTCTTCGGTGACTTCCAGGTCGACCTCACCCTGTCGCTCCTCTTGGGCTGCGTCCCCGGTGCGTGGATCGGGGCGCGGATCTCCTCGCGGGCCTCCGGAGGCTTCGTACGACGGGTCTTGGCGTTCGTGTTGTTCGCCTCGAGCCTGAAGCTGCTGGGTGTGTCCAACACGACGACCGGGATCATCCTGAGCGTTGCCCTGCTCGTGGGACCGGTGACGTGGTTCGCCATCCGTCGTCATCACGGATTCCCCGCCCTGGTTCACGGCAGGCGCCGAGGCGGGCGCGACAGCAGCCTCGTGTCCAGCGGCGTGACCGGCTCCAGCTCCAGCTCGGGCTCGGGCTCGGGCTCGGGCTCGGGATCGAGCTCCAGCTCCAGCTCCAGCTCCAGCGACAGCTGACAGCTGTCCTGCTCCAGGCGGCATCCGCCGCGGCGGTGGTCCGGCCCGACTTGGCTCAAACCGCCCTGTCGTGGGTCAGAGCAAAATAGAGTCACGCCCATGCACACAGAGAATGCTCCCGAGCGAGCTTTCACCGGCGTCCGTTGGGGCGCGGGCCTGGTCACTGCGGTGGTCTGGCTCTTCGGTGTCACCGTCGCGTCCCTGGGGATCGGTTTCCTCGCGAAGTCGCTGACCCGTTCCGTGGACGAGCCGGTCTTCGCGAGCATCGACCGCGCCGGAACCAACGAGTGGACCGACGTGCTGACCACTCTCACGAAGATGGGCAACGTGCCGCAGACCCAGAAGTTGACGGTCGTGCTGGCCGTGGCCTTGGCCATCTGGCTCTGGCGCCGCGGCCAGCGCTGGTGGATACCACTCTTCGTGCTGCCCGCGACGTGGATCGTGTCGAGAATCGTCCAGTTCGGCCTCGCCAAGATCGTCGACCGCGACCGTGATGCCATCTCGCTGCTAGGGACCAACGTCGGCGCATTCCCCTCAGGTGGCGTCATGCGGATCATCGCGGTCACCGGCGCCGCGGTGTTCCTGGCTTCCTATTACGGTCGATGGTCGCGGCGCGCGCAGCTGTGGGGCTTCGCGGGCGTCGCGGTGCTGGGTCTGGCAGAGGCGTACTTCCGCGGACGGCTCAACCAGCACTGGCTGACCGACGTGATCAGTGGCGTGATCGTCGGGTGGCTGTTCGTGGCCGCGGTCGCGGCGACCGTGCGGGCCTTCGACCCGATTCCGCCCGCCTCTTCGACCTCGCCTGCCCCGCGCGAACCTGCCACGGCTGCCACGCCCAGCCCCTCATCCGTCAGGCCAGACGCCTCTCGATGACCGCCACCTGGGCGGCCGCGCACGAGCACAGCCTCATCGTTCAAGCCCTCACCACGAGGGTGCGAGCCAGCGCCCCGGCGTGCCTTCCGGCTCCCGTCGGAAGGCCCCATCGAAGCGGGTGCCCTGGATCACGCGTCGGTGGGTCGGAGTTCCAGGGACGGTTGGGTGCGTCGCCATTGCGCATCCACGACAGGACCCAGGGCCTCGGCGCTCAAGGCGTCGACCGCGTGCACTCGCGACAGGGCGGTCGACACCGTCTTCGCGTCACCAACCGGGAACCGCCCGCCCAAGAAGGCGACGTAGTCCGCCTCCGTGAGTGAGCCGCAACGAAGCAGCACCGCGGTGTTGTCGACGAGGGTGTTGAGGCTTGGCCGCACCTTGTACATCCAAGGCTCGAGCGTTGCTCCGTCCCGAAGGAGGAGAGACAGTCGATGGCACCCGTCCCCGATGTGAAGTCGCTCAAGGGCCGGGGCCCCCGAGTCCGACATCGATGCAACAGGTGCGGTGATCAGCGTGACGGGGCTGGCGGCGTCGAACCCGCCCTCCTGGAACGACTGGAGCAGACGAACTGCACCGGCGACGCGGGCGGCAAACCGCTGCTCGCGACGCTGCTCGTCGTGCAGCAGCTCGGGGAAGTAGCGGGCGCACTCAACGTGTTCGAACCAGTCGCCGTACGCCGTGCTGGCTGCAGCCTGCACGAGGGCAGGTCCGGCGAGGTCGGAGTGCTCGGTCAGGAAGTCGAAGAACCGCGCTCGCACCACCACGTCGTAGCGAAGTGGGACGATGAGCGCGCCGATGTCGACCGGAGCTGTGCCGGGTACGGCCGTGCGCTCGTGTACCGCCCGTCGAACCCGGCCGACGACCCGGCCGACTCGGGGGCCGCCGCGCGGCATCCTCAGCGCCCCGCCGGGTCGCGGTCGATTCCGGCTGTGCCGCGGCCATCGGCGCCCGCGCCGTGCCGACCCGAAGGGGCTGGGTGACCCGTTATCGCGCAGTAGACGCCGAGCAGCTCACTGCAGGAGCGGTCCCAGTCATAGGGCGCCAGGAGGCGTTCGGCATCGGGCGTCACCGGCTCCGGGCGCCGCTCGCCCAGCGCGAGAGCGGCCATCAGCTCCTCAGCGAGGGCATCGGGGTCGCCCGCGGCGAAGAGGCGATGCCTGTCACACCTGCAGGCGCTCAGGACCTCTTGGTGCGGCGGAATGTTGCTCGCCACGACCGGGATCTCGTAGGACAACGCCTCCAGGAGCGTGAGCGGGAGGCCTTCGACGTCGGAGGGCTGGACGAAGACGGCTGCATTCTCGTAGATCGCGGCGAGTTCACTCCCGAAGAGGTAGCCCGGCAGCACCAGACGCTCATCGGCGCCGGCTGCAGTCCTGATGGTGGTGACGTAGTCGTCGCTGAACGACGATTCTCCGACCAGAACCACCTTGATCCCGTCAGGCAGGTGGCGCGCCGCCTCGATGAGCAGGTCGGGCCTCTTCTCCGGCACGATCCGCCCGACGAACAGGACGTACCCGCCCGCCTGGAGACCGAACTCGGAGGCCAACCGGCCCAGCGGTTCCCCGAAGTGCGCGGCAGAGACTCCGTTCGGGATGTAGCACGCCGGGCGGGTGAAGTCCTCGCGGTACCGGTCCGCCAGCGCCTTGGACACGGTGACGACGGCGTCGGGTACGCGACCGCTCATCCAGTACGCGAGCGCGAGCACCCGCTGGGCCGTGCCTGACCATTTGGCCCGCTCGTGGTCGAGCCCGTGAATCGTGAGGACGACCTTGGCACGCGAGGCGTACCGAGCCAGCGGAGCGGCCAGACCTGGCCCCGGAGCGTGATAGTGCACGACGTCGGTGCCCGACACCATGGCATGCAGTGTCGACGTGAGGCTGTGCACGATCGCATCGAGGTGCTTGCTGGCCACCGTCGGTGTCACGACGAGCCGCATTCCGCGGTACTCGACCGGGATCTCCTGTGCGTACGAGCGACGACAGTAGACAGTGACCACGACTCCACGCTCGGCCAGCCGAGCCCCGACCTCTTCCACGTGGTGTTCGATTCCGCCGAACGTCGCAGGGATCCCCTTCTGACCGATCATCGCGACCCGCAAGGGCCTCCCTTGCCGCGGTTCCCGGCGAACACCCCGCAACTTCAGTCGCGTCATCAGGTCACCGAGCTTCCGTACCGATACCGGTGACGGCGCTGCGGATGGTTTCCGCGTCGACGAGGACGACTCCTCCCCTCGTGCGTCGGTGGCTCTCTCCGTCGGCGACCCACGACGATCCGCCGGGATACTCCTGCCCTGCGGGGCACCGCCACGCGTGACGACTGCGCTCATCTCCGAACCCATGTCCCAACCTCACCTACAGCAACGACTTCACGGATCTCCCCGGCCGACGTGCTCGTCCTCGGGCCGGATGAAGACACCGACCGACTGCAGCGTCCTGGGGGCGGACTTGCGACGCCCTGTCCGCAGCGCACTCAACGTACTTGGCGGGATGTGTCGATCGGGGAGGAACGCGCAGAATCCGCATCCTCGGCCTCGGCATGGCAGGCTGGTGCCATGAGGATGAGGCCGATCTCACAGTGACCGCGGTACGGAGCGAAGCGCCTGAGGGGCGTGGTCGCACGTGCGACCGAAGTGCGGAAACCTCGACCCGCACGTGGTTGTGCGTCAGCCTTCCCGCTCCTGGGTCGGGCAGACGGAGAAGTCTCTCGGACGCGCTTCGCGACCGCACAGGACACCCTAGAGTCGCAGCGTGCGAGTGTCTCGCCCCCCCTTCCCGCGGTCAACCGGGCCCGGATGTCTAGGCCCGCGAGCGGCGGGTGAGAGCCGACCAGGGTGGCTCCGTCAGCAGGCTGGCCATCGTCGTCCGAGAACGAGGAGTTCAATGCGAGTCCCCCCGCTGCGAAAGCGTGTTGCGAACACCCTCTCGCCGCTGCGTCCGATGCCGCGGGCCGGAACGAGGATGCGTCCGGGCTACCTCGTCATCGGCACCAAGCGAGGCGGGTCGACGTCATTCGCCGACTGGCTGGAGCAGCACCCCGCTGTCGCACCCTGCCTCGCGCAGAAGGGGACACACTACTTCGACACCAACTTCCGCCGCGGACGGGCGTGGTACGCAAGCCGGTTCGAGAAGTCGAAGACCGGCTATCAGATCACTGGCGAGGCCAGCCCCTACTACATGTTCCACCCGCTCGCAGCCGAGCGCATCAGGAGTGAGCTGCCTGACGTCAAGCTCATCGCGGTGCTCCGGGAGCCGGTCGACCGGCTGCTCAGCCACTATCGGTACGAAGTCGAGAGGGGCCACGAGACCGAGTCCCTCGAGAGGGCTCTGGACCTGGAGGACACCCGGCTTGCGGGTGAGGTCGAGCGACTGCGCGGTGACACGTCCTATGAGGGATACCGTTACCGGCACTTCAGCTATCTTCACCGCGGCCACTACGCCGAGCAGCTGGCGCACTTCCACACCCTCTTCGCGCCCGAGAACATGCTCATCCTCCAGAGCGAGCACATGTTCGCGCACCCGAACGAGACGCTCGCGACCGCCTGGCGTTTCCTCGGACTGGAGCCCGTCCATCTGGACCACCTCGTACCCCTCAACGCAACAACGTCTCGACCGGGCATCGACGAGGCCACCCTGCACAGGCTCCGGGACTACTACCGGCAGCGCAACGATTCGCTCTACGCGCTGCCGGGGTTAAACTGGCGGTGGCCCACTCACTGAGAGCGCGTGCGGGGTGTGGGTGCCAGTTCCGGCAGTTGTAGCAGGCCTCCGTGGTCGGAAAGCTCAATGCTGCTGCGCCGCTGGCACGCATTCTCCCGAATCGCTCTCGGGGATGCCTGCGATCACCTACCCTTGGCGAAGGGGCACAGCGCGGGGAGCGATGCGGCACTGTGCCGTAGCCCTGTCCCGTGACGGAATCTGACAAGTAGGAGCGTGTTCGTGGAAATCGCCGACTACCTCAAGGTGGCGCGTCGACGCGCATGGATCCTTGTCCTGGTGCCAGTTCTGGCGGCCGGGGCCGCACTGGCGTACGGGCTCCTGAGCCCCAGGACCTACTCGGCCACGGCCACCGTGCTCACCCCCAGCCTGGTCGGGACCCAGTACAGCCAGTTCAGCGGGCCACAGGCCATTGCCCAGTTCGTGAGTGCGTTCGCCGCCAGCGCAGCGGACCCCACCGTCGTGGCCCAGACGGCCAAGGAGACCGGGGTCAGCTCTGCGGACCTGACGAGAAATGTGAACGTGACCCAGGTCGGCGCCAGCAGCAACCTCGAGCTGACGTACAGCGGCGAGGATCGGGAGGCTTCGCAGCCGATCGCCCACGCGCTGGCGACGAACGCGTTGACGAACATCTACTCCGCGCAGGGCAAGATCGCGGACATGCAGGCCGACGCGGCCAAGAAGGGCCTCGACACCGCGAACCAGGCTGTCAACGCCTACGTCGTCAAGGTCGGTGTCGGCGAGCCCTCCGCGGCATACGAGGCAGCCGTCAGCCAGGTGGCAGGGCTTCAGCAGATCCAGGCCAACTATCGGGCGCTGGGTGAAAGCACCTCGGCGAGCCTGATGCAGGGTTCGATCACGATTGCGCAGAAGCAGGCGAGCACGATCGGTGCAACGCTGCCGCAGTACAAGATCCTCCTGTCCGCGCAGTCGGTGGCGAACGAGACGTACCAGGCCGTCCTCGGTGACCAGCGCAAGGTCCAGGTGCAGGCGGCGGCCGCGGACGACCCCGGCGTGATCCAGACCAGTGATGCCAGCCCCGACGTGACAGCCTCGACCATCGCCAAGCTGGTTGTCCCGGTGTTCGGAGCAGCCGTGCTCCTGGCCATCGTCCTCATCGCCCTGTTCGAGTTCGTCGCGGCGGCTCGCCGACAGCCGTCGAGCGAAGAGGGACTTGAGGCTGGTCCGGCGGAGCCGGCGGCAAAGCCGGGGAGCGAGCAGAAGCCGGGGAGCGAGCAGAAGCCGGGGAGCGAGCAGAAGCCGGAGCACGAGCAGAAGCCGGGGAGCGAGCAGAAGCCGGAGCACGAGCAGAAGCCGGAGCACGAGCAGAAGCCGGAGCACGAGCAGAAGCCGGCGCGAGCTTCCTGGATGGTCGACGCGTAGGTGTGTTTCATGCCGACTCCCTGAGCCTCGATCCGTAAGTTGGTGGCTGGCCCGGGAGGGTCGGATGTGGCTGAGCCGAAGGGCCGGCCAACCCCTCATGGGTTGACCGGCCCTTCAGCTCACAGAGGTGGTGCCTCGCACGGACCCGATCAGCAGGCGCCCGCACGGATGGTGGTCGCGCCGGACGTGGGCGCGACTGCCCTGCCGTTGAAGGTGTTCCCCTGGGATACCCAGTAGGAAGAGACGTTGGGCCCGAGCTTGATCGACGGGAGCTTGTTGTCCGCGATCCTTGACTTGATCATGGCCCCGACCTGCAGGCCCGAACCGGTCCCGCTCACGGTGTTGCACGAGACGGTCGAGTCGTAGGTGCTGGTCGCCATCGACGGTACTCGCAAGGGTGCGTCCATCATCCGGAACGCGATGCCGGCGGACCGGTAGCCGGTCACGGTGTTGTGCGCCCACAGGTTGCCCCAACCTGCCATCTGGTCGTTCAACCCGATGGCGACGTTGGCGGCGCTGTTGTGGGTGAATGTGTTGTACGAGGCGGTCACGTCGGTCGTGAAGGCGCGGCCGTCGCCAGGCAGGTCGGAGACCGAGTTGCCGTCGATGAGGTTGTAGTTGGACCCGGTGTCGACGCGAATGCCCTCTTGCATGTAGTGCTTGACGGAGGACGGCGCGATTCGAGCGATCCTGTTCCCGGTGACCGACCAGCCATCGCTGTAGGTGCCGAACCAGATGCCGGGACCGACCCCGCAGGCGATGTCGGTGATCGTGTTGTTCGAAATGGTTCCGTAACGGGACATCGTCACGTGGATTCCCTTGCGGGTGATCGTGTTGCCGAGAAGCTTCACGCCGTCGATCGGCCGCAGGGTCGCGCCGGAACGGGCCGCGACATAGGAGATCGCGCCGGCCGCGGCCGCCCTGTCGTTCTTGCCCCGGCCGGGAACGGCCCGTAGGGTCCTCCAGTCCTCGTTTCGGACGGACCGCTGCATCCAGTTGTAGGCCGACTGCACCCCTTGGCCGGGGATGTAGACCCCGCCTGTGATCGTCAGACCCTGGATCACCCAGTAGGACGCGCCGTTCCTGAATCGCACCGTCCGGTTGATGTCGGGCCCGGTGGCGCCGCAGGACGGCATCCGCAGGCTCGCGGTCAGGGTCACGGGGCCGTCGCCGAACGGCTGGATCGAGATGGGGGCTTTGGCGGTGCCGGACTTCTGGAGGAAGAAGGGGCCGGAATAGCTGCCCTTGCGAAGCAGGATTGCCGTCCCGGGCGTTGCCGCCGCGATGGCACTCTGGAACTGAGCCGCAGTGCCGACGGAGACGGTGCGCATCGTTCCGGCCGGCAGGGCGGGGCGGGCGCCGACGGCCGCAGCAGAGGTGCTCGACGTGCCAGTCGTCGTCGCGGAGGTGTCCGTCGCGGCGGGGGCAGTGGTCTCGGGTGCGGCTGTGGCGGGGGCGGTGGACAGTGCGGTGGTGGCAAGCAGTAGCACCGTGGTGCAGGCAATGGTGACTACCGGTTTCAGGGGGGTTTTTGGCATGGGGGTATTCATCTCAGTCGTGGGTGTCGTCGTTCACCAGGGCGAGAGGCGGCGTGCAGGCACACCGCCGACGGTGAGGGGACAACCCCTGCGGTCAGGAGTGAGCACAGTAGCGAGAACTGGGCGATTTGGCACATCGGCGGCGTTGGTGACACCGCTGAGGAGGCCAGTGGTCAGGACGAGGGGGCACCCCGTTGGACGCCAGCGACGCGAGCACTGGACCGCCTGCGCCTTCCTCCCAGTGCTCTGGCGAGGAGGGCCCGGTCGTCGGGCTCCAGCCCGCGCAGGAGCAGGATTGCCAGGTACACGATGAGCACGGCGGGCCCGGCGACAAGGAGGATGGCCGGCGACCCGTCAAGGACCAGGCTAAGGACACCGGCGACTGCCGCTGCCGGCACGGCGGCGATCAGCGTTGCGGACATGCCGGTGCCGCGGGCCCGGATCCCGAGCATCCGGCGGACCTGGAGGTACTTCGTGCCGTTGACGAGAATGAGTGACGTCGTCCAGGCGAGGGCTGCGCCGATGACACCGTAGCGAGGGATCAGGACGAGGTTGAGCGAGACGTTGAGGACGAGGGCCGCGATGTTGTCGGCGAGGCTGACCTTCACGAGCCCGGTCATGTTGAGGACCGACCCGCACGGCCCCGCGGCCGCGTTGGCGAGCTGCCCGATCGCGAGCACGACCGTCACGGCTGCGGCCGCGGCGTAGCCGGGACCGAAGAGCCCGAGGAGGTCCTCGGGGTAGACGAGCAGCATGATGAATGCCGGCACCGACAGTCGGATGATCCAGCGATTGGCCGCGCCGAACACGGTGTCGACGCCCCGGCGGTCTCCGAGGTGGTACAGGTGGGCGACATGGGGAACGAAGGCGGAGTTGATCGGATTCAACACGAAGATGGCCAGACCGACCAACCGGGTCGCAACCGTGTAGATGCCCACGTCCTCGGCCGAGGCCAGGTACCCGAGGAGCAGTGTGTCGGTCCACACCAGACCTGTCGTCGCGAGGGTGGACGCCCAGCTCACCACGGCGAACGAGGCCATCGGGCGAGGGTCGTAGCGTGGTCGGACTCTCTCGATTCGTCGCATGCGGCGCAGCAGCACGATGACACTGAGAACGGCGCCCGTCCACGTCGAGATGACGATGGCCCAAAGGGCACCGATGAGGCCCAGGCCCTGCCAGACGGCGAGTGCCGTGAGCAGGAGCCGCAGACCGGGATCGAGGATCTGCCCGATGAGGGTGAACGCGCGCTGGCTGCGCCACCCCTGGGTCGCGGCGAGCGCGGCGCCCTGGATGGTCACCGCCATGACTGACGCGGCGACCAGCAGGACGCCCGTGGTCAGCCCGGGTTCGTTCAGGAGGTCTGCGACCCAGCCGGAGACGGCCGCGAGGAAGACTGACACGACGAGGCTGCCTCCCAGGGCCACGACCATGCCGAGGCGGATGGTGCCGCGAACGGCTCCTGGGTCCTCGTCCGCGAGGCGCATCGCGACGAAGCGGGTGAGCGTGGCGCGCACGCCACCGAGGGCGAGCAGGCTGAGGATCGTCAACAGGGCGTAGCACATGGCGTACCGGCCCACGTCAGCCTCTGAGGTGTTGAGGGCAAGGATCATCAGGATGAGGAACAGTGAGCCTTGGCTGAAGGCGGCGCCGACGACGTTCAGGCCGGCTCCCCGCCCCATCCGACCGATGTCCTCGCTGCCGCCGCTTGAGCCTTCACCGGCCTGCCCGGCGGCTCGGCCCTCACGACCGGTCAAGCCGGCCTGACCTGTCGCGCGGGCCAGCTCAGCGTGGTCGCCCGCTGCCTCCTCGTCGCCGAGGTCGGACGCGCTACCGGTGAGCGCAGGGCCAGCGGGGATCGACGGCACTTCCTCAGTTCGGCGCATGGGAGGGCTCATAGCGTTTCGCACGGGCTCGGCCCGGTGACTGCGGCGCCAGCGGGTTCCCACTACGCGCCTGGCCCTCATCGGAGCCGGCATCGTCCCCCGCCTCGCCGTCCCGCCCGCCGAACCTGCCCGCCGCGGACGCACAGGCTGTGATCGCCAAGAGGTACCAGAGGTTCGCGGAGCTCTGAATGACGTTGGCGGCCACACTCATGACCGCGTACACCCCCACACACACCACCGCCCCGACCGCCACACCCCACTCCAAGGTGTCTCGCTGCGTCCGCAGCACCGCGCGCCCCGCGACGACGAGCATGGCGACGATGAGCCCGACGTACATGAGCAGACCGACGACACCAGTCTCGATGTACGCGCTGAGGTAGTCGTTGTGTGGCTGCTTGGCTGAGCTCGTGAAGTACTGAGTCGCATTCAGGCCGACGCCGGTGATGGGGTTGTCCTTGTTGATCGTCAGCAGGCTCGCCCAGAAGTCCAGCCGCCAGGAGAGGGAGTTGCCCGTCGGCCCCCCGCCGATCTCGGAGGCCGCGGCAGTGTCGGTGATGCGGCCGATGAGGCCGGGGACGATGATCAGAGCACCCATCGCGACGGCTCCGAGTAGGCCGATGAGGGCCGCTCGGCGCTGGATCAGCGCGATGACGGCGATGCCTGCGAAGGCGGCACCGATCGCACCGAGCGTGAGCGTCAGGAGGAGGAAGACCCCGCTCAGGGCGAGCAGGCCCAGGAGGAACGGCTTGACGCGGCGACTCACGTAGGGCAGGACGGCGACGCCGAGGAGGAGGAGGAGCGTCAGGAACCGCGCGTAGTCGTTGGACTGCGTGAACGTGCCGGTGAGCCGGGTGAACCCGCCCTTGACCTCGCCGGACGCCTGCCCGGTGACGAGTCCGAAGAGGGTGTATCCCAGCGGGATGATGAGGGCTGCGAAACAGGCGATGAGTACCCGCTTGAGCATGGCTCGGTCGGTGATGAGCCGTTCCAGGACGACGAACATGAGTACGCCCGACATGAGGCGCGCCAGCTGGAGGGCACTGGCCTGCACGTGGTTCGAGCCGACGACGCTGAGGGCCCCCGCCGCGACGTAGCCGAGGATCATCGTGGTGACGATCGAGGCGCGGATGGGTTTGCCTTCGTAGAAGGTTGCTGCGAGCCACAGGAGGGCAAGGACCAGGAACAGGACCCCGATGATGCTGGAGGGGTCCGGCCCGCGTTCGCTCACGGTGTTGGCGGCGCTCGTTCCGGCGTCGCTCGCGCTGACCTTCAGTGCGTCGGTGCTGGATCGGATCGTCAGCAGGAGCAGGACGAACCAGCTGAACCGGGTGAAGGCCACGACTGCCAGGGCGATGCCGACGACCGCGACGACCGGCAGGACGGCCAGTCGGTTCTGACCCGACACGACGCCATAGCCGCTGAGGAGCGAGGCACCGACCGCGAGGGCCAGCAGCACGGCGGTCACGGCGCGGTTCCGGGTCGGGCCAAACGGCAGTGACACAGAGCGACGCAGTGACACAGAACGACGCAGTGCTGGGGGGAACTCGACGGTCACGGTACGTCCTCATCGGGCATGGCGAACACAAGGCCGCCAGCCGGTCTCTTGCGGGTCGATTGGTCTGACAGCAGGTGCTCCCCCGGTTGGGGAAAGGTCCGGAGCCAGGGCCCCCGGGCCCTCGACGGCACACTGCAGGATAGTTTACGGAACCGCGTGTCCACTTGGTGGTCGTTTGCCGATATTGCCCTATGGGGCATGCCACGCGAGGCGCCCGCGGGTCGTGGGACGTCCGCACCGGGACTCGGCCTTCGGGTGTTTCGTCGATCGGGTTCTGCTGGTTCGGTCGCATGGGCGTCGGTGGGCCCGCATACTGCTGACTGGGCAGGTGACCAGCCCACCGTGGGCACAGGCCGAACGGTGACTTCTCGGGGCGAAAGGCTTTCCGACGGTGCGTACTCGTGGGGCTCCGTGGGGTGCAGCATCGACCGGTGAGACCAGGCAGGCCGCAATCCGCCCGCGGACGCGGACGCGGCCGCGGATGCGCCCGCGCACCTCCGCGTTCCAGGAAGTCGAGTAGAGACCATCCATGCGCATCCTTCACGTGAACAAGTTCCTCTACCGTCGTGGTGGCGCTGAGGGCTATCTGCTGGACGTCACCGACCTCCAGCGAGCCGCCGGGCACGAGGTCGAGCTCTGGGGGATGAGCCACCCTGACAACCTGCCGCGGCTGCCTCTCGCGGACACCTTCGCATCGTACGTCGAGCTCGAGCCTGCGCCGGGCGGACTGGCCGGCGTTGCTGCCACGGCGAGGATGCTGTGGTCACCGGCGAGCAGCAAGCGCCTGGCCCGCGCACTCGACCGCTTCGGCCCGGACCTCGTCCACTTCCACAACATCTACCACCAGCTCTCGCCATCCATCCTGCGCCCAGTCCGCGCCCGGGGCATCCCATCGGTGATGACGTTGCATGACTACAAGCTCGCCTGCCCCAGCTACCAGCTCCTCAGCCAAGGGGCGATCTGCGAACGCTGTGTCGAGGGGAGCACCCTCAATGCCGTGCGGGAGCGCTGCAAGTCGGGTTCCCTCGCGGCGAGCAGCGTCCTCGCTCTCGAATCGGGCCTGCATCGGCGGATCCATGCCTATGACGCGGTCGACCGCTTCGTCAGCCCGAGTCACTTCCTCCGCGACGTCATGGTGCGGGCCGGAATCCCGCCCGAACGCATCGTCACGCTGGCGAATGTCGTTGCAGTGCCGGAGAACGAGGTGTGGGCCGGGCCACGTCCGGCCGGTCGAGCCGGAGCCGCGAGATACGTCTTCGCCGGCAGACTCTCTCCCGAGAAAGGTGTCGACACCCTGGTCCGGGCCCTCGCCGCAACCCCCGAGGGCGTCGAGCTGGACATCGCCGGTGACGGACCGTCGCGGGCTGAGCTGGAGCGGCTCGCCGCCGTCGTCGCCCCAGGGCGGGTGAGGTTCCACGGCAGACTCGACAAGGCCGCAGTCGCCGCGCTCATCACGAGCTCCCGGGCCATGGTCGTTCCCTCGCGCTGGCACGAGAACCAGCCCATGACGATCCTGGAGTCCTTCGCCGCGGCCACTCCCGTCGTCGCGACGACCCTGGGTGGCATGCCCGAACTCGTCCGCGACGGCATCGAGGGACGCGTCGTACCACCGAACGACCCGCCGGCTCTGGCCCGGGTGCTGCGCGAGCTCGCCGATGATCCCGCGAGTGCCCGACGGATGGGCGAACGCGCCCGGCAGCGCTTCACCGCCGAGTTCAGCGGTGAGGTGCATCTCGCCGGCCTCGGTGATGTCTATGATGAGGCCCGCCGAGCCGCCGTTTTTCGGGGCCGCGCGGACATCACGACGGAGGGCTGAGCCATCGCCGACCCCACCTTGCCGGCCGACCAGGACCGGTTGCCGCAGCCCACCGTCGGCCCCTCGGTGGTCGCCTTCGTTGCGGGGACGGGGCGCAGCGGCAGCACGCTGGTCAGCAATGTCATGGGCCAGCTGCCCGGCTGCCTCTCGGTCGGGGAGGGGCGCTACACGTGGGGTCGCGGTGTGGCAGGGAACCACCTGTGCGGATGCGGAGTGCCCTTTGCCGACTGCCCCTTCTGGAACGGCGTCATGGCCGATGTCCGGGCCGGCCGCCCCAGCCTCGACGCGGCCGGCATAGCGGAACGGATCGACGCACGTCTGCGGGTCAGGCTCGTGCCCGCCATGGAGCTCAACCGCGTGCTGGGGCGCCCTGAGGTGTCACCCCACCCCGACGACCCGACCATCGCTGACCTCTATCACGCGCTGGCCGCGCGTCCGGGGGCCGAGCGCGCCGTTGTCGACTCCTCCAAGCTGCCGCCCTACGCCCGGCTGCTCGATGGCCTGCCTGGGGTCGAGGTCTTCCTTGTCCACGTGGTCCGCGACCCCCGAGCGACGGCGTTCTCGTGGCGCAGGGCCAAGGCAACCCGGGACGATGCCGACGCGGCCAGGATGCCACGCCTGTCGATCGTGCGCAGTTCGGTGATCTGGCTGCTCTGGAACCTGATGGTGCAGCGATGGTGGCCGGACTCACGGCGGATGACGGTGCGCTATGAGGACTTCGTGGAGGACCCGGCCAGAGAGCTGGGTCGCATTGCCGAGGCACTGGGCACGACCGTGCCCGAGGGACTTCTCGACGGCGCGGCCCTGCACCTCGCGCCGACGCACTCGGTGGCCGGCAACCCCGATCGGCTCGACGCCGGTGCCGTGCGGGTGCGGCGTGACGACGAGTGGCGCTCGGCCATGCCGGCGCCGCACCGTTGGGTCGTGACCGCCCTCTGCGCTCCGGGCCTGCGCCGGTTCGGCTATCGCGTGCACGGGCTGGAGTCCCCCCGTTCCTCCCAGCCGACTGCACCTGCGACTGGTCCTGTCAGCTGAGCAAGGTGGACGGTCCGGGCTCGTAGGACATGAGGTCGTCCACGTCATAGCCATACGCGGCGATCTCCACGCCGAACCGACGCCTGATGAGCTCTCGCTGCACCCCTCCGGGGCGGACCGGGCGACGATAGGAGGCCCAGGTCTGCTGGTAGACGTCGCTCGCGGCGCCGCGAACCGTCTCGGTCGGGATCGGCCCGTTCAGGCCGAGAAAGGCTCGGACGCCCTCGAACGCCTCCTGCGGGTGCCGAACGAAGTCCTCGTAGCGCACGACGTGCACGTTCTGCAGTTGGGGGAGGTCCTCTCGTAGGACCCGGTGGGCGAAGAGCCAGTGCTCTACGAGGTCGCTCAGGCTGGCGAACTTGCGGGGGTCACGGGACAGGAAGTGTGTCCATTTGCGTGTCGACAGCGCGACGGTCACAGGGTGCCGGATGACCATGACGAACTGGGCTCCGGGGTAGAGCGCCTGGAGGAAACGACTCATGACGATGTTCGGAGGAGACTTCTCCACGAGTCGTGCCCTGCCCAGATCCCAGTACGGCATCCAGGCTTGCAGCAGCCGCTCGGCGTTCGCGGGAGTCGCGAGGGGGCTGGTCTCGGTGAGATGGGAGCGGGGGTCCCGAGCGAAGTGGCCGGAGCCACCGTATGCCGTGCCCGGCGGGTAGACCGCCTGCAGGTGCTGACCCTCGTCCTCGATCACGCCGGTCCGCTCGAGGCCGCTCACGTCAGGGTGCTGTCCGAGGATGCGGGCGAACGGGGTCGTGCCGCTGCGATGCAGGCCACCGACGAAGACGAGCCGGGCCGGGTCCACGGAGGGCCTGTCGGCCTGCGGCATGGTGTTGCGTGGGTCGTTCACCGGGCGATCTCCTGCAATGCGGAAAGCGGCCCGCTCGTCGTGATGAGGACCGGCTGTCCCGTGACGGTCGTCGCGGCCGGAGCCGTCGTCGAGACGGTCGTGGCCCCGTCGAGGGTGGTCCCGGAGGCACCCGGCACTGCCGGGAGGTCGACCTGTCCTCCTGTCGCCCAGGCCACCATGGTCGGCAGAGTCGAGTCGAAGGTCGCGCCAGCCAGTCCCGCCTTGGTGACCGGGCCCACGGCCGCACCGTCCGCAGCAGCCCGAGAGATCAAGGCGAACGCGCTGGACGAGCCGCGCCCGTCGCCCGAGGGATCGACCAGACCGTGGAGGGTCTGCCCGAGGCGGCCGCCCGGGTTGTCCAGCAGGGGCAACCAGAGCACCTTGTGGACGCCTGCGGCGAGGGCGATGACGGTGGCCCTGACCACCTCGGCGGTTCGCTGGTCCCCATCGACCGTGCGGTCGTCGTCCCAGATGCCGAGCTCCCACATCTCCAGCGGAACGGAACTCGGCGTGTTCGCCCGCAGGTATGCCAGCGTGGCGGGCAGGGCTTGCCAGGCCTCGTAGTAGTGCACCTGACGCGTCTGGAAGACGCCGTCGTCGAACAGGCCGTTGATGATCTCCATGTAGTCGACCATCGAGGCCGGACCCGGTCGAGCAAGCTCGGCGCGCAGCTCGGCAGGCGAGGAGACCTCGTTGATGGCGGCCTGGCCGTTGCGGGTGCCGAAACGACGCTCGTAGTAGGCCTGGTACGTTGCGACCGCCTCGGCGTCCTGGCCTGCATCCAGCAGTCCCTTTGCCACCGCGTATCCGGCCCCCGCACTGCTCACGGAGCCGTCCACGACGCGGGCGGCGGGGTCAGCAGCCTGCACTGCTTGTGCGCCGGCGCGAGCCAGCACCGCGTAGTCCTGCGGTGAGCCGTCCCAGAAGCTCGGGCTGTTGACCTCGTTCTCGATGGCGAACTCGGAGACCCCGAGGTCGGTGTACCGGCGCACCGCCTGGGTGACGAAGTCGGTGTACACGCTCATGTCTGCGGGCATCGCGGACTCCGTGACGCCGTGACCGCGCGGGTACTTCGGCGCCCCCGGCGTCGCCCAGCACCGTCCGATACGCAGCTTCACCAGACTGTTCATGCCGACCTCACGGGTCCGGGTCACGTAGGAGTCGGGCACCGCCCAGTCGAAGGCGCCCTGCGACTTCTGGACGTCGCAGAGGACGACTTCGACGTAGGTGTGGCCCCCCTTGAGCTCGGCGAGGTAGGGCTTGACCTCATCGAACTGCGCCCAGACCCACTTGGCACCGAGTGGGCTCGAGGTGTGGGAGGGAGCCGTTGACGGCTCGGGTGAGGGTGTGCTCGTGCAGCCCGCAAGCACAAGAAGTGCACCGATGAGGATGGCCGGTAGGGAGGTGTGACGGGATCGGGTCATAGCGGTAACGGTCTTCGGTCCTTGTCGTGAGCGCAGGTTTGGCGACGAGTCCTGTGCTGGGTTCCAGTGATGCAGACCGGCCCTGGCGGTATCTCCCCGTCCTCCACTATAAATAGATTGGCCCGCGGTTACCGCACCGCGTTCTCGTGACACTCGGCTGTGGCGCCCGATGTGCTCCGAAGCGCCTCGACGCTGTCGCGACCGTCGCCGATGACGAGACCGCCCCGACCCCCCGGTAGGGGTCGGGGCGGTCTCGCCGGTCGTCAGGGACGCAGGACCACGCTGATCCCGATCCCCCTGACGGACGGCGCGTTGACCACGGCACTCGTCCCGAAGTCGGTGCCACCCGAACGCGGACCGCCCGCGTCGGACACGAAGGTCGAATAGCGTGTCGTCGACGTGCCCAGGACCGAGCCGCGTGCGGTCTGCCCCGCTGCGGGGGTCCACGACGAGGTGCCGGTGGACCGGTCCGCGAAGAGGGCCACGACGTAGTCCCCGGTCAGCACGGCCTGGGCGGGCGTCAGGTGCGTCGCGGTGCCCGAGTCCGTGATGGATGCCGACGCCGCGACGCCCGCATAACCGCGGTAGACGAGGAGCTGGGCGGTGGTCCGCCGCGAGACGGGTTGGGTGAGGGTGACGGTCGTGCCGGCGTCCGCAGCGCTGGCCTGCTTGGTCCACACGAACGTGGACAGCGAGGTGCCGATGGAGACGGTGCGAACCCGGGTCCAGCCTGCCGGATCTGCCGGCGCCGACGCCGGGTCGCCGACCCAGTGCAGGAGCAGGGTGTCACCACTCTGCGCCTGAGCGGGCACCGGCATCGACTTGACGGTGCTGGCGGCATCGGTCGTCCCGGACCGGGCGATGAAGCCTGTTCCGGCAGGCACCGCGACGGGTTGCACCGACTGCGTCCTGGACGTCGTCGCACCCGAGTTGTCGGTCACCGTGAGGGTCACCGACTTGGTCCCAGCCGTGGCGTACGTGTGGTCGACAGTCACGCCGCTGTCGGTCGTGCCATCACCCAACGTCCAAGACCACCCGGTGACCGTGCCGTCGGAGTCGGTGGACGCCGAGGCGTCGAGCTGACAGGTCAGGCCGATGCAGGAGGACGTGAACGACGCGGTCGGCGCCTGGTTCGGTGGGCCGTTTCCGAGGAAGAGTGCCCGGCCGTTCCAGTTGAGCCCGCCGTTGCTCGGCCCGTTGACCAGGGTCGCCGAGCCGGTCGTGGTCGAGCCCGTCCAGGCGATGGAGTACAGGTCCCCGGTGCTCCGCTTCACGAAGTAGAGCTGCGAGCCGGCGACGAACATCCCGCTGACGTCGGCGAAGCTCATCGACGACGAGACCGCCGTCGAGATGGGTCCGACGATCCCGCTGTCCGGCGAGAAGGGCAGCGACTGCAGGGCAGCGCCTCCGTTGGCGTAGTAGATGGAGCCCTGGTGGTAGAACATCCCCGTCACCGAGGAGAGCTGGCTGTAGAAGGGCGGGTTGGCGCCGTCGTAGGTGCCTCCGCTTCCGTTGGGCCAGTTCATCCACTTGGGGTCGTGGTAGGGGTTCACGACGCTGGTCGCGCCGATGGTCCGCCCGTTGAAGGCGGCCACCTGGAGCGTGCTTGCGGTGCCGAGGTAGAGCTTGTTCCCGACGGTGAACGCGCCGCGGATCGTCGACCAGTCGATCGCTGACCCCGACAGCGTCTCGGAGCCGGCGGTGGTGCCGTCGAAGCTCCACGAGGACAGCGCGTCCGTCTGCACCGGACCGGGCGTGGTGTCGGTGCGGACGATCTCGATGGCGTTGACGAGAGGGTTCTCCACGACGTGGGCGAAGTCGATGTTGACCGTCCCGTCGCTGGTGATGTTGAAGGACCGCTTCGTCGCGACGTTGTGGCCGAGCTGGCCGGACAGGTCGATGTCGTCGATGACCAGGTTGCCGTCGATCGACATGTCGATGACGCGCTGCCCCGGCGAGGCCGTGCAGCCGCAGCGGTTCGCGAAGTAGACGTTCACGGACAGGGGCACGCCGGCGGTCACCGGGAAGGACCACTGCATCTCCGGAGCGGTGCCCGGGTCCCAGCGTTCAGCGTCGAACAGTGACGGCGGGGTCGTCGCGGGCACCGAGCTGTCGAACGACACACCAGCACCCCACCCGGCAGCGTTGCTCCCGGAGTTGCGGTATGGGCTGTCGAAACCGTCGTCGGCCACCCAGTCCGGGCCGGAGTCACCCGAGGGGACCAGGGGTCCGCCGGCGTTCACCCGGTACAGGACGTTGGTGGCCGACCCGAGCCCGCCACGGCCCGCGTAGACGGTGGCCGGCAGCGTGGGTGTCGTCGTCGCCGTTGCCGTGTAGCCGCCCTGGTAGGGGAAGAACGCCAGCTTCTGGCGC
The DNA here is from genome assembly GCA_038210185.1 of Actinomycetales bacterium. Lineage (GTDB taxonomy): Bacteria > Actinomycetota > Actinomycetes > Actinomycetales > Dermatophilaceae > Fodinibacter. Next base: position 28,114 of record JBBQWX010000028.1, read on the forward strand.
TTGTACGCCGGGTTGATGCTGATGTAGTCGGTGTCCGAACCGAGCCAGACGCCGTCACGGGCGACCAGCAGCCCGAAGACCGCCGTACCGCGCGGCACCCGGCCGGGGTTCCACTTCATCGGCACACCCGACAGGGGGTCGAGCACCGAGAGGCCGGACCGCGGAACGGCGCCCGGCGCGGCGTAGTCGTTGCCGAGGGTGTTGTTCATCCACCGCTGATGACCACCCACGTAGATCGCGTTGTCGCTGGCCGCGACCGCCCAGATGGTGTCGCCGCCGGCTGCAGCGACCCACTCCGGCTTGGCGTCAGTGACAGGGTTGTTGGTCCGCCACTTCGTCGCGGTGTCACACAGCGTCCCCAACGCGGGACCGCCGCCGCCACCGGCACCGACGACGAAGTAGCTGTCGTCAGGAGACAGGGCCACTTGGCGCACGGTCCAGTCGTTGGCCCAGTTGTAACACAGCGACTTGAAGCCGTTGGTCTGCCACGGGTCGATCGAGGACGAGGTGCCGGTCAGGTTGACCTGGACCGCCTGGTCGCGGTCGAGACCGTTGGCCGTGCGGAAGTTGCCGATGACCACCAGGCGGCTGCCGTCCTTGGAGACGTCCAGCGACTTCGCGCCGACGGCCTTCTGGATCTTGGTCGGGTCGGTGTTGTGGTGCTCGGCGAGGTTGACGGTGAGCGCGTTGGTCAGGGCCCCGGTGGTGGGGTTGAGGCTCGCGAGGCCGCCGCGCGGTGTGGTGCCGACCTGGGTGAAGTCGCCGGCCACGTACAGGTTCCCGGCGCGGTACTTCAGGTCCTGGATGGCGGCGTTGATCGCCGGCGGCTTGAATCCGCTGATCGGGGCGCCGGTGGTGGCATCCAGCAGCGCCACCTTGTTCAGCGCGACTCCGTTGACGCTGCGCAGGATGCCGGCGACGTAGATCGTGTTCGACGTGGGGCCCGGTGTGACGGAGTACACCTGGCCGAGGATGGTCGGGTTGAACGTCGCGTCGAGCGCCCCGGTCGTCCGGTTGAAGGCTGCGACCCCGGCGCGAGGCTGTCCTCCGACCGCGGTGAACGTGCCGGCGGCGAAGACCTTGGTCCCGACCTCGGCGAGCTGGGTGACCTTGGTTCCCGCGGTGATGCCCGGGGTGGTCGCCGACGGGATCTCCGTCGGCATCGCCCACGCCGCAGGCGGTGGAGAGGGGTCCGGTGACGCCTGGGCCGGCGTACTGGCGGCGATGGCGCCGGTCGCGACACTCGCTGCAACCAGGAGCGCTAGGGATCGGGTCTTCATGGTGTGGCTCCTTGTTGTGGCGTGCCGCCGTGGCGGCTCCATCGGGACCTTTGCCCGGTGGATGAGCGGCACTTGACCGCGTTGACTGGATCCCGACCGAAACCTTCAGCGGTTGGCATCAGCGATCATCCCCGCGGCGACGGTGCGGTTGGTGCCCTCGTCGACCAGGACGAAGCCACCGGTACTGCGGTTGCGCCCGTAGTCGTCGCACATCAGTGGGACGGTCGTGCGCAGCCGGACCCGACCGATCTCGTTGAGCGAGAGGCCGGTCGCGTCCTCGTCGCGGTGCAGCGTGTTGACGTCGAGTCGGTACTGGAGGTCGCGCACCACGGCGCGTGCCGTGCGGGTCGTGTGCTTGATCGAGTACTTGCGACCCACCTGGAAGGGCGCCGTCTCGTCCATCCAGCACACCATCGCATCGATGTCCTGAGTGACGGTCGGCATGTTGTGCGGCCGGCAGAGCATGTCGCCGCGCGAGATGTCGATCTCGTCCTCGAGACGCACCGTGACCGACATCGGTGGGTACGCCTCGTCGATCTCCCCGTCCGCGGTCTCGACGGCCGCGATGCGCGAGGTGAACCCGGACGGGAGCACCACGACGTCGTCGCCCTTCTTCAGGACTCCCCCGACAACCTGGCCGGCATAGCCGCGGTAGTCGTGGTACGCATCCGACTGGGGACGGATGACGTACTGCACCGGGAAGCGGGCGTCGATGAGGTTGCGGTCGCTCGCGACGTGGATGTTCTCGAGGTGGTGCAGCAGGCTTGGGCCGTGGTACCAGGGCATGTTCTCGGACCGGTCCACGACGTTGTCACCGCGAAGGGCCGACACCGGGATGACCTCGAGGTCCGGGATACGCAGCTTGGTCGCGAAGCCGACGAACTCCTCGCGGAGGCGCTCGTACACCTCTTCGGAGTAGTCGACGAGGTCCATCTTGTTCACCACGAGCACGATGTGCGGCACTTGGAGGAGGGTCGCGAGGAACGCGTGTCGCCGGCTCTGCTCGACGAGGCCTTTGCGGGCGTCGACGAGCACGAGGGCGAGGTCGGCCGTGGACGCCCCGGTGACCATGTTCCGCGTGTACTGGATGTGGCCGGGGGTGTCCGCGATGATGAACTTGCGCTTGGGAGAGGCGAAGTAGCGGTAGGCGACATCGATGGTGATGCCCTGCTCCCGCTCAGCGCGGAGTCCGTCGGTCAGCAGTGCCAGGTTCGTGTGGTCCTCGCCGCGCTCCCTGCTCACCCGCTCGACGGCGTCCATCTGGTCCTGGAACACCGTCTTGGTGTCGTAGAGCAGACGCCCGATGAGCGTGCTCTTCCCGTCGTCGACCGAGCCGGCCGTGGCGAAACGGAGAATATCCATCAGAAGTACCCCTCACGCTTGCGGTCCTCCATGGAGGCCTCGCTGAACTTGTCGTCACCGCGGGTCGCGCCGCGTTCGGTGATCCTCGTCGAGGCGACCTCGTCGATGACGGCTGCCACGGTGTCCGCGTCGCTCTCGACCGCTGCGGTCAGGCTCGCGTCGCCGACGGTTCGATACCGGACCCGCTTCTTCTCCACGACTTCACCGGGCCGCGGCTGGATGAACTCGTTGACCGCGTAGAGCATGCCGCTGCGGTCGACGACCTCGCGGTCGTGGGCGAAGTAGATCGACGGGAGGTCGATCTGGTCGTGCTGGATGTAGTGCCAGATGTCCAGCTCGGTCCAGTTCGACAGCGGGAACACGCGGATGCTCTCGCCGGCGTGGATGCGGCTGTTGTACAGGCCCCACAGTTCGGGACGCTGGTTCTTGGGGTCCCACTGGCCGAAGTCGTCGCGGAAGGAGAAGATCCGCTCCTTCGCGCGCGCCTTGTCCTCGTCGCGTCGTGCGCCCCCGAACACCGCGGTGTACCCGCCCTGCTCGAGGGCGTCCAACAGGACAGGTGTCTGGATCCGGTTGCGCGTTCCGTCCGGCGGCTCCGAGACCGTGCCGGCGTCGATGGCGTCCTGGACCGACGCGACGACGAGGTTGACCCCGAGCTCACGGACCCGGCGGTCGCGGAACTCGAGCACCTCGGGGAAGTTGTGGCCCGTGTCGATGTGCAGCACTGCGAACGGGACCTTGGCCGGGTGGAAGGCCCGCTCGGCCAGCCGGAGCATGACGATGGAGTCCTTGCCGCCGGAGAAGAGGAGGACAGGCCGCTCGAACTCGGCGACGACCTCGCGGATGATGAAGATCGCCTCGGCCTCGAGCGCCTCGAGGTGACTCAGCTGGTAGTGGTGTGGACTCGTCACGAAGACTGGCCTCTCTCGATGGTGCTGATGGCGTCCAGGAGGGTCGCCGCCACCTCTGGGCGGGCGATGATGAGGTCGGGCAGGAGCGGGTCCTGTCGGTTGTAGGTGAGCGGGGAGCCGTCGATGCGGCTGGTGTGCAGACCGGATGCCGCGGCGACGGCGACGGGGGCCGCCGAGTCCCACTCGTACTGACCACCCGCATGGACGTAGGCGTCGACGACACCGTCGACGACGGCGGTGGCCTTGATGCCGGCAGACCCCATCGGCACCAGCTCGGCCTTGAGGTGGTCGGCCAGTGCGGCCACGAACGCCGGGGGGCGAGAACGGCTCACCGCGAGCCGGATCTTCCCGGGGGCGCGGTCGGGGACGTCGGGCGGGGCGTCGGTGGCGAGCACGTCCCCGCGGGCCGGACGGGCGACCGCTCCGGCGGCCAACGTGCCGCTCACCCACAGGGCAACGTGCACGGCCCAGTCGTCACGGGGGCCCTCACCGAACTCTCGCGTGCCGTCGAGCGGGTCGACGATCCAGACTCGCGGCAGGTCCAGGCGGGCCACGTCGTCCGGGCTCTCCTCGCTGAGGATGCCGTCACCCGGACGGAGTGCTCGCAGCTGCGCCAGGAGCAGCTCGTTGGATCGACGGTCCCCCTCCGCCCGCAGCTGTGCGGCATCCCCGGTCCAGCCGGCGCGCAGCTGCAGCAACAGCTCGCCGGCCCGTCCGGCGAGTTCCCTGGCGAGGGCGTGGTCGGTGGCCAGCGCTGACCTGGTCTCGATCGTGGTGGTCATCAGTAGGCCCCTCGGCCGCGGACAACGGCGTCGGCGGTGCGGAAGAGGATCTGGGCGTCCAGGGCGAGCGACCAGTTGTCGACGTACCAGAGGTCGAGGCGCACCGAGTCGCCCCACGAGAGGTCGCTGCGCCCGGAGACCTGCCACAGGCCGGTCATCCCCGGACGCACGCGGAGCCGACGCACGGCGTCGCTCTCGTAGGTGTCGACCTCACTGGGCAGCGGCGGTCGCGGCCCGACCAGTGACATCTCGCCACGCAGCACGTTGAACATCTGCGGAAGCTCGTCCAGCGAGAAGCGGCGCAGGACGGCGCCGACACGCGTGACGCGGGGGTCGGTGCGCATCTTGAACATCGTGACGTTCCCGGCATCCGCACCGGGCGCGAGGTGGGTCAGCCGTGCTTCGGCGTCGACGACCATCGTGCGGAACTTGAACATCCGGAAGGTGCGACCGCCCTCCCCGACCCGGTTCTGCGTGAACAGTGCCGGACCCGACGAGTCCCGCTTGACGAACAGTGCGATCCCGAGGAGAACCGGGGAGCCCAGGAGAATCAGGAGCAGTGCGAGGAGCCGGTCGGCCACCAGCTTCAGTCCGTAGCGCATGCCGCTGGACACCGGCCGCTCGACGTGCAGCAGGGGCACGCCCGCAGCGGGGCGCATCGTGAGCCGTGGCCCCGCGACCTCGACGATGCCGGGCGAGATGAGCAGATCCACGTCCTGCTGCTCGAGCGACCACCCCAGACGACGCAGTGCCTGACCGTGCATGTCCGGGTTGCTCGCCACGGCTACGGCCTCGACGGCGCAGCGCTCGACGACCTCGAGCGTGTTGCGCTGGCTGCCCAGCACGGCGATGCCGTCGGCCTGCAGGTCGGCGACCATCGGGTCGTCGAGGTCGCTGACGCAGGCCCCGACCACTCGCATGCCCGACTCGCTCGGGTGCGAACCGATGTGCTCGGCCATCTCACGCACCGCGCTGGCGTCGCCGACGAGGAGCGTCATCTGTAGAGAGGCACCGGACCGCCGCTGCTCCGCGATGACCTTGCGCAGCGCCCGCCGCGACGCGATGCTCAGCACGAGCATCACCGGCACGGACACCGCCACCACGAGCCGCGAGAAAGGTACGTGGAAGAAGAACGAGATGCACGCCGCCATGGCCACGAGGGACCCGGCAGCCCGAAAGACCGCTCGGTACATCTCGTTCCCGGTCGCGGCGAACCGGGTGGCATACGCGCCGACAGACGCCAGCGAGGCCAACCAGACGACGACGAGGAGGAGATAGGTGGCCCACGGCATCGACGCCACGACCTCCTGCGCCGACCTGGGGTTGTCGTTCCACCCACGCTGGACCAGCGCCTCGCGGCTCAGCAGACCCACGGCGACGCCGATGGCGCCGGCCGCGAGGTCGGTGAAGATCGTCCGCTGGCGGTGGGTGCGTTCCCACTCCCGGAGACGATGACGGACCCTCGCGTGCCCATGGGCAGCGAGATCAACATGCGAGCCCAGCCGTGGACGGATCCCGGGGGGCGCGCCAATATCCTGCGCGGTACTCATCGAACGATCGACCCCTGCAATCGAGTGGTTCGGTGACGATCGGCTCGGATGAGCCGACTTAGGTTTTTCACCCGGGCCGGAGCACGGGTTACTGAAGCCACACTTTAGGAGGTGGAAAGGGGGTCGTGAGTACGTTTCGAGGAAAATGGTCCGAACGGACTAGGCTTGGGTCCCCCACTCGGCGTGCTCGACGGCACGGCACTCGCCATCGCTGACGAGCGTCCCCGATGCTCACCGTGGTTCCGTGAACCCGGTGGGGCACGAGTGATCAGGAACGCGGCACGTGCACGCGCTGCTGGGCGTCGAGCAGACCGAGCGCGACGAGCGACTCCACGGCATCCGCCGCCTCGTCGAGCATGAACGGCAGCTCCTTGCGCTCGGTCGGGGAGAAGTCGCGCAGCACGAAGTCGGCGGCATCCATGCGCCCGGGCGGGCGGCCGATCCCGACCCGCACCCGGTGGTAGTCCTTGGTGCCGAGCGAGGCGCTGATCGAGCGCAGTCCGTTGTGGCCGCCCTCGCCGCCGCCGCGTTTGAGGCGCACCGAACCCGCGTCGATGTCGAGGTCGTCGTGCACGACGACGAGCCGCTCGACCGGCACCGAGAAGAAGCGGAGCAGCGCCGCGACCGGGCCGCCGGACTCGTTCATGTAGGACGCCGGGACGGCGATGACAGCGGCGGGCCCGGGCACACCACCGGCGCCGGTGCCCAGCCGCACCTGGGCGGCGGAGGCGCGGGCCTTGTGTGTGCGAAGCGCCGAGCCGTGGCGGCGGGCCAGCTCGTCCACCGCCATGGCGCCCACGTTGTGGCGGTTGCCGGCATACGCCGGGCCGGGGTTTCCCAGCCCGACGACGACCCAGGGTCCCGTGTCGTTCACCGCACCAGTATGCCGTGGGTCCGGGTGGCCCGGGCGGGCCCGGGCGGGCCCGGTCCGTGTGGGCCGGGCCCTTCGGCGGTGGTGCGGTGGACCAAGCGGCCCGGAGAGATCAGGCCTCGTCGGAGGCCTTGTCGCCCTCGGCCGCAGCGGCCTCGCCACCGGCACCGGCGGACTCGACGGCGTCCTCGTCGGACTCCTCGCGCTCGATGCCGGCCTCGGCCTCGGCCTCGGACAGCTCGGCCTCGAGGGCCTCCTCGGAGACCTGAGCGGTGATGTTGACGACCAGCGCCTCGGCGTCGGTGACCAGGGTGG
>JBBQWX010000029.1:0-35171 GCA_038210185.1 Actinomycetales bacterium
GTGGCGGGCGCTGCGTTGACCGCCGCCGTCTCGTCCGCCGTCGTCGTCACCGCCGTCGTCTGCTCCGCCGCCGTCGTCGCCGCCGTCGTCTCCCCCGCCGTCGTCTTCTCCGCCGTCGTCACCGCCGTCCTCGTCACCGCCGCGCTCTTCGCCGCCGACTGGTGGGCGGTGTGGCACCGGCGCGCGGATGTCGAGCGGCTGGCCAAGCCGGCCGCCATGGTGGGCCTGTTCGCGGTGGCGCTGCTGGCCGGGGCGGGCGACAGCGGCTCGGGCCGGTGGCTGCTCCTTGCGCTGGCGCTCGGTCTGGTGGGCGACGTGCTGCTCCTCGAGGACACCCCGCAGCGGTTCGTCGGTGGGCTGGCGGCCTTCCTCGTCGGCCACCTCGCCTACGTGGCCTCGTTCGTGACCGCGGGGCTGGACCGTCCGGCCCTGGGCTGGCTCGGCCTGCTGGTGCTGCTGGTGGCGCTCGTGCTCGGGCGGCGCATCCTGCCCGGTGCCGTGGCAGAGGGCGGGGCGGTGCTCGGGGTCGCAGTAGGGGCCTACATGGCGGTGATCGGGGCGATGGCGGTGACCGGCTGGGCGACCGGGCTCGCGCTGGTGGGCCTGGGTGCGAGCCTGTTCGTCGTCAGCGACACGGTGCTCGCGATGGGCAAGTTCGTGCTGGAGCGGCGCTGGTCCTCGGTGGTCGTCATCGTCACCTACCACCTCGCACAGGCTCTGATCGTCGTGGGCCTGCTCATCACCTGAACCGGCCGGCTGACCTCGCGCGGGCCCGGATCGTCGTAGGCCTGGTCATCACCTGACCCGGCCGGCTCGCCTCGCACCCCCGGCGGGCTGACGACGGGCCCCAGCCACTCGGCATCCTTCAGCGCCACCTACCGCGCGGGACTCGCTGGGATCACGACGAGTCCTGCGCGGTAGGGCGCGTCGTAAGCGCCCTGGCAATGGCTGGAATATACCCCTGGGGGGTATTTGTTCCCACACCATGGACACCACCACCCACACGCACCACGCGTCGCGCACCTTCGCCGCCACCAAAGGCTCCTGGGGCGAGGCAGCCCGGGCCACGCTGCACTGCCTCACCGGCTGCGCCATCGGCGAGGTGCTCGGCCTGGTTCTCGGCACCGCGCTCGGGCTCTCCACCGGTGCGACCATCGCCCTGGCCATCGCCCTGGCATTCGTGTTCGGCTACGCCCTGACGCTCACGCCCGTCCTGCGCTCGGGTGTTGCCCTGAAGGCGGCGCTCGCGGTGACCCTGGCCGCCGACACCGTGTCGATCACCGTCATGGAGCTCGTCGACAACTCGGTCATGCTCCTCGTCCCGGGCGCCATGGATGCCGGCCTCGGCAGCATGCTGTTCTGGGGCGCCCTGGCCTTCTCCCTCGCCGTCGCCTTCGTGCTCACCGTCCCCGTCAACCGGTGGCTGATCTCCCGCGGACGCGGCCACGCTGTGGTCCACGGCCTGCACTGACCCGGCATCCGGCATCCGGCACCGACATTCGGTGCGGTGTCTCGAGATGGGTGCTCCGGTGGTTGCCGGGGCAGCCACCTGAGCACCCAACTCGCGTCGTGGCAGCCGAGCTGACGTCGATGCGGCACCAGCCTGCACGGAAACCGCTGGCGCCGCTGCGCTACCCTGAGCCGGTGACGAGGTTCGAGCTTCTTCCCTAGCCGCGCCGGCCCCCCGGCCCGCGCGGCGACCCCTCCTACGTGAGGGGTTTTTTGCTGTTCTCAGCCCGAACCACACTGAACATGACGACGAGGACGAGATGAGCGACACCCCGCACCGCTACACCGCCGAGCTGGCCGGCCGGATCGAGGTCGCCTGGCAGGACCGCTGGGCCGAGCGCGGCACCTACCACGCGCCGAACCCCGCCGGCCCGTGGGCCGACCCCGGTGCCGTTGCCGCCTACCCCGGGGGGCACCTCCTCGTGCTCGACATGTTCCCGTACCCGAGCGGGGCGGGCCTGCACGTCGGCCACCCGCTGGGCTACATCGCCACCGACGTCGTGGCACGCTTCAACCGGATGCTCGGCAAGAACGTGCTGCACTGCCTGGGCTACGACGCCTTCGGGCTGCCGGCCGAACAGTACGCCGTGCAGACCGGCCAGCACCCGCGCAAGACCACCGAGGACAACATCGTCATCATGGCGCGTCAGCTGCGCCGTCTGGGCCTGGGCCACGACGACCGACGCGCCATCCAGACCATCGACCCGGAGTACTACCGCTGGACCCAGTGGATCTTCCTGCAGATCTACGACTCCTGGTACGACGCGGATGCCGTGCGCCCCGACGGCGGGCTGGGTCGCGCCAGCCCGATCGCCGAGCTCGTCGAGCAGTACCGCTCGGGTGCTCGGCCCCTGCCGGCGGACGACGGCCGCGACTGGGACGACCTCAGCGACGTCGAGCGCGCCGGCATCCTCGACGGCCAGCGCCTGGCCTACACCAGCGAGGCACCGGTCAACTGGTGCCCCGGCCTGGGCACGGTGCTCTCCAACGAGGAGGTCACCAACGACGGCCGCTCCGAACGGGGCAACTTCCCGGTGTTCAAGCGCAACCTGCGCCAGTGGATGATGCGCATCACCTCGTACGCCGACCGGCTCGCCGACGACCTCGACCGGGTCGACTGGCCCGAGAAGGTCCGCATCATGCAGCGGAACTGGATCGGCCGCAGCTCCGGCGCCCGGGTCACCTTCCCGATCGCCCGTACCCCGAGTGACCTATTGGTCGATGCAGGTACGGGTGGGCTCGGGATCGAGGTGTTCACCACCCGTCCCGACACCCTCTTCGGTGTCACCTTCATGGTGCTGGCCCCGGAGCACCCCCTGGTCGACGAGCTGGTGGCGGCCGGCGGGTGGCCCACGGGCACCGACGACGCCTGGACCGGTGGTGCCGCGACCCCAGCTGAGGCCGTCACGGCCTACCGCCGGGCCGCCGCGCGGCGCACCGACATCGAGCGCCAGAGCGAGGGCAAGCACAAGACCGGGGTGTTCACCGGCGGCTGGGCCACCAACCCGGTCACCGGCACCCGCATCCCGGTGTTCGTCGCCGACTACGTGCTCATGGGCTACGGGACCGGCGCGATCATGGCTGTCCCGGCGCAGGACGAGCGCGACTGGGACTTCGCCACGGCGTTCGAGCTGCCGATCCTCCGTACCGTGCAGCCCGCCGAGGGCCACGACGAGAGCACCGCCTTCACCGGCGACGGCCCGGCGATCAACTCCAGCAACGACGAGGTGAGCCTCGACGGGCTGGGGGTGGCCGACGCCAAGGAGCGCATCACCGCCTGGCTGCAGGAGCAGGGCCTCGGCGAGCCGACGGTCACCTACAAGCTGCGCGACTGGCTCTTCAGCCGGCAGCGCTACTGGGGCGAGCCGTTCCCGGTCGTCTTCGACGAGGACGGCGTCGCGCTCGGCGTGCCCGACTCGATGCTGCCCGTCGAGCTGCCCGAGGTGCCCGACTACAGCCCGAAGACCTACGACCCCGACGACGCGAGCAGCGAGCCCGAGCCGCCGCTGTCGCGGGTCGACGAGTGGGTGCACGTCGACCTCGACCTCGGTGACGGCCGCGGCACAAGGCGCTACCGCCGCGAGACCAACACGATGCCCAACTGGGCCGGGTCGTGCTGGTACTACCTGCGCTACCTCGACCCCGCCAACGCCGAGGCGCTCGTCGACCCCGGCAACGAGGCCTACTGGATGGGGCCGCGGGCCGAGCCGGTCGCCGGGGCCCCGGCGGGCACGCGCGACCCCGGTGGTGTCGACCTCTACGTCGGCGGCGTCGAGCACGCGGTGCTGCACCTGCTCTACGCGCGCTTCTGGCACAAGGTGCTGCACGACCTGGGCCACCTCAGCAGCGACGAACCCTTCCGCACCTACTTCAGCCAGGGCTACATCCAGGCCGCCGCGTTCAAGGATGCCCGCGGCCAGTACGTCGAGGCCAAGGAGGTCGAGGAGGGCCCCGACGGCAGCCCCACCTGGCAGGGCGAGCCGGTCACCCGCGAGTTCGGCAAGATCGGCAAGTCGCTGAAGAACATGGTCAGCCCCGACGAGATGTACGCCGCGTTCGGGGCCGACACCTTCCGGCTCTACGAGATGGGCCTGGGCCCGCTCGAGCAGAGCAAGCCCTGGGACACCCGGGCCGTCGTCGGCAGCCAGCGTTTCCTGCAACGGTTGTGGCGCAACGTGATCGACGAGGAGACCGGCGAGGTCGTCGTCAAGGACACCCCGATGGATGCCGCCACCACCCGGGTGCTGCACCGCACCATCGACGCCGTGCGCAGCGACTACGCCGACCTGGCGTTCAACACCGCGATCGCGCGCCTCACCGAGCTCAACAACGCGCTGACCAAGCTCGACGGCGGCGTGCCCCGCGAGGCGGCCGACTCGATCGTGCTCATGGTCGCCCCGATGGCGCCGCACATCGCCGAGGAGCTGTGGGCGCGGCTCGGCCACGAGGAGTCGCTGGTGCACGCCGACTTCCCGGTCGCCGACCCCGCCCTCCTGGTCGAGGACACCGTGACCTGTGTCGTGCAGGTCAAGGGCAAGGTGCGCGACCGGCTCGAGGTGCCCTCCGACATCGGCGAGGGCGCCCTGCGCGAGCTCGCCCTGGCCAGCCCCAAGGTGCAGGCGGCGGTGCCCGACGGCATCCGCACGGTCATCGTGCGGGCGCCCAAGCTGGTCAACGTGGTCCCCGCGTGACCTGATGGTCGACCTGGTGCTGCACGGTGGGCCGGTGTTCACCGCCGGCGCGGTCGCCGCCCGCCCCACGGCCGTCGCGGTCGAGGGCGGGCGGGTCGTGGCCGTCGGTCACGACGAGGTGCTCGACCTGGCCGGCCCGGGCACCGAGCACGTCGACCTGCGCGGGCGCCTGCTCGTGCCCGGCTTCCAGGACGCGCACGTTCACCCGGTGTGGGCCGGCCTGCAGCTGCTGCGCTGCGACCTGTCCGAGCTGTCCACGGCCCCCGCCTACCACGAGGCGATCGGGGGGTACGCCCGGGCCAACCAGGACCTGCCGTGGGTGCTCGGCGCAGGGTGGTCGATGCCGGCCTTCCCGGGCGGCGCGCCCACGGCGGCGGCACTCGACACCGTCGTGCCCGACCGGCCGGCCTACCTCACCAACCGCGACTCGCACGGGGCGTGGGCCAACTCCGCGGCCCTGCGGCTGGCCGGCATCGATGCCTCGACGCCCGACCCGGCCGACGGGCGGATCGAGCGCGATGCCGACGGCACACCGACCGGCACCCTCCACGAAGGAGCGATGCGGCTGGTCGGCGCGCTGGCCCCGACGCCCTCGGACGACGACCTGCTCGAGGCGCTGCTTCTGGCCCAGACCCGGCTGCACGGGTTCGGGGTCACCGGCTGGCAGGACGCCATCGTCGGCAACTACGGCGACGGCATCGACCCCGCCGCCGCCTACCGCGCAGCCGTCGCCCGGAGCGCCCTCACCGGGCGGGTCGTCGGCGCCCTGTGGTGGGACCGCGCCAGGGGCCTGGAGCAGGTCGACGAGCTCGTGGCCCGGCGCGAGCAGCTCTCGCTCGGGCGCTTCGTGGCGACCAGCGTGAAGATCATGCAGGACGGCGTGGCCGAGAACTTCACCGCGTCGATGACCGACCCGTACCGCGACGCTCACGGCCACCCGACCGACAACTCCGGCATCTCGTTCGTGCCGCCCGAGGTGCTACTCCCCGCCGCGGCCGAGCTCGACGCCCGGGGCTTCCAACTGCACTTCCACGCCATCGGTGACCTCGCCGTGCGGCAGTGCCTCGACGCGGTCGAGCACGCCGTCGCGGCCAACGGCCGGCGCGACGCGCGGCACCACATCGCGCACCTCCAGGTCGTCCACCCCGACGACGTCCCACGCTTCCGCGAGCTCGGCGTGGTCGCCAACATGCAGGCGCTGTGGGCGGCCCTCGAGGCGCAGATGGACGAGCTGACCCTGCCCTTCCTCGGCGAGCCCCGCTCGTCGTGGCAGTACCCGTTCGGCGACCTGCACCGCTCGGGCGCGGTGCTCGCTGCCGGGTCGGACTGGTCGGTCTCCAGCGCCGACCCGCTCGCGGCTCTCCACGTGGCGGTGAACCGCACCGTGCCCGAGGCGATGCGCGAGGACGACGTCGGGTACCCCGTCTTCCTGCCCGAGCAGCGGCTCGACCTCGGCACGGCCCTCACGGCGTACACGGCCGGCTCCGCGTACGTGAACCACCTCGACGACTGCGGCCTCATCCGCCCGGGAGCGCTCGCCGACCTCGTGGTGCTCGACCGCGACCCGTTCGCCGGCCCGCCGCAGGAGATCGGCGCGACGAGGGTGCTGCAGACCTTCGTCGACGGTCGCCGGGTGTACGCGGCGCACGACGCCTGAGGCCGGAGGTTCGACCGGTGCCCGGCCGGGGCCCGACCGGTGCCCGACCGGTGCCGTCTCGGGTCGTGGACCGGGGATGACACGCCCCCTCGGTCGCTCCCTAGACTCGCCGGCGTAGGTCATGAGTGCCAGTGGCAAGCCCCGGCTCGCTGGCCAGCAACCCTCCTCCGCGGTGGGGTGCTCCGGGTGACGACCTGGTCGGCGGCCCCTCCGGGCGTCGGCAAGCGCGGGATCCCGGGTCGCACCCCGAGGTCCTCAGGGACCATCGGAGAAACCCACCGTGTCGATCGCCAGCACCTCCGCACCCAGCACCTCCTCACCCACCCCCACCTTCCACCGTCGACCGCGGCTGCGCGCCGTGCCGGATGCCGCCGCGCACCACCACCTGCCCACCGCCACCCGCGCCGGCGAGGTACCCGCCGTCGTGCGCCCCGGCCTCGTCCCCACCCTGTCGGGCGACCGGGTCGACTACGCGAACCTCGACCACGCGGCGTCCACCCCGGCCTTCGAGGGCGTGGCCCGGGCCGTCGAGACCGCGACCCGCACCTACTCGAGCGTGCACCGCGGCACCGGCTGGCTCTCGCGGGTGACCAGTGCGCACTACGAGGCGGCCCGCGACGAGGTGGCGCGCTTCGTGGGCGCCCGCGAGGACGACGTCGTCGTCTTCACCCGCAGCACCACCGACTCGGTGAACCTGCTCGCCCGGGCCCTGCCCCGCGACACCTCGGTGGTCGTCTTCGCCTCCGAGCACCACGCGACCCTGCTGCCCTGGCGCGGCCGCGACACCGTGCGCCTGCCCGTGCCCGGCAGCATCCGCGACGCCGAGGCACTGCTCGACAGCGCCCTGCGGGAACTGCCCACCGGCACCGCCCGGCGCCCCCGCCAGGCGCTCGTCGTGCTCAGTGCGGCCTCCAACGTCACCGGTGAGTTCTGGCCGGTCGAGCGCCTCACCGCGATCGCCCGCCGCCACGGCGCGCGGGTGCTGCTCGACGCAGCGCAGTTCGCCGCGCACCGGGTGGTCGACCTCGACGCACTCGACGTCGACTGGGTCGCCTTCTCCGGCCACAAGGTGCACGCCCCGTACGGCACCGGTGTGCTCGCGGGCCGCCGTGACTGGCTGGATGCCGCACTGCCCTACCTCGCAGGCGGGGGCGCCACCGCGCAGGTCACCGAGCACGGCATCCGCTGGGCGACCGGTGCTGCGCGGCACGAGGCCGGCAGCCCGAACGTGCTGGGGGCCATCGCCCTCGCGGCCGCGTGCGCCACGATCCGGAAGCACCGGGCGGCGATCGAGCACCACGAGGGCCGGCTCACCGCACGCCTGCTCGACGGGCTGCGCGGCATCGACGGTGTCACCACCTACTCGATCTTCGGCGACGACACCGAGCGGGGCCCGGTGGTCACCTTCACCGTCGACGGGCTCGACAGCCACCTGGTGGCGACCGCGCTGTCGGCCGAGCACGGCATCGGGGTGCGGGCCGGCAAGTTCTGCGCGCACCTCCTCGTCGACACCCTGCTCGACGAGGGGTCCGACGAGCACGACACCGCGGTGCGGGTCAGCGCCGGCCTCGCGAGCACGCCCGAGCACGTCGAGCGGCTGCTCGCCGCCGTGGCCACGCTGGCCGCCGACGGCCCGGGCGCGGCCTATGAGCACACCGTCGAGCAGGGCTGGGCCCCGGTCGACGACACCCGCGAGCTGTCGGCGCCGCTGCCCTGGTGACGCGCACCCGGCATCCGCGAACCGCCGGGATCGCCTGAACTTCCCCGACGTCACTGTGACGGCGGGAAAGCTCAACCAGGTCGGGGAAGCTTCCCCGACCTGGTTGAGCTTCTGCATCATCACAGTGACGTCGCGGAAGTTCAGGTGCGGTTGGGGAACTTCAGGGGGCAGCGCTCGCCCCGGGGCTCGCCTACATCATCACTGTCAGGTGGTGAGCAGGTGCAGGGCGCTCCGGGGGCAGGCGGACACCGCCTCCCGGGCGAGCCGCTCCTCCTCGCGCGGCACCGGCCCGAACACGACGGGGTAGCCCCACTCGTCGACCCGGATCCGCTCGGGCAGCAGCTCCGCGCACAGTCCCCGGGCACGGCACTGCGGCCAGTCGACCTTGAGAACGCTCTCGCGCGGGCTCATCGCAGCACCACCCGGGATCGCGTGGCCAGGTGTTGCCGCTGGTCGCGCGTCATCGCGCACCCGCAGTCGCCGTCCAGGTGCGCCTCGACGTGGCCCTCGAGGGTGGTCAGCAGCGAACCGACGAGCCGTGCGGTGCCGTCGGGGTGGGCGCACGCGCCGCGACCGGTGACCAGCCCGGCGAGCTCGCGCAGCCGCCGTCGCGTGTCGGCGCCGTCGGCCAGCCCACGCATCTCATCCGACAGCGCGGGCAGCCCGTTGCGGCACGGCCCGCACCGACCGGCCGACTCACCGGCCAGGTAGTCGGTGTAGCGGGCGGTCTCCGACACCGGGCACGACCCGTCGCTCAGCGAGAGCAGCGCGCCGGCACCGAGCCGGGCTCCGACCTCGCCGAGCACCGCGTTCGACCAGCGCAGCTGGGGCACGTGGTCCGGGTGCACCCACGAGCCGGAGAACCCCCCGACGAGCAGGGGAGCGGCCAGCGCGGCGGCGTCGAGCACGCTCGCGGCATCCGCGCCGTGCTCGACCTCGACGACGTGCACGTCGGTGAACGCCCCGTCGTGGCCCGGCGGTGTGGTGAGCGTCAGCAGGCTGGTGCCCGGCTCTGCAGGGGTGCCGTGGGCGGCGTACCCGTCGACGCCCCAGAGCACGACCGCCGCGAGGTGGGCGAAGGACTCGGCATTCGAAAGCAACGTCGGGCGGCGTCGGTGGCCGGCGACGGCCTCGGGGGCCCAGGACGTCACCGGCAGGCCGGGGCGCCCGGCCATCAGCTCGATGAGCGCGCGGGACTGACCGGAGACGAACCGCGACGCGGCCACGTGCTGGACGAAGCGGATGGGGTCGTCGTCACGTTCCGCGATGGCCCGATGCACGGCCGCCGCGACCCAGGGCCGGTCCTCGGAGGAGACCAGATGGATCTCGCGTGCCCCGATCGCGCGGGCCGCGATGACCGCACCGTCGAGCACGAGGTGCGGCGCGACGTCGAGCAGCGCGCTGTCCTTGGCGCTGGCCGGCTCACCCTCGGCCGCGTTGACGACGACGAACGGCCGGCGGCTGGTCACACCGGGGCGCGAGCCCCCGGAGTGGATCACGGTCTGCAGCTTGCGGGCGAGCGGGAACCCCGCGCCGCCACGGCCGCGCACGCCCACCTCGTTCAGGAGGCCCACGAGGGCCTCACCGCCCGGTTCGGGCAGGGCGCCCAGCCGGGCGCGGTGGGCGGTCAGGCCCGGGCCACGCTCGATGCCGGAGAGCAGCAGTGGGCCGCCGCGGTGGACGTCGACGCTGACCGGGGGGTAGATCATGAAGCACCTCCGGAGCTGCGAGCGGGCACCGGGGCGTCCGCGCCGTGTCGGGCCGACCGATCGGTGCCCGTGGGGCGCTGGCCCAGGGCCGTGGCCGTGTGGGTCCTGCGGTTGTGTCGCAGCCCCCGCGCGACGGCGACGAGCCGGGCCAGCACGGCCAACCCGACCGCCGCGACGCAGCCGACGTTGATCGCCACCATCCAGCCCTCCGCGGAGTCGGTGCCGATGAACACCCCGTGCACCACCGCCGACGCCCAGGCGGCGTACGTGGTCAGGTGCACGACGAACCAGACCCGGTGCGGCAGCCTGGCACGCGCCAGCGAGGTGGCGATGACGACGGCGAGCAGGTCGAGCGAGATGGCGCCCAAGGCCATCCACAACGGCTCGTACGTCGCGCCGAACGGGATGAACGCCTGCCACCACCGGATGTCGACGTACGAGTCGACCACCGCGCTCAGGACGTGCGCGATCAGCATGAAGACCGACAGCGCTGACAGGGCCCGGTGCAGGCCCTGGGTGACGAACCGGGGCCAGAGCGGGGTCGCCGACCGGCCGGTGGCGAGCACGCCGAGCACCACGGTCGCCGTGAAGACGACGAGCAGCACCACGCCGGTGCCGCGGTTGAGGTACCAGAGCAGGGGGGACGTCATGAGTTCTCCTCGATGCCGGCCAGCAGCCAGGCGGGGGTGTGGGTCACGGAGCCGTCGTGGCCGACGAGTCGCGCCGCGACCCGCCGCTCGACGAGCCAGGCGTGGGCGGCGTCACCGAGCACGATGGATGCCGTCGTCGCGGCGTTCGCGGCCGCGGCGGTGCGGCCCAGCGCCGTCACGGTGCGCAGCGGGCCCTGCGTGGGCAGGCCGGTGCGCGGGTCGACGAGGTGGTGCCACTGCCGGCCTCCCCGGCGCCAGCGCCGCGCCGAGACGCTCGAGGTCGCCAGCCCGCCCGAGCCCAGGTGTACCCGGGTGCTCGGGCCACCGGCGTCGAGGTCGGCGCGACTGTGGCCAACCACGACCAGGTGGTCTCGGGCCGTGTCGTCGGGGGCGGCCACTCGCAGGTCGCCGCCGACGCCGACCAGCGCCGGCACGTCGAGGGCGTCGGCGATGCTGAGCGCCACGAGGTCGGCGGCGAAGGCCTTGCCGGTGGCGCCGAGGTCGAGCGCCGCGCCCCGGGGCACGGTGACGGTGGTCTCGGTGAGCTCCACCTGGTTCCACGACCCACCCCGCACCGGGAGCGCTGCCGGTGTCGGGTCGTCAGCGGGGACCAGGGCGAAGGTGCGGTCGTATCCGGCGGCCGAGAGCAGGTCACCGAGCAGCGGGTCGACCAGCCCGTCGGTCTCGGCAGCGGCCTCCAGGGCCACCCGCACCGCCCCGAGGAGCACGGGGGAGACCTCGACGGGTGTGCCCGCGCCGCGGTTGGCGCGCATCAGGTCACTGTCGTCACGGAACCGGCTGCACGCGAGGTCGACCTCGTGCAGCACGTCGGCGGCCAACGCCGTGGCGTCCTCGACGGCATCCGGCGCGGTGCGCAGCTCGACGTAGGTGCCGAGGGCACGCCACGACGAGGCGCCCCCGTCCCGGTCGACGGTGGCCACCGTCGGCGGCTCGTGGACCACGGTGCTCACGAACCGGCGCTCGCAGGCGGCGGCGGCGGGGGCTTCGGGCGGCTCGTGCCCCCCGAGGACGAGCTCGTGCCCGACCGCGAGCTGCTGCCGCCGACCTTCGCGCTGCCGGACGACGACGCCTTGGCGAGCACCCGGGGACCGACGACGGTCTTGGTCGGGCGGTCCTTGGTCACGACGGTCGGGTTCTCCTTCGCCCACTTCACGAGCGCGTCGTGATGGGTCTTGGCGGCTGCGGCGTCGGCGGCGGCCTTCTCGGCGGCCTTGACGGCGTTGTCGCGCGCGCTCTCCTGGGCGGCCATCGCGGTGGCCACCCCGGTTCCGGCCGCGGTGGCGGCGGCGAGCGTTCCGCTCAGCACGGCGAGCACGACGCGTGACCGGTTTCGCTGACCGGTGCTCAGCAGGGCTCTCACGGGGGCGGGTCCTCTCATCGGTTGACGGCACACCGGGCTCAGGTGCCAGTGACGACTCTCGCGGTCACCACGACAAGCGCGCCTCATCGACCCGTCAAGAACGGGTCAAGGAGCACCGGCGGGCTTGACCCGATCTTGAGGCGGCGACGACCCGGCCTTGACGGGGCACCCGGCACGATCGGTCACGTTCCGCCGTTGGTGGGCGCCCCTCGGTGGCGGCGCGTCCCCCGCAGCACCCCCTGCCCTGCTCGTCCCAGCCCCGGAGGTCCCCGTGTCCCTCGTTCGCGCCGTCAGTATCGGCACCCTGGTCGGAGCCGCCGCCGCGCTGTCCATCTACGCCACCGTCGGCCCCAACGACCTGGGTCAGGCCGCCGCACCGGTCTCCCCGACGTTCGCGCCGGTGCCGACCTCCACCGTCACCCAGCTCGCCGACTGCGTGGCCCCAGCTGTGCTCAAGAAGGGGGTGTGCGTCACCGCGAAGCCGGGGCCGACCGTGGTCGTGCAGGACACCCCCCAGGCGCAGACCACCGCCCCGCGCGGCACGACCCCCGCCGCTGCCGTTCCCGCGCAGCCGGCAGAGGAGGACGAGGACGACGAGGACGAGGACGAGGACTGAGTGGCAGCGCCGGACCCCAGTCGTGCTCCCTGGCCGGCCCGAGGACGGATGCCGGATGCCGGTCCCGGGTACCCACTCAGCGGCCGGTGTCCACCAGCCCCGAGCGGCGCGGTTCCCGGGCGTCCTGCTGGGTCGGCAGGTGCACGGTGACCTGCAGGCCACCCGGGGGCGACGGGCCGAGCTCGACCGAGCCGCCGGCAGCGTCGGCGATCCGGTGCACGATGGCCAGCCCCAGCCCGGTCGACCCGGCGGCGCTGTGACCGCGCCCGAGGTAGGGCTGCGGCATCCCCGGGCCGTCGTCCTCGACGACGACGACCACCTCGTCACCTCGCGTGCGCACCAGCACCCGGGCGTCGGTGCCGTCGGGGGTGTGGGCGAAGACGTTGTCGAGCAGGGTGTCGACGAGCTCGCCGAGGTCGTCGGGGGCCAGCGCGACCACGGGGGACCCGCCGCCGGTGCGCACCTCGACGACGAGGTCGAGGCGGCGGTCCTGGTCCTCGGCCAGCGGCAGCCAGAAGGCCACCCGGTCGGCCACCACCGGGGCGACCTCGGTGCTGCCGGGCAGCTCGTCGCGCACCGACCGGCGCGCCTCGTGCACCACGTCGTCGATGCTGCGCTGCAGGTCCTCCACGTGGCCACGCAGCCGGCGCGCCACCTCGTCGTCCTCGACGAGGTCGGTGTCGAGCCGCAGGGCCGTCACGGGGGTGCGCAGCCGGTGCCCGAGGTCGGCCACGTGCTCGCGCTCGGCCGCCACGAGCTCGTGGATCCGGTCCGCCAGCGCGTTGAGCGACCGGCCGAGCTCGGCGGTCTCGGGCGGGCCCCCGGGCACGGCTCGTGCCGTCGAGTCGCCCTCGCGCAGCCGGTGGGCCACCGCGGCGACCTCGGTCACGGGGACACTGGTGCGGCGTCCGAGCCACAGTGCCACCGCGACGGAGGCGGCGACCAGCCCCAGGCCCAGCGCCACGATCGCCGCCCAGGCGCTCCACACGCCGGCCCGCAGCTCGGACGCCGGCACGCTGGCGAGCACCACCTCCAGCCCGCGTGCCGTCGCGACCGGCACCACGGCATCCAGCCCGTGGTCCTCGCGCGAGGTGAACGCGGCCTGGTCGGTGCGGGCCCGCCCGACCGAGGCGACCGAGTCGGCGTCCAGTGGCGTGTCCGACCCCAGCACCGTTCCGTCCTCCTCGACGACGACGACCGCCGGGCCGCGCGCGCTGAGGTCGGCCACGGTGCGCGAGAGGGTGCCGGTGTCCTCGAGGGTGGCAACCAGCGTGGCGACGCTCTGCGCCTGTTCCCGGGCCCGCGTCGTCCCGCGGTCCTCGGCGAGGTTGGCCACCAGGAAGCACAGGGGCACGATGAACGCGACGACGACCGCCGAGGTCGTGGCGGCCACGAGCCACGCGATCCGGCGGGCCATCAGCCGTCGCCGGCGACGGGGTCCGAGGGCGGGGCGAGCCGGACCCCGACCCCGCGCACGCTGTGCAGGTACGCCGGATGAGCGGCCGTCTCGCCGAGCTTGCGGCGCAGCCACGACAGGTGCACGTCGACGGTGCGCTCACCTCCGCCGTACGGCTGGTTCCACACCTCCTCGAGGATCTCCCGCTTGGTGACGACCTCCCCGTGGCGCTGGGCGAGGAGCAGCAGCAGGTCGAACTCCAGGCGCGAGAGCTCGAGGTCGCGCCCCGCGAGCGTGCAGCCGCGGGTGGCCGCGTCGACGACGAGGTCCCCCACGCGGATCGGCTCGTCGCTCGCCTCGGCCCCGGTGCGCCGCAGCACCGCCCGGATCCGTGCGTCGAGCTGCTCCATGCCGAAGGGCTTGACCACGTAGTCGTCGGCTCCGGCATCGAGCGCGCGCACCACCGAGGGGTCGTCGTCGCGTGCGGTCACGATGATGACCGGGGTGCGGCGCACGGCCCGCAGCATCGTCAACAGGCTGTGCCCGTCGAGATCGGGCAGTCCGAGGTCGAGCAGCACGAGGTCGGGCTGCTCGTCGAGGGCCTGTTGCAGCCCGGCCATGCCGGCCGGCGCGCTCGACACCGCGTAGCCCCGGTCGTTCAGGGACCGCACGAGCGAGGAGCGAATCCCCGCGTCGTCCTCGATGACCAGTACGTGTGTCACAGTGGGCACGCTAGAGCAGGGAGGGTGTGACGCGCGTGGCGATGGGACGACGCCCACTCCTGGCGATGGCCCTGGGCTGGCTGGCCGTCGTGCTCGCCGTCGCCGCGGTCACCTTCGTCGTGGTCGACCGGGCCGGGCGTGGGGTGGGGCGGGCCTCGGCAGCCGAGGCGCTGGCCGTGCCCGCGTCGCGGATGCCGGGCACGACGAGGCCCGCACCGACGGCCAGCACCGGTCCGCGCCCGTCCGCCGACGCCCCGAGCCCCGGCGGGCCTGCCACGAGCTCGACGCCGAAGCCCCCCACGACGGGGCCGACGAGCGGGCCCGCGTCGCCGTCCCCGGAGGTCGCGGTGCGCACCGCGTCGTTCAGCACCGACGGCGGCACGGTCGTCGCGTCGTGCAAGGGGTCACAGCTCTCGCTCGTCTCGATCCGGCCGCGCGACGGCTGGCGCTTCAAGCAGGACAGCGAGAACGGCGGGCTCGAGGTGACCTTCAAGGCCGAGGAGCGCGACGTCGAGATGCTGCTCGTGTGCGTGCGGGGAACGCCGACGCGGGCGCCGAGCCGAGCGGGGGAGGAGCGCGCGGACTGAACGGCATCCGGAATGTGTGCACCGATGCTGGTCCACGCGGCCCGGGAGGGTGCAGGCTGAGGTCTTCAGGGCGTGACCCCGCCACATCCCGCACCGAGGAGAGCTCCAATGGCCGATCTCGACACCGCCCAGCTGCTCGCAGCGCTCGAGCCGGTCGCCGAGGACAACCTCAACCGGCACCTCGACACCGCCCTCGAGTGGATGCCGCACGAGTACGTGCCGTGGTCGCTGGGCCGTGACTTCAAGGAGCTGGGGGGTGACCCGTGGTCGGTCGACCAGTCTCAGCTGTCGCAGATCGCCCGCACCGCGCTCGAGGTGAACCTGCTCACCGAGGACAACCTGCCCAGTTACCACCGCGAGATCGAGCGCGCGTTCGGCCGCGACAGCGCGTGGGGGGCCTGGGTCAACCGGTGGACCGCCGAGGAGGGCCGGCACGCGTTCTGCATCCGCGACTACCTGCTCGTCACCCGCGGCGTCGACCCCGACGAGCTCGAGCGGGCTCGGATGGAGACGATGCAGTCCGGCTACGACTCCGGCGACAAGCCGCTGCTCAACGTGTGCGCCTATGTCTCGTTCCAGGAGCTGGCCACCCGTGTGTCACACCGCAACACGGGCAAGTTCACCGACGAGCCGATCGCCGAGAAGCTGCTCACCCGGGTCGCCAAGGACGAGAACCTGCACATGATCTTCTACCGCAACATCGTCGCCGCGGCGCTCGAGCTGACCCCGAGCCAGACGATGCGGGCGATCACCGACGAGGTCGTCGACTTCCAGATGCCGGGTTCGATCATCCCGGGGTTCGGGCGCAAGGCGGTGCAGATGGCGATGGCCGGCATCTACGACCTGCGCATCCACCACGACGACATCGTCGCGCCGCTGCTGCGCCAGTGGGGCGTGTGGGAGCTCGAGGGCCTCGACGCCGACGGCGAGGCCGCCCGCGACGAGCTGGCGGCCGCGGTCAAGGCGCTCGACGCGGAGGCGGCCAAGTTCGTCGAGAAGCGCGAACAGCGGGCGGCCAAGCTCGCGGCCCGGCAGAACGCGTGAGGGGTGCGCCGCGCGCTTCCCACGTGCGAGCGGCGGATGCCGGGCGCGGCGGCGGATGCTGGGCGCGGCGGCGGATGCTGGGCGCGGCGGCGGTGAGCACTAGCCTGCTCGAGTGAGCACTGCCCTCGTCACCGACTCCACGGCCTACCTCCCGCCTGACCTGCTCGAGGGCCTGCCCGTGCACGTCGTGCCGTTGCACGTGGTCGTGGGGGGCACCGAGCACGCCGAGGGTGTCGACATCGGCCCCGCCGCCGTGGCCGCCGCGCTGCGCTCGTTCACCCCGGTCTCGACCTCGCGGCCCGCCCCGGCGGCCTTCCTGGCGGCGTACCGCGCGGCTGCGGCGGCCGGGGCCGACTCGGTGGTCTCGGTCCACATCTCCGGCGAGATGTCGAGCACCATCGGGGGCGCCACGATCGCTGCCGAGGAGTCACCGGTCCCGGTTACGGTCGTCGACTCGCGCGCCATGGGCATGGTGATGGGGTACGCCGTGCTCGCCGGTGCGCGGCTGGCCGCCGGCGGGGCGGCGGCCGCCGAGGTGGCGGATGCCGTCCGCGCGACGTGCGCGGCATCCACCGCCATCTTCTACGTCGACACCCTGGAGTATCTGCGCCGCGGTGGGCGGATCGGCAAGGCGGGCGCCCTATTGGGGTCGGCGCTGTCGATCAAACCGATCCTCGGTCTGCGCGACGGGCACATCGTGCCGCTGGAACGGGTGCGCACGTCGTCGCGGGCGATCGCCCGGCTCGAGGACCTCGCGTTCGAGGCCGCCTCGCGGCGCCCTGGCGGGGTGTCGGGGGTGGACGTGGCCGTCCACCACCTCGACTCCCGGGAGCGGGCCGACCGGTTGGCCGAGCGGCTGCGGGCCCGGCTCGGCGGCGACGTCGGGGTGCGGGTCGTCGAGCTCGGCGCCGTGGTCGGGGCCCATGTGGGGCCGGGCACGCTGGCGGTGGCCGTGGTGCCCCGGATCGTGCCGGCCCCGGAGGGCTGAGCGGTGGTCCTCTTCGGGGTCGTCGACGTCGCAGTCGTCGAGGTCGCAGTCGCCGCGGTCGTCTGCTTCTTCATCGGCTCGGTCAACCCGGCGACGCTGCTGGCTCGGGCGCTGGGCAGTGACCTGCGGGGGTCCGGTTCGGGCAACCCCGGGGCGACGAACGCGGGGCGGGTGCTCGGTCGCAAGTGGGGCGCCCTGGTTCTCGTGCTCGACGTGCTCAAGGCCTACCTGCCGACGCTGGTGGTGCTGCGGACGATGGGCACGCTTCCCGCGCTCGTGGCCGGGTTCGCGGTGGTGCTCGGGCACGCGTTCTCGCCGTTCCTGCGGGGGCGCGGGGGCAAGGGGGTGGCCTCCGCGCTCGGAACCGTCCTGGCGGTGGAGCCGCTGGTGGGTCTGGGTGCCTTGGTCGCGTTCGGGCTGGTCAAGATCGTCGTGCCGTTCGTCGGGGAGGCGTCGGTGGTGACGATGGGGCTGGTCGGTGTGGTCGGGGTGCTGGCCGCGCTGGGGGCGGTGCCGTTCGTGGCACCGGTCGTCGGGGCCTGGCTCGTGACGCTGGCCGTGCTCGTGCTCTCACGGCACCGCCGCAACATCGTCGCCTGGTGGCGGCGGCGCCTGGCTTGACCGGGGCCTGCCTGGCCTGACCGGGGCCGCGGGGGTGGGGCGTGCGCGGGGTGGCGCGGCCGGCGGTCTTCGCGGCTCCGGCGCCGCGGTGGCGCAGGACGAGCGGTGGCGCAGGGCGAGGCGGTGGCGCAGGGCGAGGCGGTGGCGCAGAACGAGCGGTGCGTGGAGAAGGAGTACCCGTGGGGAGGTCCGGATGCTTCACGTGTTGAGCCACCTGAGGTGCCGTCCATCCACAGGCACGGTGCGGATGCCGGGTCGTCCACAGATCCGGACGAGGTCGTGAGCCGGTCGGCTGGGCTTCCTAGCGTCGTCGTATGCCGCGACGTCCCGCCTCCGAGCCACTCTCCCCGCGGGCCCTGGCCCGGTTACGGGCGAGCCCGCGCTCCTACGTGCCCACCGCGCTCGAGCTCGACAGCACCGGGCGCGGTGCCGCCGGCCAGAGCGGACAGTCGGGCCGACAGCTGCCGGGCGGCACGGGGAAGCAGGGGCCCGGCGGGCAGGCCTGGGGCCCGGACGAAGTGGGTGGCCACCCTGACGACCCGGCACGCGATCGCGGTGGGCGGCACTCGCGCACACCACATCCAAGGGCCTGGGTGCGGCTGCCGGGGGCTTTCGTAGGGGCCCGCTGGCAGCCGAGCCGGGCGGCGGTCGTGGGGGTCGTCATCATCGCTGCGTTGGCCGCGGCGGTGTTCGGGCTACGGGTGGCGTGGGCGCAGTCCGCCGATGGGGGCACCGTGATCGCTCCCGGCGGTGGGTCGCGCGCCGGTCCGACCGGGGTCACGGCCGGTGCGGTCCCGGTCGGTGCCACCACCCCCGGGCCGGGCACGGGAACCGCCCCGGGCACAGGCCCCGCCCCGGGCACAGGCCCCGCCCCGGGCACGGGAACCGGCACCGGCACCGGCAGCACCGGCAGCTCACCCCCGGTGCTTGGGGCACCGTCCGGGGCCGCCGCATCGGCGGGGGCGGCCGGCGGGACCACGGCATCCGGCGTCGTCGTCCATGTCGTCGGCCAGGTGCGTCGACCCGGGCTGCAACGGCTGCCGCCCGGCTCGCGGGTGGCCGACGCCGTGGATGCCGCCGGGGGCGCCAACGCGAAGGCCGACCTCGGCCGGCTCAACCTGGCGAGGGTGCTCGTCGACGGTGAACAGGTGCGGGTGCCCGCGCCCGGCGACCCGGTCGACCCGCTGGCCGGCGCTGGAGGCACCGGGGGCACCGGGGCGGGCGGCGGGGGGCCTGGCACCGGCGGGTCGTCCGGCGGCGGCCGCGGTGGGCCTGTGTCGCTGAACACCGCCGACCTCGCCGCGCTCGACACGCTTCCCGGGGTCGGGCCGGTGCTGGCCCAGCGCATCCTCGACTGGCGCGCTGCGCACGGGCGCTTCGCCAGCGTCGACGAGCTGGGTGAGGTGAGCGGCATCGGCGAGAAGCTGCTCGCCCAGCTCAGCCCACTGGTGACCCTGTGAGCCGGCGCGATGCGCGACTCCAGCGCCGACGGGTCACCCGGCCGTCGCAGTCGTCGCGGGCAGGGCAGCCGGGCGCGAGGGAGCCGGCGTCGGAGCCGGTGCCGCGGGGTCGCGCCGACCCACCGCGCGTGGGGGAGCCGGCGTCGGAGCCGGTGCCGCGGGGTCGCGCCGACCCACCGCGCGTGCGGTCGGCGACCGACTTGCCGCGCGTGCGGTCGGCCACCCACCTGCGGCGCGTGCGGTCGGCGACCGACCTGCGGCTGCTCGGCCCAGCGGTGCTGGCGTGGGCCGTGGCCGCAGCAGCGCTGGGCCAGCCGGTCGCAGGGCACCTCGCGATGGCGGCGACCCTCACCGCCGTGACGGCCGGGCTCGCAGGTGTCGCCCCGCTACGTCGTCGTCTGGTGAGGTCGGGGGTGCTCCGCCCGCTCGTTCTGACCGTCGTTCTGGTCGCGGTACTGCAGGTCGCGGCGGCGGGGCACGGCATCCTGAGGGCCCGCGGAGGGGTCGAGGCCCTCGCGGCGGAACGGGCGGCGGTGACGGCCGTCGCGGTCGTCACCGGCGACCCGGTCGTGCTGGCGGGGCGTGGCGACCGACCCGTCGTGCTGCGTGAGGCGACCGTCGTGCTGCTCGACGCCCGCGGCGTGCGGCGCCCGACCAGCGCGCCGGTGCTGCTCACCGGTGACCCGGCGATCGCCGATCCGGCGTGGCGGTCCACGGTGCGGGTGCGCGGTCGGCTCGGCCCGACCGACCGCGCCGACGACCGGGTGGCGACCCTGGCGGTGAGCGGCTCCCCGCGGGTGCTCTCGCCGCCCGGCGTCGTGCCGTCGGGGGCGGAGCGGCTGCGCCGCGGCCTGCGCTCCGCGCTCGACGATGCCCCCGCTGACGCCCGCGGCCTGCTGCCCGGGCTCGTCATCGGCGACACCAGCCGCACCCCCGAGGACCTGACCGCTGCGATGCGGGCCACCGGCATGACCCACCTGACCGCGGTGAGCGGCAGCAACGTCGCCGTGGTCACCGGTCTCGTCCTGGGGCTGTGCGTCCTCGCCGGGGTGCCGCGGCGATGGCGCCCCGTGCTGGCACTCGCCGGCCTCGCCGGGTTCGTCGTTCTCGCCCGCCCCGAGCCGAGCGTGGTGCGTGCGGCCGCGATGGGCGCGATCGGGCTGATCGGCTTGAGTCGCTCGCGGCGCTCGGCCGGGCCGCCCGTGCTGGGGGCTGCGATCGTCGTGGTGCTGCTGCTCGACCCGTGGCTTGTGCGGTCGTTCGGTTTCGCACTGTCCTCCCTCGCGACCCTGGGGCTGCTCCTGTTCACCCGGCCCTGGGGCGACGCCATCGGTGCGCGTCTGCCCCGGCGCCTCGCGGGCCTCGGGCCGGCGCTGGCCATCCCGGTGGCGGCGCAGGCGATGACCGCGCCCCTGGTGGTGCTGCTCCAGGGTTCGGTCAGCGTGGTCGGGGTGCTCGCCAACCTGCTCGCCGCGCCGCTGGTGCCGCTGGCGACGGTGGCGGGGGTCGCGGCGGCCCTGACGTCCGTGGTGTGGGCCCGCGGCGCCGAGCTGGTCGCCTGGGCCGGCGTGGTGCCGACCACGGTCATCGCCCAGGTCGCGCGCCGGTTCGCCGAGGTCCCCGGTGGCACCCTGCCCTGGCCCGACCGCGCCCCGGGCGCGCTGCTCCTCGCGGCCCTCACGCTGGCCGTGCTGCTCACCGGTCGCGCCCTCGCCTCGGGTGCCGCCGCCCACCCGGTGCTCGTGCTCGGCACGGCCGCGCTCGTCGCCGCAGCACTCGTCCCGACGCGCACGGTCACCTGGCCTCCCGGGGGATGGCGGGTGGTCGCCTGCGACGTCGGTCAGGGCGACGCCGTGGTCCTTCGCAGCGGCCCGCACCGCGCCGTGCTCGTCGACACCGGGCCCGACCCGCCCCTGGTTGACCGGTGCCTGGGGTCCCTCGGCATCACCACGCTCGACGCCGTGGTGCTCACCCACTTCCACGCCGACCACGTCGACGGGCTCAGCGGGGCAGTCGCCGGGCGCTCGGTCGCCCAGCTGCTCGTCAGCCCGGTGCGTGAGCCGGCCGCATCCGCCGACCAGGTCGACCGACTGGCGCGAGCACACGGCATCCCGGTGGCGGTGCTGCACGCCGGCGACCGGCTCGGCATCGGAGACGTCACCGCCGCGGTCTGGGGCCCGGCACGGCGAATCGCCGACGGCTCGGTGCCCAACAACGCCAGCGTCGTGCTCGCGGCCCGGGTCGGCACCGTTGACGCCCTGCTGCTCGGCGACGTCGAACGCGAAGCCGCCCACGACCTGCTGCTGCGCATGCGACGCGAGCCGTCGATGGCCTCTGCGGCAACGGGTTTCGAGGTGGTCAAGACCCCGCACCACGGCAGCGCCAACCTCGACGCCGGGCTGATGGCTGCCGTCGCCGCGCCGGTCGCCATGATCAGCGTGGGGAAGGACAACGACTACGGCCACCCCTCACCGCGACACCTCGACCTGTTGCGGCACAACGGGTATGCCGTCTACCGCACCGACCAGCGCGGGGACGTCGCCGTGGTGCAGCGCGCCGACGGGTCGGTGGCCGTCGTCACGTCGCGGTGAGGCTTCAGGTGGCCAGGGCCGTCCCTCGGCTTCTCCTGCCAAGGGGTGCCGACCGCGCGGCCCATCGCGCCCCTGGCACCCCCGTCAGTTGGCACCCGAGGACAAGGGGTGCCGACCGCGCGCTCCACCGCGCACCGGGCACCCCGCTTCAGATCGAGAAGGCGGGCTCGGCACTGCGGATCGTCGGTGCCGTCGACTGCCCCTTCGCGCTCTCGGTGAGCGCGTCGAGGGTGGCCTTCACGGCCGGCACCCGCTGCAGGTCCGGCGTCGTCACGGCCATGATCGATCGGCGCGATGCCGGGGTGATCGGCAGGGCCACGACGTCACTGTGGTGCACCGTGCGCAGGATGAGGTCGGGGATGAGCGCTACCCCGAGCCCTTCGGCGACCAGGCCCATGACCGCCACGTAGTCCTCGGTCTCGTACGCGACGTCGGGGCGGAAGCCGGCGTTGTGGGTGAGCTGGAGCAGGTGGCCGCGACAGCGCGGGCAGCCGGCGATCCACGGCTCACCGGCGAGGTCGGCGAGGTCGGCGTTCTCCTGGCGGGCCACCGCGTGCCCCTCGGGTACGGCCAGGCGCACCTCGTCGTCGAGCAGCGGGGTGATGACGAACTGGTCGAGGTCCTCCTCGCCGCGCCCGAGGTCGGTGCCCTCATACGCGAACGCCACGGCCAGGTCGCACTCGCCGGCCTTGAGCGCGGCCAGGCTCTCAGGCGGCTCGGCCTCGGTGAAGGTGATGCTGACATCGGGGAAGCGCTGCTTGACCAACGACAGGGCCCGCGGCACGAGCGTGGCCGAGGCAGACGGGAACGCCATCAGCCGCACCCGCCCGCTGCGCAGTCCGGCGATGGCCGCCACCTCCTCCTCGGCCGCGTCCAGCGCCGCGAGCACCGGGGTGGCGTGCCGGGCGAGCACCTGGCCTGCCTCGGTGAGCCGCACGTTGCGGCCGATCCGCTCGACGAGCACCGTGCCCGTGCGCTGCTCGAGGCGGCGCACCATCTGCGAGATCGCGGGCTGGGTGTAGCCCAGTGAGGCGGCGGCGGCGGTGAAGCTGCCCTCGTCGGAGATGGCCTTCATGACCCGGAGTCCCGCAGCGTCGATCATGCGCGGATCCTATAACGCTGCGTTATCGCCAGACCAGATGTCGGCACGCCCTGTCATGCGGGCGGCCGGGTCCACTGGGCTCGTGCGGGAGGTCGGGGGGGTGAGGGCTGGGTGCGGGAGGTCAGGGTGAGGTCAGGGCGCAGGAAGTCGGCCACGGGCCCGGATGCCGTCCGGCCTCCTTCCGCTGCCGGCCGCACCTTCGACGCGGCGCACCCCCACGTCGCCCTCGGATGGGAAGATCGTGCGCATGTCGGACGTCGACGCGCTCGCCACCCTCCTGGGCACCCACCCGGGCACGCTCGTGCTCACCGGTGCCGGCATCTCGACCGACAGCGGCATCCCCGACTACCGCGGCCCCGACGGCTCCCGGCGCGTGACCCCGATGCAGCACGGCGAGTTCGTCGGCTCCAGCGAGGCCCGGCAGCGCTACTGGGCCCGGTCCTTCCTCGGCTGGCAGCGGTTCAGCAACGCCGAGCCGAATGCCGCCCACCGCGCCGTCGCCGACCTGCAGCGCCGCGGCGTGCTCGGGCCGGTGATCACCCAGAACGTCGACGGTCGGCACCAGGCCGCCGGCAGCCGCGACGTCACCGAACTGCACGGCAGCCTGGCCGAGGTGCTCTGCCTGACCTGCGGCGACCGGTGCGACCGCGACCTGCTCCAGGCCCGGATGGCCGAGGCGAACCCCGGGTTCGACCGGCTCGCCAGCGGCGAGGCGCCCGATGGCTCACGGGTGAGCAGCCAGATCCGCCCCGACGGCGACATCGTGCTCGATGACGACCTCGTCGCCGGTTTCCACCTGCCGCACTGCACCGTCTGCGGCGGGGACGCCCTCAAGCCCGACGTCGTCTTCTTCGGCGGTTCCGTGCCGCGCGAGCGGGTCGACTCCTGCTACGCCCTCACCGACGCCGCGCCCGCCCTGCTCGTGCTCGGCTCCTCGCTCGCCGTCATGTCCGGGCTGCGGTTCGTGCGGCACGCGGCCAGGCGCGGCATCCCGGTGCTGTGCGTCACCCGCGGCCCGACCCGCGGCGACGACCTGATGACCCTGCGGGTCGACGCCTCCCTCGCCCCGACCCTCGGTGCCGTGGTGCGCGCCGCAATCGCCGCCTGATGCCCGACCCCACCGCAGCGGTGACACCGCCGGCGCGCTCCGGCACGGCATCCGCGGATGTCGTGCTGCGCGGCGCCACCGCCGCCGACCTTCCGGCTCTCGCGGAGATCTACAACGAGGCGGTGCTGACCTCGGTCGCCACGTTCGACGTCGAGCCACAGCCACCCGCGCTGTTCGCCGACCGCGTCGCCAGCACCCGCCGCGGCGATCACGTCGTCGTCGCCGTCGACGGTGGCCGGGTCGTGGGCGTGGCCTATGCCGCGACCTACCGACCGCGCCCGGCGTACGACGACACCCGCGAGACGTCCATCTACCTTGCCCCGCAGGCCCGCGGCGCAGGGCTGGGTCGCGCGCTCTACAGCGAGCTGCTGCGCCGGGTCGACGCCGACGGCATCCACGTCTGCCTGGCCGTCATCGCCCAGCCGAACGCCGCGAGCGAGGCGCTGCACACGGCGCTGGGGTTCGAGCAGGTCGGCATGCTGCGCGAGGTGGGGCGCAAGTTCGACCGGTGGGTCGACACGGCGTGGTGGCAGCGGGTGCGCGGGTAGCAGCGGGTGCGCGGGTAGCAGCGGGTGCGCCGCTTCCAGCCGGGCCGCGCACGTGGAAGACGACCCGGCGACCGGGCAGCCTCCGGCGGCGATACGCTGCCCCCATGGGAGCCATCGGGTCCGGACCGTTCGAGAACGACGACGCGCTCGACTTCCTCGACGAGCTGGCGGGGCTCTCGCCCGCCGAGCGGGGTCATCGGGTGCTCGAGGCCCTCGACGACGTGCTGCTCGCGCCCGGCTACGTCGAGGCGACGCAGATGAGCGAGGCCGTGGCCGGCGCGGCCGCGGTCGGGGCCTCGGTCAACCCCGAGGCTGCGGTGGGCGAGCCCAACCTTCCCGGCTGGCTGACCGGCTCGCCGCTGCCCACCGGTGACGAGGAGCTCGTGGAGAAGGCACGCCAGGTGCTGCGCCGGGCCGTGCGCTCACGCGACAACGAGTGGTGGCAGCTGTGGGACGAGGCCGGGCTGGCCGGCGAGGTCACGGCATCCTGCCGTCGTGCGCTCGCCTGGCTCGGCGACCGCGACGACTGACCCGGCCCGGGTCGCCGACAGCGCAGAGGGCCCGACGTCCGGGATGGACGTCGGGCCCGTCGGCGTGTGGGATGCCGGTCAGATGCGGCGCAGCACCGCGGTCACCTTGCCCAGGATGGTCGCGTGGTCGCCGTCGATGGGCGAGAACGCGGGGTTGTGCGGCATCAGCCAGACCTTGCCGTCGCGGCGCTTGAAGGTCTTGACGGTGGCCTCGTTGTCGAGCATCGCCGCGACGATGTCGCCGTTGTCGGCACTGGGCTGCTGGCGCACGACCACCCAGTCGCCGTCGCAGATGGCGGCGTCGACCATCGAGTCGCCGACGACCCTGAGCAGGAACAGCGAGCCCTCGCCGACGATCTGGCGGGGGAGTGGGAAGACGTCGTCGACGACCTCCTCGGCGGTGATCGGCACGCCGGCGGCGATCTGGCCGAGCACCGGCACGTAGGCCGCCTCGGGCCGCTGGTCGTTGATGCCGGTGACGTCGACGTCGTCGTGATCGGCGGCGCCGCGGTAGCCGGGCTCGTCGCTCGCGGTGTCGGGCGAGATGACCTCAATGGCGCGCGGCCGGTTGGGGTCGCGGCGCAGGTAGCCCTTCCGCTCCAGGGCGGAGAGCTGGTGGGCCACCGAGCTGGGGGAGGTCAGGCCGACGGCGTCGCCGATCTCGCGCATGCTCGGCGGGTAGCCGCGCCGGTCGATCGAGTTGCGGATGACCTCGAGCACCTTGCGCTGGCGGTGCGTGAGCGCCCCGCCGTCGCCACGGTCGGGCATCTCGTGGATGTCGGCGTTCCTCGGACGTGCCATGTCGACCCCTTCGGTGTCATCCCTGCGCTGATGCAGCATTCCTTCGCCGGGTCTCGGTGAAGCCCGGGTCTTTTTGCAGGTCAGCCCGACTGTCAGTGGTGCTCAGCAGGCTTACCGGCATGAGGACAGTCTACGAGTCTCGTACACACATTTCAAACATTTCTTCGAGGCGTGTCTTGAACGGCTCGAACAACCGTGCTACAACTCGTACAGACGTTCTATCGAACACAGGTTCGACGGTGGCCCTGGCCGCCGGGATGGAGGAGAGCATGAGCGCACTGCAGTGGAGCCCCACCGACCTCGGGTTCGTCGGTTCGGCAGGACCACGGCGTCCGCAGCTCGTCGTCCTGCCGGGCGGAGCGGGTCAGCCGTCGGTGGCCGTCCCGGTCCGCATCACGCGCCGCGGTCGGCTGGCCCTGACGGGCCTGGCCGTCGCCCTCGCAGCGGTCCTCGGACTGATCGGCGTGCGTGGCGCCGGTGCCGTCGAGCCACCGCGCATCCTCACCGTCCCGGCCGGGCTGACCCTCTCCGAGATCGCCGCCGCCGAGCTCCCCGACCTGTCGATCAGCGACGGCATCCTCGCCATCCAGCTCGCCAACAACATGAGCACCGCCCAGGTCAGCGCCGGGCAGCAGCTCGTCATCCCGCGGTCCTGACCGCACGACTGGCGCGGGTCCGCAAGGGCCCGGCGCCGGTCCCACCGACCTGAGTCCTTCGACCCGACTCAGACGCCGAAGGGCGTCGCCCCCGTGCAGGGGTGCGGCGCCCTTCGTGCTGAGCCATGGTGCGACGTGGTGCGCGGTGCCGCGGGTGTGAGGGTGCGCGGGCCCAGGCCCTCAGCGGGGCATGTCGGCTCAGGCGAAGGCCAGGTCCAGGGGGCGATCGAGGAAGGTGGCCAGCGACTGTGCCGCCTCGCCGACGGCCTCCCGGTCGGCGCCGTCCAGGGGCAGGTCGGGCCACACCGTCACGCGCACGTCCTTCGCGGTGACGGCCCGCTTCCAGATGCCGACGTCCTCGCCCTCCACCACGACGATGCCGCCGCCGGCCTCCGAGAGCAGCCGCTGCCGCGAGGCGTCCGGGTTGCGCCTCGGGAAGCCCGTGGCCGCGTACGTCAGGCAGACCTCGTCGAAGGTCGGCAGCAGGTAGGCCGCGTGCGCACGCGTGGTGCGGGCCGACACCCGGGGGTCGAACCACAGCTCGTGGCCGTCGACCTCGATGCGCTCAAACACCGCTCCGAGATCGGCCAGGGCGCTGCGGATCTGGCCGAGTGTCAGGGTCGACCAGCGGGCCAGGTCACGATCGGATGCCGGGCCGTGCCCGGTCACGAAGCGCCGGGTGAGCTCGCGCCGGGCATCCTCCTCGACGAACAGGTCGCTCGGCCCGGGCCGCACCACCTCGTCGACCAGCACGTAGGTGTGCTCCGTGCCGCGCGGTGGCCCCGAGCAGATGACGGCGCGCATCTCGGCGAGAATCAGCAGGTGCGCCAGGGGCTGCACCTCGGTGGGCAGCCCGACGGCGTCGAACGCGACGCGCACCTCGCGGCGGGTGTGGGGGGTCGGGCCGGCCAGCAGCGACTCGAGCACCGTCCGCGCGGTCGTGATCACGGCTGGTGTGAGCCCCAACCGCAGGTTGAAGCCGGCCAGACTGGCTTCGACTCGTGGCCCGGTGGCGCCCTGCATCCAGCGCAGGTCCTCCGGGGCGAGCAGGTGCCAGGTGGGGCGCAGCACATGGGTGCGAAGCCAACCGCCGGCCGACTGCTCGGCGAGCACACCGGCATACGTCGTTCCGGGCCTCATCCGCTGCGCCAGCGACCACGCGGCCAACGGCGCGTCCTGCGACTGCACGCACCCGAGCAGCCGCACGACGTCGGCCCCGCTCGCCAACCCGGCAGAGGACAGCCGCTGGGTGGCCAGGCGACGCCGGTGCACGCGGTCGAGGGGGTGAGCGCTCACCGGCACATCGTCGCACCGGCCGCCGACGAGCACCGGCGCGACTGCGCACGTCAGGGCTGGCGCATGTCAGGGCGGGCTGGAACTGAACCTGCCCCCGGACGCGCAACAGCGGGGCCGCGCCCGCCGTGCACGGCGGGCGCGTGCCCCGTGTTCGGGCGCCCCCAAGGGCGACGCGTCGCCGCGCGAGCAACCATTCGCGCGACGACATACGACCCGGGAGACCCTCTGTGCCCCCGGGCCGTACGTTTACTCCCCGGCACCCCGGCTCTGGTGGACGAGTGCGGCGGTCAGTGCTCCGTGTCAGCCACGTGGGAAGGAGAACCCACGAGCGCCACATCCGCAGCGGCACTGCCACCCGCCCATGCCTTCGCAGCGGACCACCGGGTGGTGACGAAGGCGGGCGGTGCCCCGGCGGCGTGTACTGATGAGGCAAGTCTGCGCGGCCGGGGTGATGCGCGGTGGGAATCGGCGCAGTTCGGGCCGTGCGGTGGCCAGGAGCACCGGAGCGGCCGATGCGGGCTCGTCCGTTCGGCCGACCAGCCGACCAGCCGACCGTCCGGCGTCGGGTCAAGTCCTAAACGGTGGCGGCCGGGACCGACGCACCGTTGCGCAGCGGTGGCCGGTGCGCCGAGCCCCACACCGCGGGGAACAGGACGTTGCATCACCGCGTTGTTCAGTGATGTAATCAAGTAATCACTGTAAGGAGAGAATCATGCGACACCCACACGCACCCCATCACCACGACTCCCCGACCGACGACGACCTCACCCCCCGCGGTGGTGGTTCCCGCGGCGGACGCGGCCCCGGCCGAGGCCCTCGCGGCGGGCGACCCGGCCCCGGTGGCGGCCCCGAGGGCATGCGCCGCGGGCGCGGTTTCGGCCGGGCCGGCGGCTGGCAGCAGGGCGACCTGCCCAGCGCCGACGACGCCAAGAAGTGGTTCACCGGGCGGCTGCCCGAGGGCTGGTTCGTCGACGTCGACGTCACCGTCGACCGCGAGGAGATCACCGTCATCGGCACCCTGACCGGTGTCGACGCCGGCACCGACGCAGCCGAGGCCGAAGGGCGTATCAGCCGCTTCCGTGCCGAGACCCGCGAGCAGCGGATCGCGATCGCGCAGGAGGCCCAAGGCCGCTACCAGCGCACCGTCTCGTGGGGAGCCCGCGTCGGTGAGACCACCGCGCCGTTCACCCACCTGGCCGTGCCGGTCATGACCCGGCTGCGCCAGCCCGAGCGGGCCGTGCTCGACACCCTCGTCGACGCCGGCGTCGCCCGCTCCCGCAGCGACGCCCTCGCCTGGTCGGTCCGGGTCGTCGGCGAGCACGCCGACACCTGGCTCGCCGAGCTGCGCGTGAAGATGTCCGAGGTCGACAAGCTGCGCGCCAAGGGCCCGGAGCTCTGAGCGAACGGCTCTGAGCCCGGCTGCCGTACGCACGCGACCGCGCCCCGTCCCGCTCTTTGGCGAAGTCAGGAGCACTCCGCCGAGTCAGGACCCTATACGGCCCTGAGCCCGCGAAGTGCTCCTGACTTCGCCAGGTTGGTCGCCAGGTGGAGGCGCGGGGGCGACCCCGTCCGGATGCCGCGCGCCCGCGAGTGCCGCGCGACCGCCGCACACCGGGGCCCGCCTCCTCGAGGAGTAGCGTCCGGGGGATGAGGGCCGCGGTGAGCACGAGGTACGGCCCACCCGAGGTCGTCCGCGTGCTCCCTGATGCCCCGGGTCCCGAGGTCGCCCCCGACGACCTGCTCGTGCGGGTGCACGCGACCACGGTCAACCGCACCGACTGCGGCTACCGTGCGGCCTCGCCCTTCGTCCTTCGCAACTTCACCGGCTGGCGTGGGCCGAAGGTCGCGGTGTGGGGCACCGAGTACGCCGGCGTCGTCGAGCGGGTCGGCCCGCACGTGGCCCGATTCGCCCCCGGCGACCGGGTGTTCGGGTACGCCGAGGGGCGCTTCGGCGCCCACGCGGAGCTGGTCGCGGTCGCCGAGTCCTCCCTCGTGGCACTGGTGCCAGAGGGCATTGACTGGGCCCATGCCGCCGCAGCGACCGAGGGCGGTCACTACGCCCTGAGCAGCATCCGCAGGGCCGGGGTGCAGCCGGGCGACCGGGTTCTCGTGCACGGCGCGACCGGGGCGATCGGCTCGGCCGCCGTGCAGCTGCTGGTCGACCTCGGTGCCCACGTCATCGCGACCGCTCCCACGGCACACGTCGAGCTGGTGCGCGGCCTCGGCGCCCACCGCGTTGTCGACGCCGAGGCCGAGGACTTCACCCGCATCGACGAGACCGTCGACGTCGTGCTCGACATGGTCGGCAAGAGTACCTTCGGGGACTGCCGCCGGCTCCTCACCTCCGACGGGGTCTACGTGTCGAGCGACCTCGGGCCGTTCGGGCAGAACCTCGCACTGCCCCTGCTCACCAAGCTCGGCCGCGGACGCCGCGTGGTATTCCCCTTCCCCATGG
Source organism: Actinomycetales bacterium (assembly GCA_038210185.1). Taxonomy (GTDB): domain Bacteria; phylum Actinomycetota; class Actinomycetes; order Actinomycetales; family Dermatophilaceae; genus Fodinibacter. The sequence continues at coordinate 30,339 of JBBQWX010000029.1, forward strand.
CGACGCCTGAGGTGCTCGAGCACCTCCGTTCACGTCTGGCCAGTGGCGCGTTCACCCCCCTGCTCGACCCCACCACCTACCCGCTCGAGGACGTCGTGCAGGCCTACCGCTACGCCGAGACCGGTCAGAAGCTCGGCAACATCGTCATCACCGTACACGAGGGATGACGCCCGCAGCCTCGGGTGCTCAGGTGGTCGCCGGGGCAGCCGGCTGAGCACCCGAGTGCGGAGGGTCGGTCAGGTCAGGGTGCGGCGCATGACGATCCGCGGCATCCTGCTCGCCACGGCATCCGTCGTGCCGACCACCTCGAACCCTGCCTTCTCGAACATCGAGCGGGTGCCGACGAAGGCCATCGTGGTGTCCATCCGGCCCGGGGGGTCGACCGGGTGTGCCTCCACCGCCGGCGCGCCGTTGGCCGCGGCGTAGGCGACCGCCCCCTCGATCAGGTGCCCGACCACCCCCTTGCGACGGTGCCCACCCCGCACCACGAGGCAGACGATGCTCCACACCGGCAGGTCGTCGGTCGGCAGGATCAGCGTCGAGCGCACCAGGCGCGGGATCTGCGAGCGCGGCCCGATGTTGCACCAGCCCACCGGCGTGCCGTCGAGGTAGGTGACGACGCCCGGCGGGTGCTCGCGCTCGCACAGGGCGCGCATCGCCCGCTCGCGCGAGTCGGGGCCGTCGCCCCCGAGCTCGCGGATCTCCGCGACCGGCAGCCGGTGCGACAGGCACCAGCACGACTCGGCCCGGCGGTTGGGGTTGATGACGTCGGCGAAGTGCTCGAACCGGTCTGGCGTCACCGGGTGCGTCTCCCACGAGCCCTCGGATGCGGTCGTGGGCCCGGCGCTGCTGCCCTTCGTCGTGGCCATCCACCCACCCAACCACCACCCACCGACACAGGAGGCGCACGGCATCCGCCCAACCCCGACCTCGTGCGACGTACCCGCGGTTCCAACGGCCGTACCGCCCAGGCCCGCACACGACGCACGACGTCGGGGCACCGGTGTCACAACCGGGCCGCGGCCGGTGTCTGAAGGGGTGGACGGCCACGCGGGCCGCCCACCCCGACACCAGGAGGACACCGTGCCCAGCACCTACCGCATCCCCAAGGCCACGATGAGCGGCCCCTACGCCCGCCTGCTGCAGGCCTACTCGCGCCGCACGTGGGGCCAGGTGCCCGACAACGCCCACGTCCTCTGGCACCACAGGAGGGTCATGAACGCCGTGCTCGGCTTCGAGCGCAAGGTCGCCAGGTGGGACGCCCTCGACCCGCACCTGGCGTCGTTCGCGCAGATGGCCGGCGCCGCCGTCATCGGGTGCAGCTGGTGCCTCGACTTCGGCTACTTCCTCGCCCACGACGAGGGGCTGGACGAGTCCAAGGTGCGCGAGGTGCCGCGGTGGCGCGAGTCCGACGTGTTCACCCCGCTCGAGCGCGACGTGCTCGAGTACGCCGAGGCGATGAGCGTGACGCCGCCGACCGTCACCGACGAGCTGAGCCGGCGGCTGCAGCAGGCGATCGGCGTCAGAGCCGTCGTCGAGCTCACCCAGCTCGTGGCGCTGGAGAACATGCGCTCGCGGTTCAACAGCGCCGCCGGCCTCGAGGCGCAGGGCTTCTCGCAGGTGTGCGAGCTGCCGCTGGCCGTACCCTCGCACGCATGAGCCAGGCCCCCGACGCTGCGCAGTTCGAGGCGCTGCGGCCGCTGCTGTTCACCGTGGCCTACGAGATGCTCGAGGTCGCCGCGGATGCCGAGGACGTGGTGCAGGAGGCGTGGCTGCGGTGGTCGCGGGTCGACCCCACCACGGTGCGCGACCCGCGGGCCTACCTGGTGCGGGTCGTCATCCGGCTGTCGCTCAACCGTTTCCGCACCGTGTCGCGCCAGCGCGAGACCTACGTCGGCCCGTGGCTGCCCGAGCCGATCGTCACCGTCGCCGACGTCGCGGATGACGTGGAGCTCGCCGACAGCGTGTCGACCGCGATGCTCCTCGTGCTGCAGACCCTGACCCCGGTCGAGCGCGCCGTGTTCGTGCTGCGCGAGGTGTTCGACGTGCCCTACGACGACATCGCCGCGGGGGTCGACCGCAGCCCGGCCGCGGTGCGGCAGATCGCTCACCGGGCGCGCGAGCACGTGGCCGCCCGTCGCCCGCGCCGGCGCGTCGACCGCGGCGAGCACGCGGCGGTGCTCGAGCGGTTCCGGGTGGCCGCCGACACCGGTGACCTCCAGGCCCTCGTCGACGTGCTCGCCCCCGACGTGGTGCTCGTCACCGACGGCGGTGGCGTGCGCAAGGCCGCGCTGCGCCCCATCCTCGGCCGCGACAAGGTGCTGCGCTTCCTGGATGCCGTGACCCCTCGCGACCTCGACGTCGTGCTGCGGGTCGAGCTGGTCGGCGGGCAGCCGGGCCTGGTCGCGACGATCGACGGCGTGGTCGACAGCGTCATCACCATCGACGTCGTCGACGGCGTGGTCGGCTCGCTCTACTTCGTGCGCAACCCCGACAAGCTGACCCGGCTCGGTGCCGAGGTGCGTCTGGCCCGCTGACGAGGGCCGCGCCGCGGAGGCGGTAGGAGGAGTCGGGGGTCGGCGCCCCGGGCCGCGATCCGCCACTGCCTCAGCCTGACTCGGCTCCGGGCGCAGGTATCAGCGGCCGCCCTCCGGCCCTCTTTCCTGGCATGAGGACCATGACCCGCAGGCGGACCGCCCGCCGCAGCCACCACCCGGCCGTCGCGTGCGACGCGCTCGGTCGTTGGCGCTGGGAGTGCGCGTGCGGCGCCGGCGCCCGCGGCGGGGCTGCGGCCACCGACTGGCACTGGATGGTCACCGCAGCGCTGGTCCACCAAAGCGCCTGCCCCGGGGAGTAGCCGCGACGTCGCGTGCCGCCCGCATGACACCCGCAGCGGCCGTTCCCACATCTGGGGTCGCGTCTCGGGCGTCTGAACCCCAGATCTGGTGCCACTTCGGCCACTGGAGTCCCACACGTGGTGCCCAGCAACGCGACCGACACGCCCGAGCGCGACCCAACGGCACGGCATCCGGGGCTCTGACCTGCGCAAACATGCCCGGCGCGCCGAACTCTCGCGACCTGCTTGCGGTCTGGGTCACATCGGGACACAATGACCACTACATCTAGTGGTTACACCGCTGTAGTTCGTCCACATGTTGTGCACACGAAATCAGGGTTACCCACAGGTTGTTAACACCAGTGTCCACCGGCTCGTCCACATGCGGCGAGCCGAACCATGCCTGCGAGGGGGTCCAGATGCACTGCCCGTTCTGCCGTCACACCGACTCGCGGGTCATGGACTCGCGCGCCACCGACGACGGCTCGAGCATCCGCCGGCGCCGCCAGTGCCCCGAGTGCGGGCGACGCTTCACCACGGTCGAGACCGCGAGCCTGGCGGTCGTGAAGCGTTCCGGAGCCACCGAGCCGTTCAGCCGCGCCAAGGTGCTCGTCGGGGTCCGCAAGGCATGCCAGGGCCGCCCGGTCACCGAGGACGACCTGGCGCTGCTCGCCCAGCGGGTCGAGGAGACCATCCGCAGCCAGGGCAGCGCCGAGATCGACGCGCACGAGGTCGGCCTGGCCGTGCTCGAGCCGCTGCGCGAGCTCGACGAGGTCGCCTACCTGCGCTTCGCCTCCGTCTACCAGGCCTTCGACAGCCTCGAGGACTTCGAGTCGGCCATCACCCTGCTGCGCGCCGAGCGTGACGCGCTCGGGGAGGAGCCGGCCGGCATCCCGGCGGTGCACGCCACGCAGTCCGGCGGCGCTGTCACACCCCAGCAGTAGAACAGACAGATACCGGGTCACCACGGCCCCCACGACGGGGCAGAAGGAAGGGAACGCATGACCGAGACCGCAGGAGCACGTGCAGGTGCTCGCAAGTCCACCCGCGCCACGGGGGTGTCCGTGGAGCGCATCTTCACGACACCGGGCGTGCACCCCTACGACGAGGTGACCTGGCAGAAGCGTGACGTCGTGCAGCAGAACTGGAAGACCGGCGCGACGATCTTCGAGCAGCGCGGCGTCGAGTTCCCCGAGTTCTGGAGCGTCAACGCCTCCACGATCGTCACGACCAAGTACTTCCGCGGCGCGGTCGGCACCGACGCCCGTGAGACCGGCCTGCGCCAGCTCATTGACCGGGTCGTGCTGACCTACGTCAAGGCCGGCAAGGACCACGACTACTTCGGCACCGACGAGGACGCCGAGATCTTCGAGCACGAGCTGACCTACGCCCTGCTGCACCAGGTGTTCAGCTTCAACTCGCCGGTCTGGTTCAACGTCGGCACGGCCAGCCCCCAGCAGGTCAGCGCCTGCTTCATCCTCAGCGTCGACGACTCGATGGACTCCATCCTCAACTGGTACAAGGAGGAGGGCTTCATCTTCAAGGGCGGCTCCGGTGCCGGTCTGAACCTGTCGCGCATCCGCTCGTCCAAGGAGCTGCTGTCCTCCGGTGGCACGGCCTCGGGCCCGGTCTCCTTCATGCGCGGTGCCGACGCGTCCGCGGGCACCATCAAGTCGGGTGGCGCCACGCGTCGTGCGGCCAAGATGGTCGTCCTCGACGTCGACCACCCCGACATCGAGGAGTTCGTGCAGACCAAGGCGCGCGAAGAGGACAAGATCCGCGCGCTGCGCGACGCCGGCTTCGACATGGACCTCGGCGGTAGGGACATCGTGTCGGTGCAGTACCAGAACGCCAACAACTCTGTCCGCGTCACCGACGAGTTCATGCGTGCGGTCGAGGAGGGCAAGGAGTTCGGCCTCACCTCGCGCAAGGACGGCTCGGTCATCGAGACCGTCGACGCCCGCGAGCTGATGGGCAAGATCGCCGCCGCCGCGTGG
>JBBQWX010000030.1:0-34649 GCA_038210185.1 Actinomycetales bacterium
GTCCAGCTCGCGGGCCACCCGCGCCCGGGGGCCGAACGTCTCGGCGAAGTGGTAGCCGGTGGCGAGGCAGAGCACGTCGACGCCGGGGGCGGCCTTCGCGACGACCGCGGGCAGCACGGCGTCCGCCATGCTGCACGCGACGGCGAGGGTGCCCGGGAAGGTGCGCGCGGCCCAGGCCGTCACCTCGTCCGCCGAGGCGTCGGGCCCGAGCTCGCGAGCGCCCCGCTCCGCCAGCGCCCGCAGCTCGTCGGTGCCACGGCGCGCTGCACGGGTGCCCGTGGTCGTCGCGGTGGTGTCGGTGGTCATCGCAGCTCCTCCTCGTCGACGCGGTGGACCCAGCTCGAGAACGTCTCGCCGGCCTCGCGCTGGTCGAGCCAGCGGCGCACGAGGCGTTCGACGAGGTCGGGGAGGTCGGCGGCAGTGACCTTCAGGCCACGCACGGTGCGACCCAGACCGGCCTCGTCGCGGTCGGCGGAGGCGAGGCCGCCACCGAGGTGCACCTGGAAGCCCGCCTCCTGCTCACCGTCGAGTGTGACGATCTGGCCCTTGAGGCCGATGTCGGCGACCTGGATGCGGGCGCACGAGTTGGGGCAGCCGTTGACGTTGAGCGTGATCGGGGTGTCGAGCCGGTCCGTGACGTCGGCGAGGCGGCGCTCGAGCTCGGCGATCGCCGTGGCAGCGGTGGCCTTGGTCTCGACGATCGCGAGCTTGCAGAACTCGATGCCGGTGCAGGCCATGGTGTGGCGGCGGAAAGGGCTGGGGGAGACCGAGAGCCCGAGGGACTCGAGTCCGGCGACGAGGTCGTCGAGGGACTCCGGGGCGACATCGAGCACCACGAGCTTCTGGTGCGGGGTGAGCCGCACCCGGTCGGTGCCTGCAGCGGCCATGAGGTCGGCCAGCCCGGCGAGCACGTCGCCGCTGATGCGGCCCACGACCGGGGCCGCCCCGACGTAGTGGTTGCCGTCCTTCTGCAGGTGCACCCCGACGTGGTCACCGGGCCCGGTCGGCGGGGCCGGGGGAGGGCCGTCCGGCAGGGCATGCCCGAGGTACTCGTTCTCGAGCACCTCGCGGAACTTCGCTGCGCCCCACTCGGCCAGGAGGAACTTCAGGCGTGCCTTGGTTCGCAGCCGGCGGTAGCCGTGGTCGCGGAAGATCGAGATGACGCCGAGCCACACGTCGGCGGCCTGCTCCGGTGCCACGAAGACACCGAGGCGCTCGGCCAGGCGCGGAGCGGTCGAGAGCCCACCGCCCACCCAGAGGTCGTAGCCGGCACCGAGCTGCGGGTGCACGACACCGACGAGCGAGATGTCGTTGATCTCGTGCACGACGTCCAGGCTGGGGTGCCCGGTGATCGCGGACTTGAACTTGCGGGGCAGGTTCGCCAGCTCGGGGTCGCCGACGAAGCGCCGGGTGATCTCGTCGATGGTCGGGGTCGGGTCGAGGATCTCGTCGGCGGCGACGCCGGCGAGCGGGCTGCCGAGGATGACGCGCGGGGTGTCGCCGCAGGCCCCGGTGGTCTGCAGGCCGACGTCCTCGAGGCGGCGCCAGATCTCGGGCACGTCCTCGACGCGGATCCAGTGGTACTGGATGTTCTGCCGGTCGCTGATGTCCGCGGTGCCACGGGCGAACTCGGTGCTGAGGTCGGCGAGCATCCGCAGCTGGCGCAGGGTGAGGCCGCCGCCGTCGAGGCGCACCCGCAGCATGAAGTACTCGTCGGAGAGCTCGGTGTCGTCGAGCTGCGCGGTGCGCCCACCGTCGATGCCGGGCTTGCGCTGGGTGTAGAGCCCCCACCAGCGAAAGCGCCCGCTGAGGTCCTGCGGCGGGATGGAGGCGAAGCCCTCCTTGGCGTAGACCTGCTCGATCCGGTCCCGGACGTTGAGGCCGCCGTCCTCCTGCTTCCACGCCTCGTTGGCGTTGAGCGGCTCGTGACCGTCGACGGCCCACTGACCGTTGGAGCGCCCGGCCCGCGGCGGGCGCAGGGCCCGCCCGGTCGAGGTCTCGGTCGGATGCGTCGTCATGGGTCCCCACCAGGTTGAAGTGTCGTGATTGCTTATCAAAGGTATAACGCTGCCTTATCTCAAGTCGACCGGTCCACGATGTGGTCGAGCGCGTATGATCGAACACGTGTTCGACTCAACGGCCGCGAGCGGTCCTCCGCTGCGCACCGGGACCCCCGGCTCGCCGGCCGGGCGGCGTTCCGCGGCGGGGGCCGGCGGGGTCGGCGGGGTCGGTGGTCCGCCCGGCTGGCCGCGCGGGGTCCCGCCGCCGGGCGAGGGGGGGTGGGACCACCGGGCCAGTGCCTGGCTGCTCGACCACTGCCCGCCGGACTATCGGCTCTACCCGGCCTGGCGTCGGCATCCGGTGGCGTTGGCGTGGTTCACGGTGCGCCATCTCGATGCCCAGCTCGACGCGATGCGCTCGGCCTACCGCGAGGTACGCGTCGACCTCGTCGACGACATCGGGCCGGAGGGTGTCGCGCAGGTGCTAGCCGACCTCGAGTGCGAGGGGGTGCGGCTGCTGTCGGCGCGGCGCGCCGCCGGGCTGCTGCTCGACGCCCTGCGCGGCCTCGACTTCGTGCCGAAGCTGTGACGCCCCGGCGTCAGTCAGCGGGCGCGCGAGCGCACTCGGTCCACGAGGTCCTCGGCGGCCTCGGGCCAGTGCGGGTGCTCGAACTCGTAGCCGGCCTCCAGGAGTCGACCGGGAACGACCCGACGGCTCTTCAGCAGCAGCTCGGTGTCGGTCCGAAGCACCCAGGCGCCGATCTCAGCCATCCACGCGGTGGCCGGGAGCCCCACTCTGCGACCCCAGGCCCGGCGCAGCACACGCATCAGGTCGCGCTGCGTCACCGGCCCGGGCGCGCACAGGTTCACCGGCCCGTCGAGGTCGTCGCGGTCCAGCAGCAGCTCGACGGCACCGACGAAGTCGTGGTCGTGGATCCAGGACACGTACTGCCCGCCGCCGGCGACGGGGCCGCCGAGCCCGAGCCGAGCCATCCGCAGCAACACGTCGAAGACACCGCCGTGGTCCGGGCTCATCACCATCGCGGAGCGCAGCGCCACCCGGCGCGTGAGCGGCACCGCCGCTTCCCTCTGGGCCGCCTCCCAGCGCCGGGCGATGCGCACGCTGTACTCCCAGTAGCCGGGCACTCCCGGCTCGTTCCCGCCGAGAGCTCCGGTGGCCTCGTCGTTCGCGGCGTCGCGCCGGTCGGCGTAGATCGTGGCGGTGCTCATCTGCAGCCACACCCTCGGAGGGCCGGCCGCGCGGGCGATCGCCTCACCCACCACGCGGGTCGACTCCACGCGCGAGTCCATCATCTGCCGCAGGTTCTGCGCCGTGTACCGACAGCTGACGGTGCGACCGGCGAGGTTGACCACCGCGTCGGACCCGTCGACCTCCGCCGCCCAGTCGCCGAGGGTGCGGCCGTCCCACACGAGGTGCCTGACGCCCGGTTCCAGCAGCCCCGGATGCCTGCTCAGCACCACCACCTCGTGGCCGCGCGTCGACAGCGCACGCCGCAGGATCCCCCCGACCTGACCCGTTCCCCCCGCAATGACGACCTTCACCCCGCGAGCATAGAACGACGCCGCAGGGGGACCGTCCGGGCCCCTGCAGGAGTCGTGCAGGAGTCGTGCAGGAGTCGTGCCGGAGCCGTCGGGGAGTCCGGGAGGGTGCCGGTGGAGGGCGAGTGAGCGCCTAGACTCGGGGGGTTCGTCCGCATGCTGCATCGTCGACATCCAGGAGGTAGGCACCGGTGAGCCTGCTCGAGCGCATCGAGGGACCCGACGACCTCAGGTCCCTGCGCCCAGACCAGATGTCGGCCCTCGCCGGGGAGATCCGGCGCTTCCTCGTCGAGGAGGTCTCGCGCACCGGCGGGCACCTCGGGCCCAACCTCGGGGTCGTCGAGCTCACCATGGCCATCCACCGCGTCTTCGACTCGCCGCACGACACCGTGGTGTTCGACACCGGCCACCAGTCCTACGTGCACAAGCTGCTCACCGGGCGCCGCGACTTCACCGGCCTGCGCACCCAGGGTGGGCTGTCCGGTTACCCCAGCCGCGCGGAGTCCGAGCACGACGTCGTCGAGAACTCCCACGCGTCGGCCTCGTTGTCCTGGGCGCACGGCATCGCCGCGGGCCGTGTCGTGACAGGCGAGCGCGACCGGCACACGATCGCGGTCATCGGTGACGGCGCCCTCACCGGTGGCATGGCCTGGGAGGCGCTCAACAACATCGCCGCCGAGCCCGACCTGCCGCTCGTCATCGTCGTCAACGACAACGAGCGCTCCTACGCCCCCACCCGCGGCGGCCTCGCCGACCACCTGGCGACGCTGCGCACGACACGCGGCTACGAGCGGTTCCTCGACTGGGGCAAGCACACCCTGGCCCGCACCCCCGTCGTCGGCGGAGCGATGTACGAGACCCTGCACGGGGTGAAGAAGGGCATCAAGGACATCGTCGCGCCGCAGGGCCTGTTCGAGGACCTCGGCCTGAAGTACCTCGGCCCGGTCGACGGCCACGACGAGCCGGCCATCGAGGCGGCGCTGCGCAAGGCACGGGCCTTCGGCGGGCCGGTGCTGGTGCACGTGCTGACCCAGAAGGGCCGCGGCTACGACCCCGCCATCACCGACGAGGCCGACCAGTTCCACGCCGTGGGGGTCATCAACCCCGAGACGGGCCTGCCGCTCGAGATCGCCGGGCGCAGCTGGACCGACGAGTTCAGCGACGAGATGGTGCGCATCGGCGAGGAACGGCCCGACGTCGTGGCGATCACCGCCGCGATGATGATCCCGGTCGGGCTGCGGGACTTCTGCGCCCACTTCCCCGAGCGCACCTTCGACGTCGGCATCGCCGAGCAGCACGCCCTGACCATGGCGGCCGGGCTGTCCTTCACGGGGCTGCACCCCGTCGTCGCCGTCTACGCCACCTTCCTCAACCGCGCCTTCGACCAGCTGCTCATGGACTGCGCGATGCACCGCGCCGGCGTCACCGTGGTGCTCGACCGCTCCGGAATCACCGGCCCGGACGGCGCCTCCCACCACGGCATGTGGGACATGACGATCAGCGGCATCGTGCCCGGGCTGCACCTCGCCGCGCCGCGCGACGGCTCCCAGGTCGCGCGCGCCGTGCGCACCGCGGTCGACATCGCCGACGCCCCGTCGGTGGTCCGGTTTCCCAAGGGCTCGGTCGGCGACCCGGTGGTGGCCGTGCGCGCCGCTGGAACGGTCGACGTGCTCGCCGAGCCCGACGACGCCGACGTCGACCTGCTGCTCGTCGGCATCGGCTCGATGGCCGTCACGGCGTTGGCCGCGGCCGAGAAGCTCACCGCCGAGGGCGTGCGGGTGCGGGTGGTCGACCCCGTCTGGGCGCTGCCGGTCAGCTCCGACGTCGTCGCCCTCGCCCGCGCGGCCGGCCGGGTGGCCGTCATCGAGGACAACGTCGTCGTCGGGGGCATCGGCTCGCAGGTCGAGCTCGCCCTGCGCGACGCCGGTGTGGACACGCCGGTGACCCAGCTCGGCATCCCCAAGGAGTTCCTCGACCACGGGTCGCGCGGCCAGGTGCTCGACCGGGTCGGGCTCACGCCGGATGCCGTGGCCGGTCGCCTCCGCGCGCAGCTGGGCTGAGTCAGGTCAGCTCGGACATCGCGGCGACCCGCACCACGGTGGAGGCCGCCGCGGCGAGCCGCTCGTCGAGCGTGACGAGGGCGTCGGCCTGCAGCCGGGTCAGCGCGACGTACTCGGCGTCGTAGGTGTCGGGCCAGCCCCATCGGTCGGCAAGGTCCCAGGCCACCCGCTGCAGCACCCGGTCGCCGAGCAACCGCAGCCGCAGCCCGCGCACGTGGGTGAGCAGGCCCTCCGCCTCGCCGCGGGTCAGCTCGCCGCGCTGCACGGCCGCGTGCAGGAGCGTGAGCACCTGGGAGCGCAGCAGGGCCGGAGCGAGCAGTTGGTGCTCCTCGCGCACCACTGCGCCGCTGCGCGCGAGCGCGACGGCGACATCCGGGCCGATGACGTAGCGGGTCATGGCGGCGGCCTCTCGCTGGTCCGGGGGTGGGTAGAGCCTCACGCTACGGGCGGCCTGCGACACCGGCGGGCAGGACTGCGGATGCCGCGCGCCCATCGCTGCGTGCGACCCGATCTTCTGCGTGGCCCGGTCCTGCCGAGTGCCGGACGTTCACTCGAGGCGGCCCGTGGTCGCAGGAGCTGTCCAGAAACAGCACCTGCGACCCCTGGAGCCCCCCGGGACCGCCGGGCCCGCCTTGGGGGGTGCCAGAGGCGCGACCCACCGCGCCCCCGGCACCCCTGAGCGACCAGCGCTCCCACGCAGAGGTTCACTCCGCACGGAACTGCCGCCGGGCGCACGTTCACCTCCAAGCTGAAGCGGTCCAGCGCTCTGGCCCAGGCAGGCAACCGTCGTCGGGTTCCGGGGCGGGGACGGGATACGCCCGTGGCGAACCCGCTGGACCTCGACCACACCGGAGGGTTGGCTGGCCCGATGAGGATGCTGGTGCTCGGGGGAACCGCGTGGCTCGGCCGCACCGTCACCGAGGAGGCACTCGAGCGCGGTCACGACGTCACCTGCCTCGCCCGGGGCAGCGCGGACCCACCGGCCGGGGCCACCTTCGTCGCCGCCGACCGCGACCGTGACGACGGCCTCGCGGCCGTCGGGGGCCAGAGCTGGGATGCCGTCGTCGACGTGACGCGGCACCCCGGGCACGCCCGTCGGGCCGTACGTGATCTGACCGCCCGGCACCGGGTGCTCGTCTCGACCGGCAACGTCTACGTCCGTTTCGACGGGCTCGAGCAGCCCGAGGACTCCCCGCTGCGCGAGCCGCTGAAGGCCGACCTGATGGCTGACATGGAGGTCTACGGCGAAGCGAAAGTGGCCTGCGAGAACGTTGTTCGTGATGCTGCCGGCACGGCCACGATCGCGCGCTCCGGGCTGATCGGCGGCCCAGGTGACTGGTCGGGGCGTACCGGCTACTGGCCGTGGCGCTTCGCCCACCCGGTGGGCGAGCATGTCGTCGTGCCCGACGAGCTCGACTTTTCCTGCGCGATGATCGACGTCCGCGACCTCGCCTCGTGGCTGGTCACGGCCGCCGGGGAGCGGTTCGACGGCACCGTCAACGCCACCGGCCCGACGACGACCCTGCACGAGGTGCTGGCCGTCTCGGCCCGGGTCGCCGGGTCGAGCGCCACCATGCTGCCGGTCGGTCGCGACCGCCTCGCCGCGCTCGGCATCGGCGCCTGGATGGGCCCGGCATCCCTCCCGCTGTGGATCGACGACCCCGACTGGCGCGGTTTCGCGACCATGGGCACTGCCCGGGCGCGCGCGGCGGGCCTGACCACGCGCCCGCTCGAGGAGACCCTGCGCGACACGCTGGAGTTCGAGGAGGCCCGCACCGTGCCACGCCGCGCCGGCCTGGACGACGACGACGAGCGCCGGGTGCAGGAGGCCGTGCTCAGCCGGTGAGGTGGCGCAGGTGCAGCGCGAGCTGGATCTGCAGCGCACGCCTCGGGTCCTGCCGGTCGGAGCCGAGCAGCTCGCAGATGCGGTGCAGCCGCTGCGTCACCGTGTTGACGTGCACGTGCAGCGCCGTCGCGGTGTGCCTGGGACCCGAGCTGGCCTGGAAGTAGGCCTCCGCCGTGCGCCCCAGGGCGGCGAGGGCGGATGCCGTGCGCCTCGCCTCGCCTCACGCTCGTGCGGGTCGGCATCGCCATCGCCTGGCGGGTGGTGCACTCGCCCTTCGGCCGGGTCCTGGTCGCGGTGCGAGACAGCCCCTCCCGGGCGCGTGCGCTCGGTTACGACGTCGATCGCTGCAAGATCCTGGCCTTCGTCATCTCCGCCCGCGTCGCCGGCCTGGCTGGTGGCGTGTTCACCGCCAGCCACGGCTTCGCGTCGCTCCAGGAGCTGTCCTGGACCACCTCGGGCAAGGTCGTGCTGATCACCGTGTTCGGTGGCATCGGCACCTTCTGGGGCGGTCCGATCGGGGTCGCCCGGCGGCGGAGACGGTGAGCCCTCGCCGTGGCGCCCCTACCATGAGGCGCGTGACCGACTCCCGGGCCGACGAGGTGGCCCGCAACCGGGCCCTGTGGGCGGTCGTCAACGAGCGCTGGACCGACGCCGCCGCCGACGAGCTGTGGGCCCGGCCGGATGCCGTGTGGGGCCTGTTCGCCGTCCCGGAGCGGAAGCTGGGCGTGCTCGGTGACGTGCGCGGGCTCGACGTGCTCGAGGTGGCGTGCGGCACCGCCTACGTCTCGGCCTGGCTCGCGCGGCAGGGCGCTCGACCCGTCGCGGTCGACCTCTGCGCCGAGCAGCTGGGCACAGCCCGTCGGATGCAGGGCCGGTTCGGCCCGGTGTTCCCCCTGGTGCAGTGCGACGGTGAGCACCTGCCGCTCGCGGACGGCTGTGTCGACCTGGTCGTCAGCGAGCACGGCGCCGCCGCGTGGTGCGACCCGCAGCGCTGGCTGCCCGAGGCAGCCCGGGTGCTGCGCCCCGGGGGGCGACTGGTGTTCCTCACCAACAGCCACCTGTCGGCGCTGTGCGTACCACCGCACGACGGTGTCGCCGGGGAGCGGCTGCTGCGCAGCCACGCCGAGGCCTACCGGGTGCAGTGGGAGGGCGGTGGGGTCGAGTTCCACCCGTCGCACGGCGACTGGGTGCGACTGCTGCGCCGGTCGGGGTTCGTCGTCGAGGCCCTGCGCGAGATCTTCGCGCCGGCGGACCGCACGGACCACCCGTTCTACGAGATCGTCTCGTCGCAGTGGGCGGGCCGCTGGCCGGCCGAGGAGCTCTGGGTGGCGCGCCGGGAGTGACCCGACCGCGATCTCAGTGGGCGGTCCAACCGCCGTCCATGCACAGCGACGCGCCGGTGATCGAGTCGGCGATCGAGGTGCAGAGGAAGCTCGCGAAGGCGCCCACCTCCGAGGGCTCGATGAGCCGTTTGCGCGCGGCGGGCGCCAGCATCACCGTCTCGACGACCTCCGACCCGGCGATGCCGTAAGCCCTCGCATGGTCGGCGATCTGTCGCTCCACCAACGGTGTTCGCACGTACGCGGGGTTGATGCAGGTGCTCGTCACACCGTGTGCGGCACCCTCCAGCGCGATGACCTTGCTGCGGCCCTCGAGGCCGTGCCTGGGGCTGACGTAGGCCACCGTGAAGGGGCTCGCCCGAAGGCCGTGCACGCTCGAGACGTGAACCACCTGCCCCCACCCGGCGGCATACCTGTGGGGCAGCACGTGCCGCGCGAGCTGGAAGGGGGCCACCAGCACCACCCGGTGGATGAGCTCGAAGACCTCGACGGGGAACTCGTGCACCGGGCTCACGTGCTGGATGCCGGCGTTGTTCACCAGCACGTCGACGTCGCGGGGCAGCCCACCCATGACGTCCGGTGCGGCGAGGTCGGCCACGATCGGCTCGACCCGGCCGGCAGCCAGCCCGTCGTCCTCGAGCGCCACGCGCAGGGCGTCGAGCGAGTCGCCGTCGAGGTCGAGCGCGCAGACGTCGGCGCCGTCCTCGACGAAGCGGCGGACGATGGCTGCGCCGATGCCGCTGGCAGCACCGGTGACGAGGGCGGGCATGGCGACCACGGTATGAAGGTGCGGCTGCCGGCCCTATGTGGTGGGGGCACACCCTGGTGCGCGGGCTGTGTCGTGGGCGGCTCGCCGGGCCCGGACGAGCACGACGACGGCGGCGGCCATGATGGCGGTGGAGGTGAGGGCGGCGGTGGAGGTGAGGGCGGCCGACAGCCCCTGCGTGGCCGTGGTGGCGCTGGTGAAGTTGAAGGCGGTGTGCCACAGGGCGACCAGCAGCACGCTGCGACCCGAACCGACGTAGAGCCGGGTCAGCACGACCGAGCCGGCGAGCAGCCCGAGTGCCCAGCCGGCGGTGGCCCACCCCATCGACCTGAAGCTGTCGACCACCCAGAACAGCGGCAGGTGCCACGCGCCCCAGGCGAGGGTGACGAGCAACGCCGCCCGAACCTCGCCGACGCGGTCGACGAGACCGTCGGCGAGCAGCCCCCGCCAGCCGAGCTCCTCGCCGTACCCGTTGACGAGCAGCACGTAGCCGAACAGCACCAGCACCGACACCACCGGGGCGCCGCTGTACTCGGCCAGCCCACCGAGCTCGACCGGGGTGCCGGTGGCAGCCGAGACGGTCAGGCCCACGGCACCCAGGGCCAGGGCCGCCGGCACCGACCACCACCAGCGACCGACCCCGCGCCAGCGCACCGCACGGCGACCGAGGTCACGCAGGGCTCCCGTCCCCTGCCAGCCAAGGGTCACCACGACCAGGAGAAGACGAACGACAGGGCGACGAACGTCACGAGGGCGCTGACCGGCAGCGGGAGGTGGCCCGGCGTGTCGCTGTGGGCGAGGACCCTGGAGGACTGCGGCGGCCGGTGCCCACCGGGTCGTACACGGCGAGCGTGGTCGTGCCCCGGGCTCACGAGGGCGTCACCGTCGGCTCAGATGTCGCGGAAGGTCTCGATCGTCGCGCCCAGTGCGTTGAGCCGCTCGGCGAGGTCCTCGTAGCCGCGGTTGATCACGTAGACGTTGCGCAGCACCGAGGTGCCGGGCGCGGCGAGCATGGCGAGGAGGATGACGACGCCGGGTCGCAGCGCCGGCGGGCACATCACCTCGGCCGCACGCCACTTCGGCGTCGGGCCGGTGATCATGACGCGGTGCGGGTCGAGCAGCTGCACCTGGCCACCGACCTTGGTCAGCTCGGTGAGGTAGATCGCGCGGTTCTCGTAGACCCAGTCGTGGATCATCGTGGTGCCTTCGGCGCACGCCGCGATGAGCGCGAAGAACGGCAGGTTGTCGATGTTCAGGCCCGGGAACGGCATCGGGGCGATCTTGTCGACCGGCGCCTTGAGCGGGCCGGGGTGGATCGTGAGGTCGAGCAGGCGGGTGTGGCCGTTCTTGGCGCAGTACTCGTCGGTGATGTCGAACTTCAGGCCCATCCCCTCGAGCGTGGCCAGCTCGATCTCGAGGAACTCGATGGGCACCCGCTCGATGGTGATCGTCGACTCGGTGACCACGGCCGCGGCGATCAGGCTCATCGCCTCGATGGGGTCCTCGGACGGGTAGTACTCGATGTCCATGTCGATGTCGCGCACGCCGGTGACCTCGAGGGTGGTCGAGCCGATGCCGTCGATGCGTACCCCGAGGGCCTGCAGGAAGAAGCACAGGTCCTGAACCATGTAGTTGGGGGAGGCGTTGCGGATGACCGTGCGACCCGGGTGACGCGCCGCCGCCAGCAGGACGTTCTCGGTGACGGTGTCGCCGCGCTCGGTGAGCACGATGGCTCGGGTGGGCTCGCGCCCGGCCTCCACGGTGGCCTCGTAGACCCCGTGGGTCGCGGCGACGTCGAGGCCGAAGTGCTTGAGCGCGGACAGGTGGGGCTCGACGGTGCGGGTGCCGAGGTCGCAGCCACCGGCATACGGCAGCTCGAAGCTCGACTTCTCGTGCAGCAGCGGCCCGAGGAACATGATGACGGTTCGGGTGCGGCGGGCGGCCTCGACGTCGATGCTCTCGAGGTCGAGGCGGGCCGGGGGCACGATCTCGAGGTCGTTGCTGTCGGGCAGCCAGCGCACGCGCACCCCGATCGAGGTGAGCACCTCGATGATCCGGTTGACCTCCTCGATGCGGGCCAGGCTGCGCAGCGTCGTGCGTCCCTTGTTGAGCAGGCTGGCGCAGAGCAGCGCCACCGCGGCGTTCTTGCTCGTCTTGACGGGGATGGAGCCGGAGAGCTTGCGCCCGCCGACGATGCGCAGGTGCTGGGGGCCGCTGTGGCCGAGCGAGACGAACTCGCTGTCGAGCTTCTCACCGACGCGGGCGAGCATCTCCAGCGACAGGTTCTGCTTGCCCTGCTCGATGCGGGCGACCGCGCTCTGGCTCGTGCCGAGCAGGTCGGCCAGCTCGCTCTGGGTCAGCCCCTGGTGGCGCCGGGCGTCGCGGATCAGGGTGCCGATCCGGGTCAGGTAGGTGTCGGACGTGGAGGTGACAGTCACCTGACGAGCGTATATCACCTGTGAGATAATCTGGGAGTCCGTCTCCCGCCGGCGACGAGCGGAACAGCGGGCGGGATGACGGTCACCGGGTGGGTCAGGCCGGCACGCTCGCGACACCGGCAGGCAGCAGGCGCCGGCCGAGCACCCGCTCGCTGGCCCCTTCGCGGTCGAGCAGGGGGCACAGGCCGCCGTTCCAGAACTGGAAGCCGGCACCGGTGATCATCGCCAAGTCGATGTCCATCGGCGCCGCGACGACGCCCTCGGACAGCATCAG
This sequence comes from Actinomycetales bacterium, assembly GCA_038210185.1. GTDB lineage: Bacteria > Actinomycetota > Actinomycetes > Actinomycetales > Dermatophilaceae > Fodinibacter. The sequence goes on from JBBQWX010000030.1 coordinate 12,285, forward strand.
CCCGACCTCCTGCGCCAGCACGCCGAGGATGCGCTCCCGGGCCTGCTCCACCGTGAGCTCGACCGGGTGCTCGGGCTGCTCGGCCATCGCGAGCACCTCGGGGTCGGGCACCGGGCGGCCGCCCTCCATCCGGTAGTACCCGCGTTTGCCCGCCTCGACGAGGCGGCGCAGGCTGGGAGAGACGTAGTAGCGGTCGCCGAACGCCCGGTGCAGGGTCTCGTTGTTGTGCAGCGCGATCGCCGGCCCGACCAGGCCCAGCAGCACGAACGGCGGCATGGGAGCGAGGCCGGCGACGGCCCGGTCGGCGATGGCCACCGGGGTGCCGTCGTCGACGATCCGCGAGAACTCGCCCATGAAGCGCCCGAGCAGGCGGTTGACGACGAAGGATGCCGAGTACTTGACCCGGATCGTCGTCTTGCCGAGGCTGCGGCCGGTCGCGAACGCCGTGGCCAGGGCCGCGTCGTCGGTGGCCTCGCCGGGAATGATCTCGAGCAGCGGCATCACGGCTACCGGGTTGAAGAAGTGGAAACCGACGACCCGCTCCGGGTGCTCGAGGCGGCCGGCCATCTCGGTGATCGACAGCGAGGAGGTGTTGGTCGCCAGCACGCACCGCGGCGAGACCACCGCCTCGACCTCGGCGAACACCTGCTGCTTGACCGCCATCTCCTCGAAGACCGCCTCGATGACGAAGTCGGCGTCGGCGAAGCCCTCCTTGGTGCTCGACCCGGTGACCAGGCCGGTGAGGAAGGACGCCTTGTCGGGGGAGAGCCGGCGCTTGGCCAGCAGCTCGGAGATCTCGGCGTGCACCCAGCCGACGCCCTTGGCCACGCGTTCCTCGTCGAGGTCGGTCATGACGACCGGCACCCCGAGGCGGCGGGCGAAGAGCAGGGCGAGCTGGCTCGCCATCAGCCCGGCACCGACGATGCCGACCTTGGTGACGGGCTGCGCCAACGCCTTGTCGGGGGCACCGGCGGGGCGCTTGGCCCGCTTCTGCACCAGGTCGAAGGCGTAGAGCCCGGCGCGCAGCTCGTCGGTCATGATCAGGTCGCCGAGCGCGGCGTCCTCCGCGGCGAACGCCTCCTCGCGGGTCGTGGTGCGAGCGGCGCGCACCAGCTCGACGGCGCGCAGCGCCCCGAGGGCGCGGCCGCCGGTCTTGGCGAGCACGAGCGTCTTCGCGCCGTCGCACGCGGCATCCCAGGCGGCCTCGTCGCGGTCGACCTCGCGCCGTTGCACGGTGACGGCCCCGGCGAGCACGGCGGAAGCCCACCGCAGCGAGTCCTCGAGGAAGTCGGCGGGAGCCAGCAGCACGTCGGCGATGCCCAGTGCCGCGACCTCCTTGGCCTTGAGCATCCGGTTCTGCGACAACGGGTTCTCGACAATCACCGTGAGGGCATCCGCGGGCCCGACGAGGTTGGGCAGCAGGTGACAGCCGCCCCACCCGGGAACCAGGCCGAGGAAGGTCTCGGGCAGCGCGAAGGCCGGCACGCCGGCCGAGACGGTGCGGTAGTCGCACGCGAGGGCGATCTCGACACCGCCGCCCATGGCCGCTCCGTTGACGAACGCGAAGGTCGGCACCGGCAGGTCCAGGATGGAGGCGAAGGCCGCGTGGCCGGCGCGGGCGATGCCCAGGGCCTGCTCGCGCCGGGTGACGTAGGGGACGCCCGACAGGTCGGCGCCCACCGCGAAGACGAAGGGCTTGCCGGTGATGCCGACGGCCGCGATCTCGCCGGCCTCGGCCCGGGCGCGCAGCCCGTCGACGGTGGCCTGCAGCCCCGCGATGGTCTGCGGGCCGAAGGTGTTGGGGCGGGTGTGGTCGTGCCCGTTGTCGAGGGTGACCAGCGCGAGGATGCCGGTGCCGCCGGGGAGCGTGACGTCCTGCACCGGGGTGCGGGTCACGACCTCCTCGGGCAGGCGGGGGGCGGTGACGGGGGTCGAGGCGGTCGTCGTCATGGCTCAGGCCTCCTGGCCGTGGTCGGCGTGGTGGCGGTCTTCTGGGGGGTCCATGGATGGCGGAGCCCCCCATGCGGGGTTCTCCCAGATGACGCAGCCGCCCATGCCGATGCCGATGCACATCGCGGTGAGGCCGTAGCGCACCTCTGGGTGCTCCTCGAAGTGGCGGGCGAGCTGGCTCATCAGACGCACGCCCGAGGACGCGAGCGGGTGACCGGTGGCGATGGCGCCACCCCAGGGGTTGACGCGGTCGTCGTCGTCGGCGATGCCGAAGTGGTCGAGGAAGGCGATGACCTGCACGGCGAAGGCCTCGTTCAGCTCGAACAGGCCGATGTCCGCAATGGTGAGGCCGGCCTTGCGCAGGGCCTTCTCGGTGGCCGGCACCGGGCCGATGCCCATGACCTCGGGCTCGACGCCGACGAAGGCGTGCGACACCAGGCGCATGCGCACCGGCAGCCCCAGCTCGGTGGCGGCGGCCTCGGACGCCAGGATGCAGGCCGTGGCGCCGTCGTTGAGCCCGGCGGCGTTGCCGGCGGTGACGTTGCCGTGCGGGCGGAACGGCGTCTTCAGCGCGCCGAGCTCCTCGAGGGTGGTGCCCGGGCGGGGCGGCTCGTCCGCCGTGGCCAGGCCCCAGCCCTTCTCGACGTGGCGGGTGGCGACCGGCACGAGGTCGGGCTGGACCTTGCCGGCCGCGTAGGCCGCCGCGAGCTTGCGCTGGCTGGCCAGGGCGAACGCGTCGCAGCGCGCCTTGGTCAGCTGCGGGAAGCGGTCGTGCAGGTTCTCGGCGGTCTTGCCCATGACCAGGGCCGACTCGTCGACGATCCGCTCGGAGACGATGCGCGGGTTGGGGTCGATGCCCTCACCCATCGGGTGGCGCCCCATGTGCTCCACGCCCCCCGCGATGGCGACGTCGATCGCGCCCACACCGATCGAGGAGGCGATGTTGGTGACGGCGGTCATCGCGCCGGCGCACATGCGGTCGATGGAGTAGCCCGGCGTGGTGTTCGGCAGGCCCGAGAGCAGCGCCGCGAGGCGCCCCAGGGTCAGGCCCTGGTCACCGATCTGGGTCGTCGCGGCGATGGCCACCTCCTCGACCCGGTCCCCGGGCAGCTCGGGGTGACGCCGCAGCAGCTCGCGGATGCACTTGATGACGAGGTCGTCGGCGCGGGTCTGGGCATACATGCCCTTCTCGCCGGCCTTGCCGAACGGGGTGCGGACGCCGTCGACGAAGACGACCTCCGAGAGCACACGTGGCACGGGGGGCCTCCCAGGGGTGGGGTGGATCGGCCCGGTCAGCCGAGCCCTGAGGACCTACCGTACTAAGCACCCGCTTAGTGCCCTAGGGCGCCCGGGGTGAGAGGCGTCACGCCGTCGCGGGCGACCGGATGATGTCAGTCGCCGCCGGGAAGCTGCGCGAACGCCGCGACGAGCAGGGGCGCGACGATCTCGGCCTGCCAGGGTCGGGCGCCCTGGTCGATCAGGGCCAGGCTGAAGGCGGCCTCGTCGTGGTCGTCCGGCGGCTGCCACACCACGCGCCGCAAGGGGTCGGGGGAGCACACGTTCTCGACCGGGATGACGTGCTCCTGCGCGAAGGCCGTGAGCGCGGCCCGCGTGGCGCCGAGCCGGCCGGCGGCGAGCGGGTTCTTCTCGGCCCAGACCCGCGGCGGCGGGGGGCCGTCGGACGGCAGGGTGCGCGGTGGCAGGTCGTCCTCGCGGATCTCGACGGCCCGGCGCACCGCCTCGACCCACTGCCGCCCGTAGCGTGAGATCGCCCGGTGGCCGCGCGGGAGGTCGGCGGTGGTGCGAGGCGCGGACGTGGCGATCTCGACCAGGGCGGCATCCGGCAGCACCCGCCCGATCGAGGTGTCTCGCTCGCGGGCGATGTCGTCGCGGGCGTACCAGAGCTCGCGCACGATGGCGACGGAGCGGCGCGAGCGCAGCGTGTTCAGGCCGGAGGTGCGCCGCCACGGGTCGACCCGCTCGGTGGGGGCCCAGGTGAGCAACGAGGTGAACTCCTGCCGTGCCCACTCGGACTTGCCCTGGGCGGCAAGGTCGACGCCCATCAGGTTGCGCAGCTCGGTGAGCACCTCGACGTCGAGTGCGGCGTAGCGCAGCCAGGGCTCGGGCAGCGGCCGGGTCGACCAGTCGACCGCGGAGTGCTCCTTGGCCAGGCTGAGCCCGAGGTAGTGCTCGACGACGGCGGCCAGCCCGACCCGAGGGAGCCCGAGGATGCGCCCGGCCAGCTCGGTGTCGAAGAGCTGCCGAGGTCGAAGCCCGACCTCGGCCAGGCACGCGAGGTCCTGGGTGGCCGCGTGCAGGATCCACTCGGCCGCGCCGATCGCCTCGTCGAGGGGAGTGAGGTCGGGGCAGCCCATCGGGTCGATCAGCCAGGTGCCCGCGCCCTCGCGGCGCACCTGCACCAGGTAGGCACGCTGGCCGTAGCGGTAGCCCGAGGCCCGCTCGGCGTCGATGGCGACCGGCCCCTCCCCGGCCGCGACCGCCCGCGCGGCCCGGACGAGGTCACGCTCGCCCTCGACGACCACCGGCACGCCGTCGGCCGGCTCGTCGAGGGCTACCAGCGGGGGAGCGGCGTCGACGTCGGCGTCGGCAGCCGGTGTGTCGGAGCTCATTCAGCGACGAGGTCCGGGCAGGGCGACGACGCCCTCGGGCAGCGGGGGCAGGCCGGCGATCGTGCACAGCAGGTCGGACCACGCGAGCAGGTGCTCGCCGACCTCGGGACCGAGCGGGGTCCACGAGGCGCGCACCTCCATCTCGACGCTGGCCGGGCGGTCGGCGAGCCCGGCGAAGCTCTGCGAGACCACGCGGGTCACGGTGCCGGCCTCCGCGGCGTAACCGACCCCGCGCGACTCGAGCGCCTCGACGAGCCAGCTCCAGCCGACCTCGCCGAGCATCGGGTCGGAGGCGAGCTCGGGCTCGAGCTCGGCACGGGCGAAGGTCACCGCGCGCCACTCGCCACCCCACGGCTCGGGGGCACCGGGGTCGTGGAGCAGCACGAACCGCCCCGAGGCGAGGTCGTCATCGGGGTCGCGCGGGTCGATGACGTCGGCGGTGAGCGCGACCGCGTACGGCGCGATGCGTTGGGGGGCGGGGACCTCGGTGAGCCGGATCTCCGGGCGCAGGCGGGCGCGATGGAGTTCCTCGAGTGCGCGGGCGAACTCGGGCGACTCCCGACCTGTCACGGTGCGGCTGGACACGACAGCAATGTAAGCCGTGGGTGCCTCCCGGACGCGAGGGCACGCCGGGGCGCGGCGGGCGTCGTCGCTAGGCTTCGGCGGTGCTGAGCGTGCTGGCCCTGGCCTCCTCCCTGGTCTGGGGGACCTCCGACTTCTTCGCCGGGCTCGCCTCACGGCGCCACCCGGCGGTTGCCGTCGTGGGCTGGACCCAGGGCCTGGCCCTGGTCGTCATCTCGCTGGTGGTGGCCACGCAGCTGGACACCTTCACCTGGACCGGGTGGCCGGTGTGGTCCGTGGCCGCCGGGCTCACCGGCATGACCGGTCTGGTCTGCTTCTACTCCGCCCTGTCCTCGGGCACCATGGGCGTCGTTGCCCCGATCGCCTCGCTCGGCGTCGTCGTGCCCGTCGTCCTGGGGGTCGCGAGCGGGGACAGCCCCTCGCCCTGGGCCTGGGTGGGCATGCTGGTGGCGGTCGTGGGAGTGACCCTCGCGTCCGGCCCCGAGCTGAGCGGCGACGTCTCGCCGCGGCCGGTGGTGCTCGCCGCCTGTGCCGCCGTGGGCTTCGGGCTGGCCCTGTTCTGCCTGGACCGTGGCGCCCGCGAGTCCACGTTGCTCACCCTGTGGGGAATGCGGATGACGTCGGTGACGATCCTCGTCGTCGTCGCCCTCGTGTTCCGGACCGCGGGTGGGGTGACCGCGCGCGAGACCCCGGCCCTGCTGGCCATCGGCTGCGGTGACCTCGTGGCCAACGGGCTGTTCGCCTACGCGTCCTCGCGTGGCCAGGTGAGCATCGCGTCGGTGCTCGGCTCGCTCTACCCGGTGGTCACGATCGTCTGGGCGAGGCTCCTGCTCGACGAGCGGCTGCGGCGCGTGCAGCAGGTGGGGGTCGCGCTGGCCGTCGGGGGAGCGGCCGTCACCGCCCTGTAGACCCTCGACGCCGAGTCGGCCGAGCCCGGCGCGGGGTGGGAGGATGTCGCGTCGTGACCATCCCTCAGACCACGCCCGTCGCCGCTCCCGGCACGCGCCCCACCACGGCCGGGGACGCCGCGCGCGCCGCCACCGCCGACTCGCCACTGGTCCGGGCCACCCGCCGGCAGCCCGTGCCGCACACACCGGTGTGGTTCATGCGTCAGGCCGGCCGGTCGCTGCCGGAGTACCGGAAGGTCCGCGAGGGCGCCGGCATGCTCGAGTCGTGCCGCCGGCCCGACCTCGTCACCGAGATCACCCTGCAGCCGGTGCGCCGCCACGGCGTCGACGCCGCCATCTTCTTCTCCGACATCGTGGTGCCGCTGTCCGCGATCGGGGTCGACCTCGACATCGTCGCGGGTGTCGGCCCGGTCGTCGCCCGGCCGATCCGCTCGCGCGCCGACCTCGCCCAGCTGCGTGACCTCACCCCCGACGACGTCACCGACATCACCGAGTCGGTGCGCCTGCTCACCGCCGAGCTGGGGGCGACCCCGCTCATCGGGTTCGCAGGGGCCCCCTTCACCCTGGCGTCCTACCTCGTCGAGGGCGGCCCGTCGAAGAACCATGAGCACACCAAGGCGCTGATGCACGGCGACCCACGGCTGTGGCACGACCTGTGCGCCCAGCTGGCCCAGATCTCGGGGGCGTTCCTGCGGGTGCAGGCCGAGGCCGGTGCCTCGGTCGTACAGCTCTTCGACTCCTGGGCCGGCGTGCTCAGCCGCGCCGACTACACGGCATCCGTGCAGCCACACTCGGCCAACGCGCTCGCGGCGGTCGCCGACCTCGACGTGCCTCGCATCCACTTCGGCGTCGGCACCGGCGAGCTGCTCGCGGTGATGGGGGAGGCCGGAGCCGACGTCGTCGGCATCGACTACCGCGTCTCGCTGACCGACGCCCTGGCCCGCCTCGGCGACCGCTACGCCGTGCAGGGCAACCTCGACCCGGCGCTGCTGTTCGCCCCGTGGGAGCCGCTCGAGCGGCGGGTCCGCGCGATCGTCGAGGAGGGCCGGGCCGCCCCCGGGCACGTCTTCAACCTCGGCCACGGTGTGCTGCCCCACACCGACCCAGACGTGCTGACCCGCGTCGTCGCGCTGGTGCACGAGGCGTCCATCCGGTGACGACTCCGGCGCTGGGCGACGACCGACTGGTGCTGGAGCCGCTGTGGGTCGGCCTTGCCGAGGAGATGGCGGACGTGCTCTCGGATGCCGTGCTGACGCCTTCACCCGCGGCTCGCCTCCCGGCAGCGCGGAGCTCGCAGCCCGGTACGAGCGCCAGGTGGCCGGGTCGGGCGACCCCGCGGAGCAGTGGCACAACTGGGTGGTGCGCCTCGGCGACGGCGGGCCCGCGGTCGGCTACGTGCAGGCCACCGTGGGCCCGGCCGAGGGCGACGCCGAGCTCGCCTGGGTCGTGGGGAAGCAGTGGCAGGGCCACGGGGTCGCCCGGGAGGCCGCCGGGCTCGTGGTCGACCACCTGCTGGCCGGCGGGGCGCTGCGGGTCGTCGCGCACGTGCACCCCGACCACGTCGCGTCGCAGCGGGTCGCAGCCGCCCTGGGGATGCTGCCGACCGACCGCCGGGTCGACGGCGAGGTCGAGTGGGCGCTGGTGGTGCCCGCGGCGGCCGATCTGCGGAGGTGATGCAGAGGGCGCGCCGGGTCACGCGCCGTGCATCACCACCCGGTGCCCAGCGCTGCCGGACGCGCGGCATCCTGCGCCTGTGGCAGCGCTGGACCGCATGAGTCCGGTCGTGGCGGTGATGCTCCCGAGCCACCTGTGTTCTTCGACCGTCGCGTCCAGCCCCCGCCAGCACCGACCGGAGCACCCCGCGACAAGGGTTTGCCCGTGAGGGGGCACTGCGGGTTGACTGGCGGATCCCCGAACCCCGCTCCACAGGAGACCCGTGAGCTCGTCGCAGACACCGTCCGGCATCGCCCACGACCGCGGCGGGCCACCTGGCCGGACCCAGGTGGTTCTCCTGCACGCCGGCGTTGCCGACCGACGGATGTGGGACCCCCAGTGGCAGGCGTTGACCGCCGCCCGCGATGCCGCGCGCCTGGACCTGCGCGGGTTCGGCGAGTCCGACCGCCCACCGGTCGCGGCGCTCGACCCGGTCGCCGACGTGCTGGACACCCTCGACCACCTCGGGGTCACGACGTGCCACCTCGTCGGGTCCTCGTTCGGAGCCGGGGTGGCTGTCGAGGTCGCGCTCACCCGGCCGGCCCTGGTGCGCTCCCTGGTGCTGGCCCCGCCCGGGGGCAGCCTGCTCACCGAGCGGACACCCGCACTGGCCGCCTTCGCCGCAGCGGAGAACGAGGCCATGGCGCGCGGTGACGTGGACGCCGCCGTCGAGGCGGATGTCGCCACCTGGGTCGTGGGGTCGGGGCGCCACCCGTCGGACGTCGACCCCGCAGTCACGGCATCCGTGCGGGTCATGCAGAGGCGGGCCTTCGACGTGGAGGCGAGCTGGGGGCGGCTCGACCTCGACGAGGTCGAGCTGGACCCGCCGGCGGTCGAGCGCTACCAGGAGGTCACCGCGCCCGTGCTCCTGGTCGTCGGCGGCCACGACCTCGACACCGTGCACCTCGCCGCGGACCGACTGGAGGCAGGGCTGCGGCGGGTGCGTCGGGTGGACCGCCCGGACACCGCCCACCTGCCGTCGATGGAGGAGCCGGAGGGTTTCCTCCGGCTCCTCCTCGACTGGGTCGCCGCGCACGACTGAGGCGACCTGCCCGGGTCAGGCCACGGGCGGCTGCGCGGCGGCCGGCGCCGCACCCGGCGCCGCGACCGGCGCCGCGACCGGCGCCGCGACCGGGGTGTGCACGGCGCGACGGCGCAGCCACACCACGAGCGGGACCACCACGAGGGCCAGGACGACCGCGAACGGCAGCACGGCGCCGAGCGCGGTGAGCAGGACGGTGACCGAGGAGGTGAAGGCGGTCCACCCCGCCTTGAGCCCGGCGAGGAAGCCGGTGTCGTCCTCGGCCTCCCGGAGCACCTTCTCGTCGGTGCTCAGCCGCACCTCGACCGGGGCAAGGGCCACCGAGTCCTTGAGGGCGGCGAGCTGGCTCTGGGTCGCCTCGAGGTCGGCCTGTCGACGGGACAGCTCTGCCTCCAGAGCGACGACGTCGCCGAGCTTGGTGGCCTGGCCCATCAGGGCGCGTACCCGCTCCACGCTGGCCTGCATCGTCTTCACCCGCGACTGCGTGTCGACGTACTGCGCCGTGACGTCATCGGTGGACGCGTTGCGCGAGTGCACCTTCCCGATCTTCGCCAGCCGGTCGAGGGTGTCGTCGAGCTCGTCGGTGGGCACCGAGATCGTGATGGTGCTGAAACCGCCGGTCGTCGGGTCCTCCGGCTCGCTCGAGATCCCCTCCGCGATGACCAGACCGTTGGCGGTCGTCGCGATGAGCCGCACCTCGGCCGCGGCGGCGTCGACGTCGTCCACGGTGATCGAGATGTCCGCGCGGCGGGCCAGCCTGCGGTCGTAGACCGCCGGAGCGACCGCGGCGGAGCCGTCCACCGCCGTGGTGCCGCTCGTCGCGGCCTGTGGCTCGCCTGCGGCGCCCGCCGAGGTGTCGCCCCCGGCGGAGTCGGACCGGGTTTCGACCTGGGCCGCACTGGAGGCAGGGCCCGAGTCGTCGCTGCCACCGCATCCGGAGAGGGCGACCAGCCCCACCCCCATCGCGAGGGCCGCAACCGCGAAGGGAAGTCGACGGGTGGGGCGGGCCGGGTTGCGCATGAGGACTCCTTCGTCGTGGGTGCTGCCGCTGTGGCGCCCACGACGTGCGGATGGTTCCCGGTGGCGGGTTTCGATCCGGTCACGGCTGCCCCAGACCAGCGCCGCCTCCCGCACGGCCCGCCACCAACCCACCATTCGGGCCCGGTGCGTCGCCACGGTCCCGCCACGGAGCCCACCCGCACCTGACGAAGGAGTCAGCCATCACCGGTGCCGAGGTCCCCAAGGACGAACAGCAGCAGGCCATCCGGGGCGGTGTCGCGGGTGAGGCGTTCGACCAGTGCTACCACCAGGCCTGTGACGACCTCGACAACGTGAACCTCGAGGCGCTCGACGTCAACCTCGACGCCATCGCCCTCGCCGTGTCGGCGTACTCCTACTCGAGGCACCCCGTGAACGGCGTGACGGGCGTGCCGGTTCCCGGCGGCTTCGAGCGGCCCGCCCCCGCCGGACCCGAGGGCGCCGCGGTGAGCCCCTGACCGACACCGGGCGCAGCGGTCCTGCCGGGTGCACGTCAAGGGTGCCGGCCCTGCGTGAGAGGCTTGGTGGCATGTCTGTCCCGGCCGTGCGCACCCGGCCCCGCGTCGTCGTCGTGGGGGGTGGAATCGCCGGCCTCACCGCCGCCCTGGAGGTGCTCCAGAGGCTCCCGTCGGCTGACGTGACCGTGCTCGAGGGCAGCGACCGCCTGGGGGGCAAGCTGCGTCTGGAGCCCGTCGCCGGGCACCTCGTCGACGTCGGTGCCGAGTCGGTGCTGGCCCTGCGCCCCGAAGCGGTCGACCTCGCGATCGCGGTCGGGGCCGACGGTGACCTGGTGACGCCCGCGACGACCGCGGCCTCGGTCTGGACCCGCGGCGCCCTGCGTCCCCTGCCGCGCGCCACGCTCATGGGCGTGCCCACCGACGCCGACTCGGCTCGCGGCATCCTGACCGATGCCGAGGTCGAGCGGCTGCGCGACGAGCAGCCCTGGCCGGGCGGGCCGGTGACCGAGGACGTGTCTGTCGGGGACTACGTCGGCGCCCGGCTCGGCACCGCCGTGGTGGACCGGCTCGTCGAGCCATTGCTCGGCGGCGTCTACGCCGGACATGCCCTCCGGTTGTCGCTGCAGGCCACGATGCCGGTGCTCTGGGCCCGGGCGACCGCGGGCTCGAGCCTGGTGGGCGCCCCCGCTGCAGGCCGGGCCTTCGTACCCGGCGGCGGCACCGAGGCGCCGCGGCCACCGTTCACGGGCCTGCGCGGCGGGGTCGGGCGCCTTCCCGGCCTGGTCGCTGACGAGGTGACCCGTCGTGGGGCGACGCTGCGCACCGGTGCCCCGGTGCGTGAGCTGGTGCGCACCCGGCGGGGTTGGCGCCTGGTAGTCGGCTCCGCCGCCGCCCCCGAGGTGATCGATGCCGATGCCGTCGTCCTCTGCGTGCCGGCCGCGCCGGCGGCCAGGCTCCTCGCAGCGCACGCGCCGGTGGCGGCCACCACCCTGGCGGCTGTCGAGACGGCGTCGAGCGCCGTGGTCACCCTCGCGGTCGAGCGGGCCGGGCTCGACGACCTGCCCGGCTCCGGCTTCCTCGTGCCGCCGGTCGAGGGCCGCTCCATCAAGGCGAGCACCTTCAGCTTCCGCAAGTGGGCGTGGACGGGTGAGCTGTCCGACGATCTCGTGCACCTGCGTGCCTCGGTCGGCCGGGCCCGCGAGGAGGCCGACCTGCAGCGCGACGACGCCGACCTCGTCGCCGTCGCCGTCGCCGAGGTCGCCGAGGCCATCGGCCGCCCGCTGCCGCGCGTCGTCGACGCCCACGTGCAGCGTTGGGGTGGTGGCCTGCCCCAGTACGCCGTCGGCCACGTCGACCGGGTCGCCGCGATCCGTGCTGCCGTCGAGACCCAGCCCGGCATCGAGGTGGCGGGCGCGGTCTACGACGGCGTCGGCATCCCCGCCGTCGTCGCCTCGGCGACCCGCGCCGCCACCGCCACCGTCCAGCACCTCAGCAGCATCGTGACCCGCACAGGAGACTCCACCGCATGAGCGAGACCACCCGCCCCAACCCCGCCAAGCCCGGCGCCGCCAGGATCCGCGAGATCAACGACACCATCCGCTACGCGATGTGGTCGGTGTTCGCCGTCGCCGAGCCGCTCGGTGACGAGGACCGCGACGCCCTGGCCACGCAGGTCGAGGGGCTGTTCACCGACCTCGCCGAGCGCGACGTCGTCGTGCGCGGCACCTACGACGTGGCCGGGCTGCGCGCCGACGCCGACGTCTTGGTGTGGTGGCACGCCGAGACCATCGAGGCGCTGCAGGAGGCGTACCACGCGCTGCTGCGCACCGACTACGGCCAGCACCTCGACCCCGTGTGGTCGGTGGCGGCGCTGCACCGCCCGGCCGAGTTCAACAAGAGCCACATCCCGGCCTTCATGTCCGACGAGGACCCGCGTGCCTACGTGTGCGTGTACCCGTTCGTGCGGTCCTACGACTGGTACCTCATCGACGACCAGGAGCGCCGCGACATGCTCGTCGAGCACGGCAAGATGGCGCGCGACTACCCGGACGTGCGGGCCAACACCATCGCCTCGTTCGCGCTCAACGACTACGAGTGGATCCTGGCCTTCGAGGCCGACGAGCTGCACCGCATCGTCGACCTGATGCGCGAGCTGCGGGCCTCTCGGGCGCGGATGCACGTGCGCGAGGAGGTGCCCTTCTACACCGGCCCGCGCGTGCCGGTGCGCACCCTGGTGCACCGCCAGCGCTGACCCGAAGTCGGGATGGGGGGGCTCGGTAGGTTCGTCGGGAGCGCTCACCACCTGCACCGGATGAGCCGGCCGGCGCTCCGCGCTCGAGGAAGGAGAGCCGTGACCGGCATCCCGAAGGAACCGGCGGCGCGACACCGTGCCATCGCCGGCAGGTTCACCGAGGTCGTCGTCGGGACGACCGACTGGGACGCGCCGACGCCGGTGCCGGCCTGGGCCGCCCGCGACGTCGTGCGTCACCTCGTCGAGTGGTTCCCCGGCTTCCTCGAGTCAGGCAGCGGCATCCGGTTGCCGGTCGGACCCTCAGCCGACGACGACCCGGTGGGCGCCTGGGCCGTGCACGTCGAGGCGGTTCAGGCCGTGCTCGACGACCCGGCCACACCCGGCCGGCCCTTCTCGAACCCGCACACGGGCGAGATGCTCCTCGACGTGGCCATCGACCGGTTCTACACGGTCGACGTGTTCATGCACACCTGGGACCTCGCCAGGGGGACCGGTCAGGACGACACCCTCGATGCCGACCTGTGCGCCGACCTGCTCTCCGGGATGGAGCCCATCGACGAGCTGCTGAGGTCGTCACGGCAGTACGGACCACGGGTGCCCGTGCCGGACGACGCCTCGGTGCAGGCCCGGATGGTCGCGTTCATCGGCCGCGACCCGGCGTGGCGCCCCTGATCAGACGGTCGGGGCCCCGTCGGCCGGGCGCAGCGTCAGGCTGATCGAGTTGATGCAGAACCGCTGGTCGGTGGGGGTGTCGTAGCCCTCGCCCTCGAAGACGTGCCCGAGGTGGCTGCCGCACGACGCACAGCGGACCTCGGTGCGGGGGCGGCCGGGCAGCGACCGGTCCACGAGCAGCTCGACCGACTCGCCCGCCAGCGGGGAGAAGAACGACGGCCACCCGCAGTGGCTCTCGAACTTGGTCTCGGAGGTGAACAGCTCGGCACCGCAGGCGCGACAGGCGTAGGTGCCGACCGTCTTGGCATCGGTGTACTCGCCCGTGTAAGGGCGCTCGGTGCCGGCCCGCCGGAGCACCTGGTACTCGTCGGGGGACAGTGCGGTCTTCCACTCCTCCTCGGTGCGCTCGACGGCGTAGGAACGATCGGTCGGCTTCATCGTCATGTCCTGCCCAACAGCGCAGGTGCCCGGAGAGTTCCCGAGGTTGCACGGGCGGAGCCGCTGGTCGTGACCCCGCGCGTCGGTGCACGTCGTTAGGCTCGCCGCATGGTCGACGCGCAGGTGCTGGAGGTGGAGGGGCCGGACGGCCCGCGTCGGGTGCGCCTGAGCAGCCCGGACCGGGTGATGTGGCCGGACGCCGGCATCACCAAGGGCGACCTCGCGGCCTACGTCGTCGCCGTCGGCGACCCGCTGGTGCACCACATCGGTGACCGCCCGGTCACGCTGCAGCGCTTCCCAGACGGCATCGAGGGCGAGGAGTTCTACCAGAAGAACCCACCCAAGGGGATGCCCGAGTGGGTGCGCACCGTCTCGTGCCGCTACCCGAGCGGGAGGCGGCACGCCCAGATCGTGGTCGACGAGGTGCCCAGCGCCGTGTGGGCGGTGCAGATGAACACCGTGACCTTCCACCCGTGGCCGGTGCGCACCGCGAACAACGACAACCCCGACGAGCTGCGCATCGACCTCGACCCGCAGCCCGGCCGCACCTTCTCCGACGCCGTCGAGGCGGCGGTCGCGCTGCGTGAGCTGATGGCCGAGATCGGGCTCACCGCCTTCGCGAAGACCAGCGGCAACCGGGGCGTGCACGTCTACGCCCGGGTCGCTGCGACGCACGAGTTCCTCGAGGTGCGGCACGGGGTCATCGGCATCGCGCGCGAGCTCGAGCGCCGCCTGCCCGACCTCGTCACGACGTCGTGGTGGAAGGAGGAACGCGGCGAGCGCATCTTCGTCGACTTCAACCAGGCCTGCCGCGACCGCACCATTGCCTCGGCCTACAGCCCGCGCCCGCTGCCCGGGGCGCCGGTGTCGATGCCGGTCACCTGGACCGAGCTTCCGACCGTCAGCCCCGGCGACTTCACCGTGCTCACCGTGCCCGACGTGCTCGAGGACCGCGGAGACGCCTGGGCGGACATCGACGTCGAGGTCGGTGACGTGGGTGGCGCCGTCGCGTTGTGGCTGCGCGACGTCGAGGAGCGCAGCCTGGGCGAGCTCAACTTCCCGCCCGACTACCCGAAGATGCCGGGGGAGCCACCGCGGGTGCAACCGAGCAAGCGGCGCACCGACAAGGCGGATGCCGAGTACATGGCGCCGAAGGCCGAGCGAGACGCGGCCGAGCGCGAGCGCTGGGGGATGCCGGTCGTGCCGCCGGTGCCGCCGATGCTGGCCAAGGCGGTCAAGGGCATCGCGGCCCTGGAGGGCCAGGACGTCAGCTTCGAGCCGAAGTGGGACGGCTTCCGCTCGATCGTCTTCCGTTCCGGCGACCTCGTCGAGATCGGCAGCCGCAACGAGAAGCCGATGACCCGCTACTTCCCCGAGGTCGTCGAGGCCGCCCTGGCCAACCTTCCCCAGAGGTGCGTCGTCGACGGCGAGATCATCGTCGTGCGCCCGGGTGAGGACCGCCTCGACTTCGAGCTGCTCAGCCAGCGCATCCACCCCGCGGCGAGCCGGGTGAAGAAGCTGTCGGTCGAGACGCCGGCGCAGTTCGTCGCGTTCGACCTGCTGGCCCTGGGTGACGACGACCTCACCGGCCGGCCGTTCCGGGAGCGACGCGCGCTGCTCGAGCAGGCGCTGGCCGATGCGCAGGCACCGATCCACCTGACGCCCGCCACCACCGACCGGGCTGTCGCGGGGGACTGGTTCACCGAGTTCGAGGGGGCCGGGCTCGACGGGCTGGTCGCCAAGCAGCGGGGCGGCACCTACGAGCCCGACAAGCGCTCCATGGCGAAGATCAAGCACGAGCGCACCGCCGACTGTGTCGTGGCCGGCTACCGCACCCACAAGAGCGGCGACGACCTGATCGGGTCGCTGCTGCTCGGCATCCACGACGCCGACGGGCAGCTGCTGTCGGTCGGCGTCATCGGTGCGTTCCCGATGGCACGGCGCAAGGAGCTGTTCGACGAGCTCCAGCCCCTGGTCACCACCTTCGACGAGCACCCCTGGGCCTGGGCACGCCAGGAGGAGGGCACTCGCACCCCCCAGAACGCCGCGGGCAGCCGCTGGGCGGCGGGCAAGGACCTCTCCTTCACCCCGTTGCGCCCCGAGCGCGTCGTCGAGGTGCGCTACGACCACATGGAGGGCGTGCGGTTCCGGCACACGGCCCAGTTCGCGCGGTGGCGCCCCGACAAGGACCCTGCCGACTGCACCTACGACCAGCTCGACGAGCCGGTCTCGTACGACCTGTCCGAGGTCCTGGGCGGGGGCGGTGCGTGACGCCCGACGACGTACCCGGGCCCGCCATCGCTACGCCGCGCAGCCGCGTTCGCACCGCTGCCACGGCGGGGGCGGCCGTCGGGGTCACGAGCGCCGTCGCGAGCGGCGCGGGCTCGCTGGCGGCGGCGGTCTACTTCGCCCGGCGGGTGCTCACCCCCGACCGGCACCGCCCCGACGACGTCGTCGTGCACACGGTCGGCGCCCGAACCGTGACCCTCACGGCGAACCCCGAGACCGTGGTCCCCGGCCGCTACGGCCTGTGGATCGAGGACGGCTTCGGCCACGTGCGGGTCGGTGACGTCGTGGCCGTGGACACCGCGGCCGGAACCGTCGAGCGCGAGCTCGTGGCCGTCGACCGCGGCCACCTCGCCCCCGGCACAGCCCGGTGGAACCCCTACTTCCACGGCGCCCCTCCGGACGTCAGCATCGGCGCCCACACCGAGCACGTGACGTATGCCGGTGAGCTGGGCCCCATGCCGGCCTGGATCGTGCGCCCCGACGGTGTGCAGGCACGGGAGTCGGGCCGCTGGGCCGTGCTCGTGCACGGCCGTGGGGCGCGCCGGGAGGAGACGATCCGGGCGATGCCCCCGCTGCTCGCCCAGGGCTGGACCTGCCTTGCGCTGACCTACCGCAACGACGAAGGGGTGCCCGCCGGGCCCGACGGACGCTACGCCCTCGGGCTGTCCGAGTGGCGCGACGTCGAGGCCGCGATCCAGCACGCCGTCGACCACGGTGCCCGCGAGGTGCTGCTCGCCGGGTGGTCGATGGGCGGCGCCCTCGTCCTGCAGCTGCTCGACCGGTCACCGCTGGCCGCACTCGTGTCCCGTGTGGTGCTCGACGGTCCCGTCATCGACTGGGGCGACGTCCTGGCGCACCACGCGCGCGGGCACCGGCTGCCCCGGCACGTGGGCTCGCTCGCCCGGCTGATGATGAACCAGCGCTGGGGGCACCGCCTCGTCGGGGTGCACGAGGGTGTCGACCTCGCCAGGACCGACTGGGTGAGCCGCGCCGACGAGCTGCACCATCGCATGCTCCTCATCCACTCCGCCGACGACGAGTTCGTGCCGGTCGGGCCGAGCCGCCAGCTGGCCCGGGTGCGCCCCGACCTCGTGACCTTCGCGCAGTGGCACCTCGCCCGCCACTGCAAGGAGTGGAACACCGACCCCGAGCGCTGGGAGCGCCTCGTCGAGTCCTTCGCCTCCGGCTGAGCCCCCGTCGTCGCGCCCCGGTCGGCAACCCCTCCACCGGAACTGCCGAGGTGCACCTGGCGTCCCGGGTCGGCACGCAGGACTCCGGATGCCGGGCAGCGGATGCCGCGCAGCTGGTGCTGCGTGCGACCCGAGCTGCTGCGTGGCCCGGCCCTGGAGAGCAGCGAATGCTGGCACGAGAGGTGGCCGGTGGTCACTGTCGCCGTCCTGGCACAGCCACCCGCCACCCCTGGCGAACCGGAGCCGCCGGGGCTCCGGCCAGTTGGGGTGCCGAAGGCGCGACACGCCGCGCGCTCGACACCCCTGAGTGATCAGTGCTCCCACCAACAGGCAGTAGGCGACGGGCGCTTACTGAGCGCGGCGCGGTCGCCCTCAGTGGGCGACCTCCAGTCGTCAGGTTCACTCTTGCGGCGCTGCCGCACTCCGCCCGGGTCGCTGCGACAGCGGCTCTGGCGAAACGAGGTCAGGAGCGGCGGACCCGCCAGAGGCCCAGCAGGGTGCCTGCCTCCTGGACGAGCAGTCGCGGCGTGAGCCGGATGCCGTCCGGCGCGCCGAGCAGTGCGCCGCTCGTGATCCGCGTGCTGTCACCCCCGACGACCACGGGCACGAGCGACAGGGCCAGCTCGTCGACGACACCGGCGGACAGGGCCGCACCCAGCAGGGTCGGGCCCCCTTCGCAGAGCACGTGCCGCAGGCCGCGGTCGGCCAGCGCGTCGAGTGCGGCCGGCAGGTCGACGCGGTCGCCGCCGGCGACTACCACGGCAGCCGCTCCGAGCGCGGCTCGGGCGCCGTCGAGCGCGGCGCGCCCCGCCGCTGCACAGGTGACGAGCAGCGCTGCCCCGCGACCCTCGACGGGCGACAGCAGGCCTTCGGGCACCCGGCCGGACCCGCTGACGACGACGAGCGCGGGCGGTGCCGGGCGGCGGCGGGTCGGTGTGATCCGCTGGTAGCCCTCGGCGCGGGCCGTGCCGGACCCCACGAGCACCGCGTCGCAGAGGTCGCGTTGGAGCGCGAAGACCCGGTTGTCGGGCGGGGTGTTGATGCTGCCGCTGCGACCGTCCGCTCCGACACCGGCCCCGTCGAGGGTGGAGACGAAGTTCGACCGCACCCACCGACGTGCGGGTGGGAAGGCGTAGAGGTCGGCGAGCTCGGATGCCGTGACGCGCCCCGGCGTCGCCGGGCGACGGGGGTCGAGGAGGACGCGCATGGGGAGAGCATGTCAGTCGCGGGCCCTCCCGCGGGACGGCCGCAGATCCCCGTCGTGCGCGCTGGTCTGCGAGGATGCCGCGATGGGCCAGAGCGCGAAGAAGAGCAGGAAGACCACCGGCGCGAGCAGGGCCGACCGCAAGAAGGCGCCGAAGGTCACCCAAGATGTCGAGCTCACCGGCAAGGCTGCCGCAAAGGCGCGGAGGAAGCGCACAGCGGCCGCGAAGGCACGCTCCGACGAGACCGTGCAGCCGGTCACCTGGACCGACGCGCTGCGGGTCGGTCCAGGATTTCGGCTCGCCGACCTCGACCCGCACTCGACGCCGGCGTTCATCGGTGACAAGGAGGCCGGAAAACAGGTCATGGGGGGGCTGCAGTCCCGGCTCGGTGACCTGCAGGAGCGGCTCTTCGCCGAGTCCAGGGGTGGCGGCCGCCGCTCGGTGCTCCTCGTCATCCAGGGCATGGACACCTCCGGCAAGGGCGGCATCATGCGCCACGTCGTCGGCGCGGTCGACCCCCAGGGCGTCGACATCACCTCGTTCAAGGCGCCGAGTGCGCAGGAGAGGCGGCACCCGTTCCTGTGGCGGATCAGGCGAGCGCTGCCACGCCCGGGGATGATCGGTGTGTTCGACCGCAGCCAGTACGAGGACGTGCTCATCGTGCGCGTGCACGACCTGGTGCCGCGCGCGACGTGGGCGCGGCGCTACGCCCAGATCAACGCCTTCGAGCGGGGCGTCGTCGACAACGGCACCGTGATCGTGAAGGTGATGCTCCACATCTCGGGCGCCGAACAGAAGGCCCGCCTCGGCGAGCGGCTGGAACGCGCGGACAAGCACTGGAAGTTCAACCCGGGGGACATCGACGAGCGGGGCCACTGGCCCGACTACATGCAGGCCTACCAGGCGGCTCTCGAGAAGTGCTCGACGGATGCCGCGCCGTGGTTCGTCGTGCCCGCCGACCGCAAGTGGTACGCCCGGCTCGGCGTCACCAACCTGCTGCTCGAGCACCTCGAGGCGATGGACCCGAAGTGGCCCGCGGCCGACTTCGACGTCGAGGCCGAGAAGGAGCGGCTGGCGCTCACCCCCTGAGCGCGCGCTCGAGCAGGTGCGCCACGGCATCCGGCCCGATGCTCGCGCCCAGCGTGCCGAAGCTGCTGCCGTGGTCGCCACCGAGCCGGCTCGTGATGAAGGCGTCGGCGACGAGCCCGGGGGAGTGCCGCACGAGCAGCGCTGCCTGCAGGGTGAGGGCCAGCCGCTCGACGAGCCGCCTCGCGCCCCAGGGCGCGTCCGGCCGAAGCGCGAGCATCCCGGCCGACTCGCACTCGTCGATGGCGGCGTCGAGCACCCGGTGGTGGCCACGCGCCGGCGCGAGCTCCTTGCCGAGCGCGACCAGGGAGGCGGGTTCGCGGGTCAGGGCGCGCACGACGTCGAGCGCGTTGACGTTGCCCGAGCCCTCCCAGATCGAGTTGAGCGGGGCCTCGCGGTAGAGCCGGGCCAGGCCGTTCTCCTCGACGTAGCCGTTGCCGCCCAGGCACTCCAGGGCCTCGGCGACCATCGGCGCGGTGCGCTTGCACACCCAGAACTTCCCCAGGGCCACGCCCAGGCGCACCAGGTCGTCCTCGCCCGCGTCGACCGCGTGGGCCAGCCGCATGGCGAGCACGGTGGCCGCCTCGCTCTCCAGGGCGAGGTCGGCGAGCACGTTGCGCATCAGCGGCTGGTGGACGAGCAGGGCACCGAACGCGCTGCGGTGCCGGGCGTGGTGCACGGCCCGCACCAGCGCAGCGCGCATCGTCGCGGTCGAGCCGAGCACACAGTCGAGCCGGGTCGAGGCGACCATGCCGAGGATGGTGCGGATGCCGCGCCCCTCGTCCCCGACCCGCACCGCCCACGCGCCGTCGAGCTCGATCTCGGACGACGCGTTCGAGCGGTTGCCGAGCTTGTCCTTCAGGCGCTGCAGCCGGATCTCGTTGCGGGTGCCGTCGTCGAGCACCCGGGGGAGCAGGAAGCAGCCGATGCCGGCCCGGGTCTGCGCCAGGACGAGGAAGGCGTCGCTCATCGGCGCCGAGCAGAACCACTTGTGCCCGGCGAGCCGGTAGGTGTCGCCCTCGAGGGCGCCGCCCGGTGCCGCCACGGCGCGGGTCGTGTTCGCCCGGACGTCGGAGCCGCCCTGCTTCTCGGTCATCCCCATGCCGACGGTGAGGCCCGGCTTGTCGGCCATCGGCGCCAGCACCGGGTCGTACGCGCGCGAGGCGAGGCCCGGCATCCAGCGCGCGGCCACGGCGGGCTCGGCCGCGAGAGCCGGTGCCGCGGCATACGTCATCGAGACCGGGCAGAGGTGCCCGGCCTCCACCTGCGACCACACGACGAACCCGGCGGCCCGGCGGGCGTGGGCGCCGCTGTCCGAAGGACGGGCCCAGGGCTCGGCCGTCAGCCCGTTTCCCACCGCGACCTCCATCAGGGCGTGGTAGGCGGGGTGGTACTCCACCTCGTCCACCCGCTCGCCCGTGGGGGAGTGGGTGTGCAGTACCGGCGGCACCCGGTCGGCCTGGTCACCCCAGGCCCGCACCTGCGGCGTTCCAGCGAGCACCCCCAGGTCGTCGAGGGCAGCCGCACCGGTCGGGTCGGCCGGCGCGACCCAGCGGTCGACAGCCTCGGCCAGGGCCGGGTCGGAGCGCAACACGTGGAGCCCGCTCGGGGCCGGGACGACGTTGGAGACGACCTGGGTCCGCACCACTGCAGGGTACGACGGTTACGGTTGGCACCATGACCGACGCGAAACGGCGCCTGCGCCGGGTGCTCGGACGCGTTCCGGGCCTGCTCGCGCTGGCCCGGCTCGTCGTCTCGACCACCCGCATCTGCATGCGCTACCGCGTCACCGGGCTGGCCTCCGAGGCGGGGTTCTTCGCCCTGCTCTCGCTTCCGCCGCTGATCCTCGGACTGGTCGGCGGTCTCGCCTACATCGCCAACGCCATCGGCCCCGTCCGGGTCGAGTCGGTGATTCAGGGGATCAACGACTACGCCTCACAGTTCCTCACCGCCGACGTCATCAAGGGAACCCTGCTCCCCACGATCCAGGACGTGGCCACCGGCCCGCGTTTCGACCTCCTGTCGGCGGGTTTCGTCCTCTCGCTGTGGTCGGGGTCGCGCGCCCTCAATGTCTTCGTCGACACCATCTCGATCATGTACGGCCAGTCCGGCGTGCGGGGCATCGTCCGCACCCGAGCGCTGTCCTTCTCGCTGTACCTCCTGGCGCTCGCCCTGGGAATCGTCACCATCCCGCTCGTCCTCCTCGGACCGAGCCTGCTCGGCGAGATCCTGCCCCAGGGGTGGGCCTGGTTGAACGTCCTGTACTGGCCGCTGGTGACCCTGCTGACCGTCGGGGGCCTCACCAGCCTCTACCACGTCTCGACGCCGAGACGGTCGCCGTGGCTGCGCGACGCCCCCGGCGCCGTGGTGACCATGGTCTTGTGGATCGTCGCCTCCTTCGTCGTGCGCGGCACGATCGCCGCGTCCCTGGACGGGGGCACGTCGATCTACGGGCCGCTGTCGGCGCCGATCGTGCTGCTGATCTGGCTCTACGCGCTGGCGATCTCCGTGCTCATCGGGGCCGCCGCCAACGCGGCGATCCGCGAGATGTGGCCGCACGAGGAGGAGCGCAGCCTGCACGAGCGTCTCGCCGCCTGGATCGGCGAGCTGCGGCGGCGTCGCAGCCACCCGCAGCACCGCCCTGCGGGCTGGGACGACCCCTTCGACGACTACGGCCCGAGCGCGGACGACCTGGGCCTGTCCGGCCTGCGCGACGCCGCCCGGGGGCCGCTCACCCCGATGTCCGGCGCCGGCCGACCCGCCCCGCCGATCCCGTCGGCCCCGCCGGAGCGCCCCGTCGACAGCGGGCGCCGGGTCGACGCCGAGCGCTGAGGCCGACCCGGGCGCCGGGAGGGCCTACCGGTTTGGAGATCGTCGCAGCGATCGGATAATGTCTGCGAGCACGCCAAAGGG
>JBBQWX010000031.1:0-34228 GCA_038210185.1 Actinomycetales bacterium
AAACGCCCCACCGAGCTCGACCAGCACCGCCTCACACACCGCCTGCACGTCGCCCGCACCGACCGCCATGACCCCCACCCCCCTCGCGCTGTCTCGCTACCACGATTCTACTGGCAGGCAATGATTCGCACAAGTGTTCGAGGACGCGGATTTCGTTGTCTAACACCGCGAAGCAACCACATGTTTGCCCCATCTGGTGAGCCAACAGGGCCAGGCGCGCCCACGCCTGAGCCAGGTCGACCCGGCCGTCGACCACGCCGCAGAGGCTGGCCACGACAACGACGGGGCACCGACCCGCCGTCCGCCGGTAGACTCGCCATCACGAGCGTTCGAGCCGTCATCAGCGGCGAGCTTCCGGAAGAACGGGACCCACGGCATCCATCGTGTCGTCCTCAGTAGAACCGGACGTCGGGGTCACGTCACGACCTGGCACAAGAGCGGTCGTCGCCCCCGGGCGACGGCAAGCGAGGTGGCACCGCGGAGGTGCGGCACCCGGCATCCGATGTCGTGGGGTCGTCCTTCGTCCTCGTCCCGGCACCACGACGAGTCGACGACCCGCAGGAGCAGCAGCCCATGACGTACCCCAAGGTCTCCACGACCGGTGAGCACACCGGCGCCGCGTTCGGCGTCCCCGCCAGCCCTCGGTTCCCGCAGATCGAGGATGCCGTGCTCGCCCACTGGGCGGCCGACGACACCTTCGCGGCGTCGATCGAGAACCGACCCGCGGGGGAGGACGGCGCCAACGAGTTCGTCTTCTACGACGGACCGCCCTTCGCGAACGGCCTCCCGCACTACGGCCACCTGCTCACCGGCTACGTCAAGGACATCGTCCCCCGCTACGAGACGATGCGCGGCCGCCGCGTGGAGCGCCGTTTCGGCTGGGACACCCACGGTCTGCCCGCCGAGCTCGAGGCGATGAGCCAGCTCGGCATCAAGACCAAGGAGGAGATCCTCGAGCTGGGCATCGAGACCTTCAACGACAAGTGCCGCGACTCGGTCATGACGTATGCCGGCGAGTGGCGCGACTACGTGACCCGCCAGGCCCGCTGGGTCGACTTCGAGAACGACTACAAGACGCTGAACCCGACCTTCATGGAGTCGGTGCTGTGGGCGTTCAAGACGCTCTACGACAAGGGGCTGGTCTACGAGGGCTTCCGCTGCCTGCCGTACTGCTGGAACGACCAGACGCCGCTGTCCAACCACGAGCTCAGGATGGACGAGGAGGTCTACAAGAACCGGCAGGACCCGGCGGTCACGGTCGGCTACCGGCTCGAGACCGGGGAGCTTGCGCTGATCTGGACCACCACGCCCTGGACCCTGCCGAGCAACCTCGCGATGGCCGTGCGGCCCGACATCGACTACGTCGTCGTGGAGTCGGACTTCACCGGACGCACCGAGCGGTACCTGCTCGCCGAAGCCCGCCTGGGCGCCTACGCCCGCGAGCTGGGTGACGACGCCGCCGACCGCGTGGTCGAGCGGCTCAAGGGCAGCGACCTCGTCGGCCGTTCCTACACACCGCCGTTCTCCTACTACGCCGGCCACCCGAAGTCGCACGTCGTGCTGGCCGCCGACTACGTCACGACCGATGACGGCACCGGCATCGTGCACATCGCCCCCGCCTTCGGTGAGGAGGACAAGCAGCTCACCGACCAGTACGGCATCAAGCCCGTCGTGCCGGTCGGCCCCGACGGCCGGTTCACCTTCCCGGTCGCCGACTACGAGGGCCTGCACGTCTTCGACGCCAACCCGGTCGTCATCGAACACCTGAAGGCGGCGACCGCCGGCCACGGCGAGCGCGGCTCGGTCACCCCGGGCACCGTGCTGTTGCGTCGCGAGACCTACGACCACAGCTACCCGCACTGCTGGCGCTGCCGCGAGCCCCTGATCTACATGGCGGTCTCCTCGTGGTTCGTCGAGGTGACGAAGTTCAGGGACCGGATGGTCGAGCTCAACCAGGAGATCACCTGGGTGCCCGAGCACGTCAAGGACGGCCAGTTCGGCAAGTGGCTGGAGAACGCGCGCGACTGGTCGATCTCGCGAAACCGGTTCTGGGGCAGCCCGATCCCTGTCTGGCGCTCCGACAACCCGGAGTACCCGCGGATCGACGTCTACGGGTCCTTCGAGGAGCTCGAGCGCGACTTCGGCCGGATGCCGTTGAACCAGCACGGGACGCCCGACCTGCACCGGCCGTTCATCGACCACCTGACCCGGCCGAACCCCGACGACCCGACCGGCGCCAGCACGATGCGCCGGGTCGAGGACGTGCTCGACGTGTGGTTCGACTCCGGCTCGATGTCCTACGCCCAGGTGCACCACCCGTTCGAGAACGCCGACTGGTTCGAGCACCACTTCCCGGGCGACTTCATCGTCGAGTACATCGGCCAGACCCGCGGCTGGTTCTACACGCTGCACGTGCTGGCCACCGCGCTGTTCGACCGGCCGGCGTTCTCGTCGTGCGTCAGCCACGGCATCGTGCTCGGCAGCGACGGGCAGAAGATGAGCAAGTCGCTGAAGAACTACCCCGCCGTCTCGGAGGTGTTCGACCGCGACGGTGCCGACGCGATGCGCTGGTTCCTGATGGCGAGCGGCATCCTGCGTGGCAGCAACCTCGTCGTCACCGAGGAGGGCATCCGCGAGGGGGTGCGTCAGGTGCTCATCCCGCTGTGGAACAGCTGGTACTTCTTCAGCCTCTACGCCAACGCCGCGAACGGTGGGCAGGGGTACGACGCCCAGTGGTCGACCGGGTCGACCGACCCCCTCGACCGCTATCTGCTCGCGAAGCTGCACCGCCTGGTCGGGACCGTGCAGGGCCAGATGGACGCCTACGACATCCCGGGCGCCTGCGAGTCGGTGCGCCAGTTCGTCGACGCCATGACCAACTGGTACATCCGACGGTCACGAGAGCGTTTCTGGGACACCGGCTCCGGCGACCCGTCAGCGACCCATGCGGCGTTCGACACGCTCTACACGACGCTGGAGGTGCTCACCCGGGTGGCGGCGCCGCTGCTGCCGCTGGTCACGGAGGAGATCTGGCGCGGGCTGACCGGGGGCCGCTCGGTGCACCTGGAGGACTGGCCGGACGCCGCGGACCTGCCGGCCGACGACGCCCAAGTCACTGCCATGGACCAGGTGCGCGCCGTCTGCTCCACCGGCTCGTCGCTGCGCAAGGCCGAGAAGCTGCGGGTGCGGCTGCCCCTGCCCGAGCTGACGGTGGTCACCGCCGACCCCGAGGGGCTGCGAGCCTTCACGGGCATCGTCGCCGACGAGCTCAACGTCAAGGCGGTCAGCGTGCTCGACGTCGCCGAGGCGCACGAGTCCGACTTCGGCATCAGCCAGCGTCTCGTCCTGAACGCGCGCGTCGCCGGCCCGCGGCTGGGCCGTGATGTGCAGACCGCGATCAAGGGCAGCAAGACCGGCGACTGGTCGGTGGCCGACGACGGCACGGTCACCTCGGGCGGGCTGGCGCTCGTCGAGGGCGAGTACACGGTCCAGACCGTGGTGGATGCCGAGCAGGCGGGCACCCACGTGACGGCGATGCTGGCCGGCGGCGGGTTCGTCGTGCTCGACACCGACGTCAGCCCCGAGCTCGAGGTCGAGGGCGCCGCTCGCGACCTGGTCCGCGCCGTGCAGCAGGCCCGGCGTGACGCGGGGTTGGAGGTGTCCGACCGGATCGTGCTCGAGGTCGCCGGCGCCGAGTTCGTCCACCGTGCTGCGGTGAGCCACCGCGAGCTCGTGATGGGCGAGACCCTCGCCGCGGAGCTGACCTCCTCGCCCGACCTCGGCGCGCTCGACCGCGACGGCGAGGGCGTCACCGAGGTCGTCGTCGGAGAGCGCCACCCGGCCCGGATCAGGGTCAGGAAGCGCTGACGCGGGCGGCCGCCGGGGGAGCGACCCTGGCGGCCGACCGTGCGGCGCGCCCGACCGCGCGGCGCACCCGACCGCTCGGCGCGCCCGACCGCGCGGCGCACCCGACCGCTCGGCGCACGGCACCTGCACCGGATGCGGCAGGAGGATCTCGGCCATACCCTCGTGACGGTCGTCACAGCGACCACACCTGACCCAGGAGCAGCCGATGAAGTCTCTACCTGTCCGAGCACGTCACCTCTTGACCGCCGTGGCGCTCGCCTCCGCGGCGACCCTCGTGGGAACCGGCGTGACCGCCGCAGCCCCGAAGGCCTCTGATGGCAGGATCCAGGTCGTCCACGTGGCTGCGCCCAGCCCGCAGGACCGCAGCCGCGTCGACGCCCTCGGTCTCGACACCACGGAGCACGGTGACAGCTCGGGCGTCGAGGTGGTGCTGCACTCGGCCGCTGACGCGCAGAAGCTTAGGGCCGCCGGGTTCCGCTGGCGGGTGGAGGACGCCGACCTGGCCTCGACGATGCGCCGGGCCGCGGCTGCCGACCGTGCGTACGCGGCGAGGGTCGGCACGTCGCCGCTGCCCAGTGGCCGCACGTCCTACCGCACCATGAACGACGTCTACGTCGAGCTCGACGCCCTGGCCCGGAAGTACCCGAAGCTCGTGCGCCCGCTGACGCTGTCGAACCGCACCGTGCTGGGCCGCCCGATCCGCGGCATCGAGATCACCACGAACCCCAAGAACATCCGTGACGGCAAGCCGGTGTTCCTGATGATGGGCGCCCACCACGCCCGCGAGTGGCCCTCGGTCGAGCACTCGATGGAGTTCGCCTACGACTTGCTGAAGAAGGCGTCGACCAACGCCCGCGCCAAGCGGATCGTGCAGGGTTCGCGCACCATCATCATCCCGGTGGTCAACATCGATGGCTACGTCGTCAGCCGCTCCGCGACCCCGATCGGCGACTTCGGCACCTTGGACTACGAGATGAAGCGGAAGAACTGCACCATCTCTGCCTTCACGCCCCCGCAGTACACCGCCGGCTCGTGCGCGGACACCCCGGCCGGGCGCCTGCGTGGCACCGACCCGAACCGCAACTACCCCGGCTTCTGGGGTGGCCCGGGCGCCAGCTCCTCGTGGAGCAGCGACACCTACCGTGGGGACGCCCCCGGCGACACGCCCGAGGTGGATGCCGTCAAGCAGCTGATCTCCGAGCGCCAGGTGACCAACCTGATCAGCAACCACACCTACAGCAACCTCGTGCTGCGGCCGCCGTCGCTGCTCTCGACCGGCCTGGCCCCCGACGAGTTGCAGTACAAGGCGCTCGGCGCCTCGTTCACCGCGGCGAACGACTACGCCAACTGGGCCTCCTTCCAGCTCTACGACACCTCCGGGTCGGTTGAGGACTGGAGCTACTGGCAGACCGGCGGGTTCGGCTTCACCTTCGAGATCGGCGCCGAGGGCTTCCACCCGGCGTACGAGAACGCCGTCGTGGCGGAGTACCTCGGCGTGGCGCCCGCCGCCGGCGCCGGCAAGGGTGGCAACCGGGAGGCCTACTACCGGATGGCGGAGGCGACGCTCGACCCCGCGTACCACTCGACGATCACCGGCAGGGCCCCGGCCGGGAGGGTGCTCACCGTGAGCAAGGCCTTCCAGGCCGTGACCTCGCCGGTCCTTCGGCCGGACGGCACCGTGGGTGACCCGATCGCCTACGACAACGAGCTGTCGAGCTCGCTGCGCACCACAGGTGGCAAGTTCACCTGGGCCGTCAACCCGTCGACGCGCCCCGAGGTGGTCGGTCGCTACGGGCGTGACCCGCTGGCCCCGCCGCAGCCGACGCAGTTGCTGACCAACCCGGCGGGCACACCGGCGGAAGGGGGGTCGGAGTTCGCGACCTTCACGATCCAGAGCCTGCCGACCTATGACAACGGCAGGGCAGAGGTGCGGATCGGGTGGCCCGCCGCGGACGCCGACGCGGACGGCAACCCGGTCGACTGGGACGTCTTCGTCTACGACGACAAGGGCCGTCAGGTGAGCTCTGCGGCGAGCCTGGACGACCCCGAGGTCGCCGTGCTCATCGACCCGATGCCCGGCACCTACACCGTCGAGGTCAACAACTACGACGGCGGTGACGTCAGCGACTGGACCGGCGAGGTCGTCTACAGGTCCCCGGACCCGGCGATCGTCACCGGGGTCAAGGAGGCCTGGACGCTGACCTGCAGCACCAGCGGCGGCAGGGAGCTCTCCGCCCGCCAGGTGGTGGTCGACCGCGGCCAGCGGGTCGAAGTGGGCAACGCCTGCGTGAAGGTCAAGGACTGAGCTCGCACGCCTGACTGCGGCGGTCCGGGCGTCAGCCCGGGCCGCCGCCGGCGTGGACAATGGGCGGGTGAGCCCTGCCCCCGATGCCGCCCAGCGCGATGCAGCGCACCAGCTCCAGCTCAACCGCCGGATGCGTGAGGTCGAGGCGTCGATCCTCTCCCGCGCACCCGAGCACGACCTGGAGCCCTCTCTCGACCGGATCCGCGCCGTCATGGAGCTGCTCGGTGACCCCCAGCGCACCTTCCCGGTCGTCCACGTCACCGGAACCAACGGCAAGACGAGCACGGCGCGGATCATCGAGGCGCTGCTGCGTGAGCTGGGCCTGAAGACCGGGCGCTTCACCTCCCCCCACCTGCACTCGATGCTCGAGCGGATCGCGGTGGGCGGACGCTCGATCGACGCGGAGCGCTTCCTCAACGCCTACGACGAGGTGATCCCGTTCGTCGAGATGGTGGACGCCCGCTCGATCGTCGACGGCGGCCCGGCGCTGACCTACTTCGAGGTCCTCGTGGCCGTGGCCTACGCCGCGTTCGCCGACCTGCCGGTCGACGTCGCCGTCGTCGAGGTCGGCATGGGCGGCTCCTGGGACGCGACGAACGTCGTCGACGCGCCCGTGTCGGTCGTGACCCCCATCGACCTCGACCACCGCCACTTCCTCGGTGACACCGTCGCGGAGATCGCCGGCGAGAAGGCCGGCATCATCAAGGCCGACGCCATCACCGTCGTCGGGCTGCAGGCCGACGACGGGGTGGTTGAGATGCTCGTGGAGCGCGCCACTGAGGTGGGCGCGCGAATCGCTTTCGAGGGCAACGACTTCGGGATCACAGCGCGTGACGTGGCCGTGGGCGGGCAGCAGATCGCGCTGCGCGGCCTGGCCGCCGAGTACCCCGACCTCTTCCTCCCGCTGCACGGCACCCACCAGGCGCAGAACGCCGCGCTGGCCGTCGCTGCCGTCGAGGCATTCCTCGGCGGAGGTGACCGGGCGATCGACATCGACGTGCTGCGCGCCGGGCTCGCGAGCGTCGACGCCCCGGGACGGCTCGAGATCGTGCGCCGCAGCCCCACCGTCCTCGTCGACGCCGCGCACAACCCGGCGGGCGCGCGCGCCCTGCGCGACGCCATCTCGGACTCGTTCATCTTCACGCGGCTCGTCGGCGTGGTGGCCGTGATGAAGGACAAGGACGCCGCCGAGCTGCTCGAGGCGCTCGAGCCGGTGCTCGACGAGGTCGTCGTCACCCGCACCTCGTCACCGCGGGCGATGTCACCGCGCCAGCTCGGCGAGATCGCCACCGACATCTTCGGTGAGCACCGGGTGGTCGTCGTCGACGAGCTGCCCGACGCCCTCGACCGCGCGGCGGGCATGGCCGACGAGGGTGGCGGTGTCACCGGCGGCGTGCTCGCGACCGGCTCGGTCGTCACCGCCGCCGAGGTGCGGATGCTGCTCGGCGCCACCGGCGTCTGAGTCGGCTCCAGCAGGCCCGTGGCGCGCCAGCGGGAACGGTCTCGCTGGGCGACGACGGACGTCAGAGACGCCCGCGCGGCTTATCCTTGTGGGCATGAGCCCGCTGTTCAAGCTGATCCTCCTCGTGGCCGCCATCGCAGCCGTGTGGTGGGTCGTCACGTCGGTGCGCGCCAGCCGCGGCGCGGCGGCCACCGCGTTCACGCCTGTCGAGGACCTCACCCCCGAGGTGCAGCAGACCATCGACGCGGCACTCGAGCGTGGCGAGCTCATCGGCGCCATCAAGCACTACCGGGCCGCGACCGGGGCCGGGCTCGCCGAGTCCAAGGCGGCCGTCGAGACCCGGCGCTGGAAGCGCGAGGCATGAGGCGCCTGCCCCTCTTCGGCACCCAGGGGAAGTTCACCTTCCGCCTGCTCGCCATGGCACTGCTCGGGCAGGCGGTCATCCTGTCCTTCTTCGCCCTGGTCGCCCGGGGCAACGCCATCGCGGACGGCCGGCCCGCCGACGGCCAGCGGCTGCTGTGGGTCGGGCTGGGGCTGGCCCTGCTCGCGCTGGTCGCGGCCGGCCTGATGCGGCGGCCGTACGGCATCACCCTCGGCTGGGTCGTGCAGGGCCTGACCTGGGCCAGTGCGCTGCTGGTCCCGGCGATGCTCGGGGTCGCGGTGGTCTTCACGGCGCTGTGGGTGCTCCTGCTGGTGCAGGGCTCCACGGTCGACCGGGTCGTCGCCGAGCGCGACGCGGCGCAGGATGCCGGTGCCGCCACGGGGCCGACCGCCGCCGGCAACTAGGCTGACCGGGTGACCACCGAACGCTCCCTCGTCCTCGTCAAGCCCGACGGATTCGCCCGCGGCCTCACCGGAGAGGTGCTGCGCCGGATCGAGGCGAAGGGCTACCGGCTTGTCGCGCTGCAGGTGCTCACCGCCGACCTCGAACGCCTCCACACGCACTACGAGGAGCACGTCGGCAAACCGTTCTTCGAGCCGCTGTGCGAGTTCATGTCGTCCGGCCCGGTCACCGCCGTCGTGATCGAGGGCGAACGCTGCGTCGAGGGCTTCCGGGCGCTGGCCGGCGCGACCGACCCGACGGCGGCCCTGCCGGGCACCATCCGCGGCGACCTCGGCCGCGACTGGGGCGCCCCGGTACAGCAGAACGTCGTGCACGGGTCCGACTCCCCGGCTTCCGCCGACCGCGAGATCGGTATCTGGTTCCCCGGGCTCTGAGCGCACGCGAGACCCGACGCGGGTCCGGCTCGGGTCCGGCTCGGCGCAGCACCCGGACCCCCGGACCCACTCGACCTAGCCTGCTGGCTCGAGCGGCTGGGCGTCGGGGTGGGTGCGGGGCAGGGACCTCGCGATCGACCTCGGCACGCAACACCGTCATCTACGCGCGGGGCCGCGGCGTCGTGCTCGACGAGCCGTCGGTGGTGGCGGTGCGAGCCGGCACCAGCCAGCTCGTCGCCGCGGGGCACCGGGCCAAGGAGATGCTCGGCCGCACGCCCGAGTCGGTCACCGCCATCCGCCCCCTGCGCGACGGCGTCATCGCGGATGCCGAGGTGACCGAGCGGATGATCCGCTGGTCGTCGAGCAGGTCCCGCCCTCACGGCTGGTCCGGCCTCGCGTCGTGGTGTGCGTGCCGAGCGACATCACCAGCGTGGAGCGGCGGGTGCTCGAGGACGCCACCCTGCGGTCCGGCGCCCGGCGGGTCTTCGTCATCGAGGAGACGATGGCCGCGGCGATCGGTGCGGGCCTGCCGGTCGAGGAGACCCGCGCCTCGATGGTCGTCGACGCCTACGACTCGTGGCGGGCCCGGGGCGGGTTCGCCACGACCAGCGACGCGCGGGTCCCCTTCGTCATCACGACCACCGGTCTCGGGCTGGGTCACCGGCACCGGCATCGACCGGCCCGGCAAGACGCCGGGCCGCGTCCCCGACCGCACCTGGAAGCGGGCCACCTGGGAGGCGACCGAGGCCGACTCCTGTCGTCGGGCGCGCACCGGGTACCCCGACGTCACCGACGCGACGCAGGCCGCCCACCTCACGGCGATCGCCGTCGAGAACTGCGAGAGCGGCTACCTGCTGGGCCCGGTGACGCCGCGAACTTCTCCGTCGGTCAGGGTGGCGTCGCGGTCACGCCGCTGCAGATGGCCGTGATGTACGCCGCCATCGCCAACGGTGGCACCGTGCTCACCCCCGCGGTCGATGCCTACCTGCAGGCCGCCCTGCGTGATGCCGTCACGGCGGGCAGCGTGAGCCGTCAGTACGCCGGGATGCCCGGGTGGCCGGTCGCGGGCAAGACCGGCGTGGGCGAGGTGGCCGGCAAGCGTGACACCTCGTGGTTCGTCTCGTACGCCCCGGCGAACGCCCCGAGATGGGTCGTCTCGGTGGTCGTCGCCCAGGGCCGCCCCGGTGCGCACACGGCGACACCGGTGGCCTGGGCGGTGCACGAGACCCTCCGCGGGCTCGGGTGAGAGGCACGGGCAGCGGCGGATAGGCTGGCGCCATGTCTGACTTCGACGTCGTGGTGCTCGGTGCTGGTCCCGGTGGGTACGTCGCGGCGATCCGCGCCGCACAGCTGGGGAAGAAGGTCGCCGTCGTCGAGAAGAAGTACTGGGGCGGGGTCTGCCTCAACGTCGGCTGCATCCCGAGCAAGGCCCTGATCAGAAGTGCCGAGATCTCGCACCTGCTGACCCACGACAAGGCCAAGTACGGCATCGAGGGCGACGCCACGATGTCCTACGCCCCGACGTTCAAGCGCTCGCGCCAGGTGTCCGACGGCATCGTGCGCGGCGTGCACTTCCTCATGAAGAAGAACACGATCCAGGAGATCGACGGCTGGGGCACGCTCACCGGCCCGGCCTCGATGGACGTCGCCCTCAACGACGGGTCCACCCGCCAGCTGACCTTCGACACCCTGATCCTCGCCACCGGTGCCGTGACCCGGATGCTTCCGGGCGTCGAGGTGTCGGCCAACGTCGTGACCTACGAGGAGCAGATCCTCGACGAGTTCCTGCCGGGGTCGATCATCATCGCGGGCTCCGGGGCCATCGGTGTCGAGTTCGCCTACGTCCTGAAGAACTTCGGCGTCGACGTGACGATCGTCGAGTTCCTCGACCGGATGGTGCCCACCGAGGACGCCGACATCTCCAAGGAGCTCGCCAAGCACTACAAGAAGCTCGGCGTGAAGGTGCTGCTCGGCACCAAGGTCGAGGGCGTCGAGGACACCGGTTCGGGGGTGCGGGTCACCGTGTCACCCGCGGCGGGCGGCGACCAGCAGGTGCTCGAAGCCGACAAGTTCATGTCCGCCATCGGGTTCGCACCGCGCACGCAGGGCTACGGGCTGGAGTCGACGGGTGTGCAGCTCACCGACCGCGGCGCGATCGCGATCGACGACTTCTGCCGCACCAACGTGCCCAACGTCTACTCCGTCGGCGACTGCACGGCCAAGCTGATGCTGGCCCACGTGGCCGAGGCGATGGGCATCGTCGCCGCCGAGACCATCGCCGGGGCCGACACGATGCCGGTCGACTACGACTTCGTCCCGCGCGCCACCTACTGCCACCCGCAGATCGGCTCGTTCGGCTACTCCGAGGCCCAGGCCAAGGAGAAGGGCTACGACGTCAAGACCGCCACGTTCCCGTTCACCGCCAACGGCAAGGCAATGGGCCTCGGGGATGCCGTCGGCTTCGTCAAGGTCGTCGCCGACGCGAAGCACAACGAGATCCTCGGGGCGCACATGATCGGCCCCGACGTCACCGAGCTGCTTCCCGTGCTGACCCTGGCCCAGAAGTGGGACCTCACCGCCGACGAGGTCGCCCGCAACGTGTTCGCCCACCCGACGCTCTCCGAGGCCGTCAAGGAGGCCGTCGAGGGCGTCGTCGGCCACATGATCAACTTCTGAGCACCGGCGGGCGGTATCACAGGGCACAGGCGTAGCGTCCATGGTGTGACCGAGCAGCAGCCGTACGAGGTTCTGGGGCAGCGCGACGGCTTCGAGCTGCGCCACTACCCGGCCCACGTCGTGGCCGAGGTCGAGCTCGACGGCTCGTTCGAGGACGCCGGCAACCGCGCCTTTCGCTCCCTGTTCAGGTACATCACCGGCAGCAACCGGTCGCAGGCGACGATCGCCATGACCGCGCCGGTGGTGCAGCAGGCGACGGCGTCGCAGAAGATCGCCATGACCGCTCCGGTCGTGCAGGCCCCGGCTGCCCATGGTGGTTTCGTCGTCGCGTTCGTGCTGCCGGCCTCGATGACGCTCGAGACCGCGCCGCTGCCGACCGACCCCGACGTGCACGTGCGCGCCGTGTCCGAGCGGCTGGCCGCCGTGGTGCGCTACTCGGGCCGCTGGTCGCAGTCGTCCTACGAGCGCCACCTCGGCGAGCTCCTCGACGCCGTGGTCGCCGACGGGTTGGTTCCCACCGGAGCGCCCCGCTTCGCGCGGTTCGACCCGCCCTTCAAACCGTGGTTCCTCCGGCGCAACGAGGTCGTGCAGGACGTGCAACGGGCAGCCTCCGCCGACCGCTGAGGTCTGGCGCATCGGGGGCTCGCGAGTCATGATGGGTCATGGCCGAGGTGTCCCCGATCCCGATCCGTGGTGAGGTGGTCGTCGACGCCCGCGGGGGCGCACGAGCGATGCGCGTCTCGTGGCACCCGGACCAGGGGATGGTCGTGATGTCGATCTGGCGGGGGAACACCTGCGTCGGCACGGTGCAGGTCGAGTCTGCCGAGGTGCCGCACCTCGTCGACGTCCTGGTGCGCGGCCTGGCTGCCTGGCCCGCGCCCACGCCAGCGCTCGAGGACGCCGGCTGACGTCGTCCGGGTTCAGCCCCGCAGTGGGTCGGGCAGCGGCTCGGCGTGCACCACGGTGAGCTCGCTGACCGCGCGGGTGAGCACCACGTAGAGCCGGCGCAACCCACTGCGCTCGTCGGGTTCGCCGCGTTCGATGGCTGCCGGTTCGACGACCACGACCCGGTCGAACTCCAGGCCCTTGGCGATGCTCGCCGGCACGAGCTCGACCTGGGAGTCCTCGTCGTCGCCGTGGTCGGCGTCCAGCCTGCCGTGCGCCACGCCCGCGGCCGTGAGGTCCGCGCTCAACGCGGCGATCCCGGCATCCGGTGCGATGACGCCGACGGATCCCGGGCGGCCGAGTGCGGCACGGACGGCCTCGGCCACGGCCGTGGGGCGCCCGCCGAGGTCGGTGGCCACCACGGTCAGCCGGCCAGGGTTGTCGCGCACCGACGTCGGTGCCCCCAGCCCGGGCGCCATGTGCGGGAGCAGGCGGGCGGCGAACTCGATCACGAGGCCGGGCACCCGGAAGCCCCGGTCGAGCACCACGAGCTCGTGGGCCGGACGGCCGAGGTGGCTCATCGCGTCGTCCCACGACTCGGTGGCCCAGGGTGTGGTGCCCTGGGCGATGTCGCCGAGCACGGTGAGTGAGCCGGTCGACGCGCGGCGACCGACGGCGCGCAGCTGCATCGGCGAGAGGTCCTGCGCCTCGTCGAGCACGACGTGCCCCAGGCTCGGCGTGCGGTCGAGCAGGTCGGCGACCTCGTCGAGCAGCGCCAGGTCGGCACGGCTCCACCGTGCCGCACCCTTCGTGCGAGGGGGGTTGTGCCACAGCACCATCCGCTGTTCCTCCGCCGTGAGGATGCCGTCCGCCGCTTCGGTGAGGGCCACGGCATCCGAGAAGAGGCGGAAGAGCACCGCGGCCGGGTCGAGCACCGGCCAGACTCCGCGCACGTAGGCCTGGACCGGCGCCGAGCGGGAGACGGTGTGCTGCACCCGGTCGTCCGGGGAGTCGCCGGAGCGCTCGAGCTGGAGCAGCACGTGGTGCGCGAGGCGCTGGGGGAGGAGCTCGCGGGCAGCCGAGTAGCGCACGCCGCGGGCGAGCAGCGCCTCGATCTCGCCCTGGATCTCGTACGCCGGAACCCTCCAGCGGCGTGAGCCGCGAGGCACCACGAGCGCCTCGTCGGCGCGACCGACCTGCGACCAGACCGCTCGGCGCAGCACCTCGGCGAGGCGCGCGTCGCCCTTGAGGACGGCGACGTCGGTCGGGTCCTCGGCGCGGACGCGACCGTGCGCGAGCAGGGTGTCGATCGTCGCGTGGCCGACCCGCGCCTCGCCCAGCGAGGGCAGCACCGCGCCGATGTGGTCGAGGAAGGCCCGGTTGGGCCCGACGACGAGTACGCCGGAGCGGTCGAGCCGGGCGCGGAACGAGTAGAGCAGCCACGCGGCGCGGTGCAGGCCGACGGCCGTCTTCCCGGTGCCGGGGGCGCCCTGCACGCAGATGCTGGTGCCGATGTCGCTGCGCACGATCTCGTCCTGCTCGGGTTGGATCGTCGAGACGATGTCGCGCATCGGGCCGGAGCGGGGCCGCTCGATCTCGGCGGCGAGGATGCCGCTGCGCCCGGTGACGTCGCCGGCGGTGAGGCGCTCGTCCTCGTAGGCGGTGAGCCGGCCACGGTCGACGCCGAACCGGCGGCGCAGCTCGACGCCCATCGGGGCGGTGGGGGAGGCCCGGTAGAAGGCGGTCGAGATGGGGGCGCGCCAGTCGACGACGACCGGGTCGCCGCGGTCGTCCGACACGTGCCGGCGCCCGATGTGGAAGGTCTCCGCGCCGTGGTCGGTGCGGGTGTCGATCCGGCCGAAGAACAACGTGGTGCGGGGGTCGTCCTGCAGTGCGGCGACGCGGCGGGCGAGCACGCGCCCGAGCAGCTCGCTGGTGTACGCGTCGGTCGCTGTGGCGGCGTCGAGCCGGTCGGTGCTCTCGCGCATCCGGCGCAGCTGGTCGCGGGCGTGGTCGAGGTGGGCCTGCTCGCGGGCGAGCACGTCGTCGGTGGTGTGGGCGGAGTCGGCGGTCGGCGCGGGCACGGCGGATCCACCTCTCGAGTGGGGGTTGGTTCGCATACCGGCGAACCGACGATGGTAGCGCCGGGGAGGGGTGGCGCGAAAGCCGGGTCGGCCGGCGCGCAGACCCCCACTGTCTGTGGCACGCGGAACACTGCCGGGATGGACCGATCGACAATCCCCATCCAGGTCGTCTTCGACGCCTCGGACCCCGGCGCACTCGCCTCGTTCTGGGCGTCCGCGCTGGCCGAGCGGGGGTATGCCATACCTGCGCCCCCGGGCGACTACGCCGACTGGCCGGCGTTCCTCGCCGCGAATGGCGTGCCGCCGGAGCGGTGGAACGACGCCTCGGCCATCGAGGCCGACGGTCATCCGCGGATCTTCTTCCAGAAGGTGCCCGAGAGCAAGACCATCAAGAACCGCGTGCACATCGATCTCCTCGCCGGGGGAGGGCCGTCGGTGCCGCTCGACGAGCAGCGCGGGCGGGTCGCCGTGCAGGTGGCACGCCTGGGGGCCCTGGGCGCCACCCGGGTCGACGACCACGCCGGCCTCGGTGTGCACTGGGCGGTGATGCGCGACCCGGAGGGCAACGAGTTCTGCGTCTGAGGAACCCCACCCCGGCTCGCGCGTAGCTGGCGCGGCAGAGGTGGAGGTGGGTGATGGGGGCTGAGGATGCCCGCATCCCGCCCGGTGGACCAGGCTGATCTGGGCGGTCATCGGAGCCGTCCTGCTCTGGCCGTTGGTTCCCCGCCCGGATCGGCCGAGCCACCGGCCGACCCTGGTGCACGAGCTGATGTGCGCCGCGCCGCCCGCCCGGCATCCACGTCAGGCTCGCCGACGACCTGCTCACCCAGCCGTCCGTCCACGGGACCGGGGTCTGACCCCGGTCCCGTGGACCTCTCTCGTGGCGGTGCTACGACCGCGGTCGCGACCCACCACGCAGGGCGTGCACCTTCACGTCGTCGAACTCGGCGGTGATCGGCGAGGTCACCTGGTCGGTGGCACCCATCGAGACCAGTCCGATCTGCGCGTCGGCCAGGCTGTGGGTCCACACTCCACCGCGCACCCACCTCCGGCCGTCCTGGCTCGTGTAGGCCGTGTAGCGCTCGCTGTCGCCGCCCGCCGCGCGCCGTTCGGCGCCGCTGAGGCGCTCCACGACGATGCGCAACCACGTCCAGTCGTCCCCGGGGGGTCCGACGACGGTGTTGCCGTACCGGCTCCAGCCCTCCGGCGCCGGGTTGAGCTCCTTGGCGAACTCGGTCTGGCGCGTCTCCCAGATCGAGATGTCGGTCAGCTTGACGAAGTTGTCGTCGTCGCCGTAGATCACCAGACCCGCCTGGGCGTAGTTGTAGCAGCAGCCCTGGTCGGGCAGCCCGGTGAGCCGAACCTTGGTGTCGACGACGTAGTCGCCCCTGGGTGCGTCACGCACGAGCACGGATGCCGTGTCGCTGTCCACGTAGAGGTCGGTGTGCTCGACCTCCCACCTCAGCAGGCCACCGGAGACGGTGGCGTCGCCCACCCGGCCCGCAGCCCAGGACCAGTCCCGGTCGAGGGTGCTGCCACGGAAGGCGTCCCTGTCGAGCAGCCGACCGACCTTGTGCGGCTTCACGACCTTGACGACGTGGCGGCTGCGCTGGCCGTCCTGGGCAGCGGGCGCCGGCATCCGGCGGTCCGAGGCGCCGGCACCACCGTTGACGGTCGGCCACCCCTTGACCCAGTCGACCCGGTCGAGCAGGGCGGGCCGCTTCGTGAAGCCGGTGGCGAACGCGAAGAACGGGTCCCTCTGGTCGACCGCGTGGTAGGCGGTCCACCACTGGCCGGCCTCGTCGACGAACACCGAGTTGTGTCCGGTGCCCACCCAGCGGTTGCCGTTCATGGTGAGGAAGGGCGTACCACCCACGGCGGCGTCGAGGAGTGAGTTGCCCGCACGGTCGACGAACGGGCCGAACGGGCTGTGGGACCGCCCGACGAACACGCTGTAGCCGGTCAGGGCGCCGTTGCAGCAGTTCGTCGCCGACCCGAACAGGTAGTAGTAGCCGCCCTTGCGCACGACGTTGGCACCCTCGTAGCGGTTGCCGATGGTGATGCGGGTGTCGTCGGTGGTCGTCGTGGTCGCCGCAACGACCCCGTCCTCCTCGACGTCGACCTCGGTCGCGAAGATGCCCCCGTAGTAGGAGCCGTAGTAGAGGATGCCGTCGTCGGCGACGGTGTCACCGAGCACGTCGGGGTCGAAGGTCCACAGGTAGGAGCACTCGCCCCCGTCGGGGTCGAGGCGAGGCCGGACCACGGGCTCGTCCGACCAGGTCCAGGGCCCGGTGGCGTTGTCGCTGACAGCCACCCCGATCGCGCCGTCGCCGCGGCAGGTGTCGGAACCGCCTCCGGCCGCAGTGGTCTCGGTGACGGTGACGAGCAGGTAGTAGCGGTCGGTGGTGCTGGAGTAGACGACGTCAGGGGCCCAGAACGCGGCGGTGGGGTCGATCCACGCCGGCAAGGCGCCGCCACCCTGCGCGAAGGCGTCGCCGACGTAGGTCCAGTTCACTAGGTCGGTCGAGACCATCGTCGGGATGCGGCGGAACACCGGGTTGCCGTCGGCGTCGACGTCGTCGTCGTTCAACGGGTCGGTGGTGCAGTACATGTACCAGAGCTGCTTGCCCCGTTGCGTCTCCCCGTCCTGGCCCTTCAGCACCGTCGGGTCGGCGCAGCTGTCGACCGTGCCGTCTCCGGGAACGTCGGGTGCCAGGGGGTTCTGGTAGCTCGGCGTCGCCGGGCGGGGATGTCCCTTGGCGGGCGCCGCGGCGACCGGGCCCGCCAGGAGCAGCGACAGCGCCGCCACCAGGGGCACGAGCAGCCATCCCCTCCACCTCACGGCTCTCGCTGGAGGCACGGCCGGTCCGTTCTGCGTCATGGCTGCTTCCCTTCTGCGCGGTTTCTTTTCTGCGCGGTGCGCGCCCTGCGTCGTCATCAGTTGAACCGCCACTGCGTTGTCGAGTGGTAGGTGTGGTCGGGCTCGAGCACCGGCGACGGGAGCCACGAGCGGTTCGGGGCGTCGGGCAGTCGCTGCGTCTCCAGGGCGATGCCGTCGCCCTGTCGGTAGCGGCGGCCCGAGGTGCCGACGATGGAGCCGTCGAGGTAGTTGCCCGTGTACACCTGCAGCCCCGGCTGGTCGGAGTGCACCTCCAGCACCCGTCCGCTGCTCGGGTGCTCCAGGCGAGCGGCCCGACGCAGACCGTCCCCCCGCACCAGGAAGCAGTGGTCGAGACCGTGGGTGGTCGCCGTCTGCGCCTCGTCGAGGCGGGTGACCGCACCGATCTCGCGAGCGGTGCGCAGGTCGAGCGCGGTGCCGGCGACCGGGTCGGGACCGGCCAGCGGGATGGAGTGCTCGTCGATGGGCAGGTACTCGTCGGCGTCGAGAGTCAGCAGGTGGGTGTCCACGCTGCCGGCACCCTCGCCGGACAGGTTCCAGTAGGCGTGGTTGGTGACGTTGACCACCGTCGGCGCCGTGGTGGAGGCGGTGATGTCGATCTCCACGCTGCTCGGTGTGACGCGGTAGGTCACCGTGGTCGTCAGCTCGCCGGGAAAGCCCTGGTCCCCGTCGGGACTCACCAGCCGCAGGGTGAGGCTGTCGGGGCCGGCGTCCGTCACCGTCCAGACCCGGGTGTGGAACCCGCCGGGCCCACCGTGCAGGCAGTTGTCCCCCTCGTTCGCGGCCACCGTGTACGTCACGCCGTGCAGGTCGAACCGCGACCCCGCGATGCGGTTGGCGTAGCGGCCGACGACGGCTCCGAAGTAGGGCGTCGGCGTGGTCGTGTACCCCGCCAGGCCCGGGTGCCCGAGCACCACGTTCGGGCGGCCGCCCTGCGGGTCCGGCTCGAAGGCCCGCAGCGAGACCACCGTGGCTCCCAGGTCGAGCACGCGAAGCTGCGGGCGCTCCTCGCCGCCGAGGGTGTGGCAGTGCACCGCGACGCCGTCGGGCAGCTCGCCCCAAGCCTCGGGGGAAACGGGGTGCTGCGCGCCACCGGTCACGACAGGCCCCCGGCGGAGGGTGACACGGTGACACGACCGGCGCGGACCTCCAGGGACATCCGGTGCGGCCGCCGACGTTGCACCGAGGGGTCCCAGGCGTGGATGAAGAGGTGGTGCGCACCGTCGCTGCTCAGCAGGCTGCAGTGGCCCGGGCCGATGAGCCCGCTGCTGGCGCTGGTGACGACCGGGCCCTGGGCGACGTCCTCGTGCCACGGACCCTCCGGTGCCGGTGCCGCCGCCACCGCGACGCCGTAGCCGGGGGTCTGCCAGTTGCCGCCGGAGTAGAGCATGAGCAGCCCACCGTCCCCGTCGTCGAGGAGGGCCGGGCCCTCGAGGGTGTGCCAGTCGTGGACGCCGCCGTACATCTCCCGATCGGCCTGGTAGCGCTGCCAGTCGGCGGTGGCGCGCAGGACGATGTGCACGGGCCCGTCGAGGGCCGTCATGTCGCGCAGCCGCTGGACGGCGAGCACCGTCCCGGGGCGGTCGCCCTCTACCAGGTCGGTGGCGAAGAAGAGCCACCAGGTGCCCGCCGCGTCGCGGTAGGGGGAGGGGTCGATGGCGAACGGCAGGTCGGCGGTCAGCACGTCGCCCGTGTCGTGGAACGGGCCGGTCGCCTCGGTGGCGGCCGCGACGCGCAGCTGGTGGCCGGCATCCCCGAGGCCGCGGGAGTAGTACATCCAGTAGCGGCCGTCGGCGAAGGCCACCTCCGGCGCCCAGTACTGGGTGTCCGCCGACTCGGGACCGCCGACGACGAGGGCGCCGCCGGCATCCTCCCAGTGCCTGAGGTCGGGGCTGGTGAGCATCTGGAAGGCGCGCCCACCGGGGAGCGACGGGGTGGTGCCGTACATGATGTACGAGCCGTCGTGGCTGCGGATGACGAAGGGGTCGGCGCAGTAGCCGTCCCACAGTGCAGGTGACGGCCCCTGCGGGACAGGGGCTTCGGTGTGGTTCGGGCTGGGAGCGAGGTCGGCGGTGCTGTCCGTGGTCACGCGGGGCTCCTGGTGATGGCGCAGTCTGGCCGCCCGCCCGGGCGGGCGGCCAGACGGGTGTGGTGGCTCAGCCCTTGAGGCCACCGCGGGCGATGCCCTCGATGACGAAGCGCTGGCTGATGAGGAAGAGGATCAGCACCGGGATGCTGGCGATCGCACCGCCCGCGAGGATCGTGGCGTAGTCGGTGGTGTAGGCGCTCTGCAGCGTCGACAGACCCGGCTGGATGGTGAGGTTCTCCGGGCTGAAGAGCACGTACAGCGGCCACAGGAAGTCGTTCCAGTTCGAGAGGAACGTCAACAGCGCCAGGGTCGCCAGCGCCGGCCGGGACAACGGCACGATCACGGTGAGGAAGATCTTCCAGCGGCCGGCCCCGTCGAGCAGGGCTGCCTCCTCGAGCTCGATGGGCAGCGAGAGGAAGAACTGGCGCAGGAAGAACACGCCGAACGCGCCGGCGGCTCCCGGCACGATCACGGCCGCGAGGCTGTCGAGCCAGCCGAAGTTCGACACTATCACGTAGTTCGGGATCAGCAGCGAGATCGGCGGCACGAACAGGGTCGCCAGCACCAGGCCGGTGATGATCCGCTTGCCCGGGAACGACAGGCGGGCCAGGGCATACGCCGCCATGGTGGCGACGACGAGCACGAGGAGCGTCTGTGCGGTGGCGGCGATCATCGAGTTGAGGAACCACGTCGCCACCGGGGTCTGCGCGGCCCCGAGGATGGTGGAGTAGCCCTCCGTGGTCGGGTCCTGGGGCAGGAACGTCAGGTCCGCCTGCGAGACCTCGCTGGTGGACTTCAGCGACGTCGACGCCATCCACAGCAGCGGCGTGAGGAACAACAGCCCCAGCAACCCCAGGAACAGCGCGCGCCACGGGATGTGCCGCTGCTTCCCGGGCTCCGGAGGTGCGGCCGGCTGGTTCCGGGCCGGCGCGGTGGTCGTCGCGGCGCTCATGACGTCGCCTCCTTCTTCGTGGTCGCCTTGACCTTGCGCTCTCGAAGGAACGACAGGCTGAGCAGGCTGATCGCGAGCAGGGCGAGGGTGAACACGGTGCTCATCGCCGAGGCACTGCCCATGTTGAACTGGCGCAGGCCTTGTTCACCGATCTGCATGATGGCGCTGCGGGTCTCCTCACCGGGCTGGCCCTGGGTGATCAGGTAGGGCTGACCGAAGACGTTGGCCGAGGCGAGGATCGTGATCGTCAGGACGAAGATGGTGACCGGTCGCAGGCCGGGCAGCGTCACGTGACGGAAGCGTTGCCAGGCGTTGGCGCCATCGAGCTCGGCGGCCTCGTAGAGCTCGGCCGAGATGTCCTGCAGTCCCGCGAGGAAGATGACCATGTTGTAGCCCGCGGTCCACCAGATCGTCGGTACGACGAGGGCCACCCAGACCCAGGGGGTGGCCGTGGTGAAGGGGATCCGGTCGAAGCCCAGCGCGTCGAGGTAGTAGTTGACGACACCGACGTTGGGGTCGAGCAGGTAGCGCCACAGCAGACCGATGACGGCGACCCCGAGGACGAACGGTGCGAAGAAGATGGCCCGCACCGCGTTGCGCCCCCAGAACTTCTTGTTCAGGGCCACGGCCAGAGCCAACGGCACCACCAGGAGGAGCGGCACGCTGAGCACCGTGAAGATCGCGGTCGCCCGCATCGACGACCAGAAGGGCTCCGAGGTCGTCGACCCCGGGGTGAGCAGGTCGACGTAGTTCTGCAGGCCGACGAACGGCTTGCCCGGGAGGAGGAAGTCCCACTGGTGCAGGCTGATCCACAGGCCGTAGGCGATCGGCGCGAGGACGAAGGTCCCGAAGAGCAGGAGGTAGGGCCCCACGAACATCA
This sequence comes from Actinomycetales bacterium, assembly GCA_038210185.1. Lineage (GTDB taxonomy): Bacteria > Actinomycetota > Actinomycetes > Actinomycetales > Dermatophilaceae > Fodinibacter. The sequence goes on from JBBQWX010000031.1 coordinate 21,318, forward strand.
GGGCCGTGCCGAGCCCGGCCTTGGAGACGGCCGGGTCGGAGCTGGGGCCGCGGCCCCGGCCCCGGCCCCGGCGCTCCGCGAGCGGGGCGGCCGTGACCGGGGCTGGCGTGGTGACCGTCATGGTCAGGCCTGGTACTTCTTGCGGTTGGCCTCGAGGAGCGCGTCGGCCTTCTTGGCTGCGGCGTCGAGGGCGGCCTTGGTCTCCTTCTTGCCCAGGAGCACCTCGTTGACCGCGGTCTCCCAGGTCGGGCCGGTCACGTCACCGATGCCGGGCACCGACGGCGGGAACACGACGTTGGGCAGCTGCTCGGCCAGGGTCGACTGCACCTTGAGGGCCTTGAACTCCGCCGACTCACGGACGCTGTTGCGGGCCGGGATCTGCCCGGACTTGGCCCAGTCGATCGAGCGATCGGAGATGTAGGAGATGAACGCCCGCGACGCCGCCAGCTTGTTGGGGTCCTTGGTGGCCTGCGTCGTGACGACGAAGTTGTGCGAGCTGGCCCAGACAGCGGGCTTGTCACCGATCGTGGGCACGGGGGCCGCGGACCACTCGAGGGTTTCGACCTTCTCCCACTCGTTCATCATCCAGATGCCATCCCAGGTCAGGGAGTTGCGCCCCTGGCGGAAGGCGACGGCCTGGGCGTCGTTGGAGACGTTCTTCGGGCTGGCCCCGGAGGCGACGAAGCCCTTGAGCCACTCGAGCGACTCGACACCGGCCTCGGAGTTGAAGGTCGCCTTGGCGCCCTCTGCGTCGTAGATGCTGCCGCCGAACTGCGCGATCAGGGAGTTGAACATCAGGTGGGCGGGCCAGGTGGCGGTCACCCAGAACGGCGTCTCCACCCCGCCCTTGTCCTGCAGCGCCTTGACCGCGGCCTCGAACCCGGTGCGGTCGGTCGGCAGGGTGTCGAGCCCGGCCTTGGTCAGCTGGGCGGTGTTGGCGTAGAAGCCGAGCGGGTGGATGTCGAGCGGGATGCCGTACCGCTTGTCCTGGTAGACACCGGCGTTCCACACGATCGGGGCGAAGTCGTCCTCGGTGAGCTCCAGCCCGGACGCGATCTCGTCGAGCGGCACGATGACCCGGCGGGCGGCGTTGGTGGCCAGCTGGTCGATGTGCATGATGCCGACATCGGGCCCGGCGCCGGAGGCCACGGCGTTGGGCACCTTGGCGTAGTAGTCACCCCACTGGAGGGTGTTCATCGACACCGTGACGTTGGGGTTGGCCTTGTTGAACTCCTCGACCATCTGCTTCATGAACGGGCCGTCACCACCGGTGAAGCCGTTCCAGAAGGCGAGGGCGACCTTGGGTCCGGTGTAGGTGTCGCCCTTGCCGAAGGCGCCGCTGGACGGCCCGGCGCCCGGCGGGGTGCTCGAACCGGAACAGGCGGCGAGGGCGGCGCTGGCGCCTACGGCGCCGAACGACCCGAGGATGAGGCGACGGGACAGGTCGCGGGGGGCGGAGGTGTCGGACATGGGCGTGTACTCCTTCGAGGCCAGCGACGATGCGCTGCGATGGGTGTGCGGGAACAGGTGCTGCCTAACTGGTGCTGCGGAAACGGGTGCTGCAGGGCAAGGCTGGTGCTGACGACGGCGCCCGGGTGGGCAGGGCAGGGTCAGGGCGGGGAGTGCTGAGCGCGAAGGCGGCCGACGGTCCGGGGCTTCGCCGCGGCTCGAGGCGCGCGAGCTCGGCGCCTCCGCTGCCCGGGAGGCGCACCCGCCGACGCACCGCGGGGGACGCTTCGCCCGGGTGGTGGCCGCACTCCGACACCTCACAGGCGATCCGTACCCCGTGAGCGCCCGGAGTCACGCTGAGACCGGCCTCGCCTGCCGGCTCGGCTCCGGCGAAGGCCGGGTCGAGCGCGAGCTGGGGGTGCGGCACGAGAGCTCCACGTCGGTGTGGTGATGGTGGGCATAGTCTTACAACGTTGGAACAACGTTGTAAAGGGTGTGGGAGCATGTCGCTCGGACAACGACAGAACGGTGGTGCGCCATGGCCGTCCGACTACGCGACGTCGCCGAGCACGCCGGTGTCTCGGTCAAGACCGTCTCCAACGTCGTCAACGGCCACCTGTCGGTGAGCCGCCCCATGCGCGTGAAGGTGCAGGCGTCGATCGAGGCCCTGGGCTACCTCCCGAACATCTCGGCCCGCTCGCTGCGCACCGGGCGCAGCGGACTGGTGGGGCTCGCGGTGCCGCGCGTCAGCGACCCCTACTTCTCGGAGGTGGCCGCGGCGGTGATCGACGCCGCCGGCCGGCGCGGGCTCTCGGTGCTCGTCGAGCAGACCGGCGGGGAGCTCACCCGCGAGACCGACGTGCTGCTCGGTCGCCGGCCGACCATCGTCGACGGCCTCATCTTCTCGCCCATCGCGGTCACCCAGACCACCCTCGACGAGGCATCACCGGTCGTGCCCCTCGTGCTCCTCGGTGAACACCTCATGGCCAGCCAGCGCAGCCGGGTCGCGGTGGACAACGTGGCCGCCTCGGCCCAGGCGGTCGGGCACCTGCTCGGCCTCGGTCGTCGACGCATCGTCGCGATCGGTGCCAAGCGCGGGTCGACGGCCGCCACGGCCGAGCTCCGGCTCGCGGGCTACCGCCGGGCGCTGACCGGGGCCGGCATCCACCTCGACCCCGGCCTCGAGGTGGCAACGAGCGACTTCACCCGCGCGGCCGGCATCCAGGCCCTGGAGTCGCTCCTCTCCATCGGGGTGGAGTTCGACGCCCTGTTCTGCTTCAACGACCTGCTGGCCCTCGGTGCGATCGAGGCCCTGAAGCAACACGGGCGTTCCGTGCCGGCCGACGTGGCGGTCGTGGGGTTCGACGACATCCCCGAGGGGCGCCACTCCAGCCCCGACCTCACCACCGTCGCCGTCGACCTGAGCGGGCTGGCCGACGCGGCGGTCGAGAGCATCGTGCGCCGCCTCGACGACCCGAGTGCCCCTGACGGCGGCAGCATCGTGATAGCCCACCGGCTCCGCGTCCGCGGCAGCACCGTGCCGCAGGCGCCCTCAGGCGCCGCGTGACGTGCCGACCAGGAAGCCGTCGATCTGGTTGATGGAGCTGCGTGCGCCCTCCTCCATGCCCATGTCGAGCACGGTCTGCAGCGCCTCCGCGGAGCCGAAGGTGCTCGTGAACACCGCCCGGGTGCCGCCGTCGCTCCCCTTCAGGGCGTAGACGTTCTGCGAGACCGGCAGCTCGGGGTTGGGCTGGAGGTCGCCGTCCGCGAAGCCGTCCTTGAACGTGAAGCGGCGCGGCTCCTCGACCTCCTCGACGTCCCAGTAGCCGGCGAACCTCTCGCCCTCGGGCGAGGTCATGTAGTAGGTCATGCGGCCCCCCGGGCGCAGGTCGTGGTCGACGAACGTGGCCGGGTACTCCGGTGGGCCCCAGACCTGCTCGAGCTGACGCGGGTCGGCGTAGAGCGCCCAGACGCGCTCGACCGGGGCGGCGAACTCCGCGGTGATGGTCAGGGTGCGGCTCTCGACGTCCTTGGTGATGTCGATGACGGGCATGTCAGATCTCCTTGGGCAGTAGTAGTGCGTCGATTCGGGCGACCCGCCCCCGCCACACGCTCTCGAGCTCGTCGAGCATCGAGGCCACGGACCGGACCGCCTCCACGTCGCCGCTGGCCAGCTGCTCGCGACCGGACCGTCGCTTGCTCAGCAGGCCGGCCTTCTCCAGGACGGCGACGTGCTTCTGGACGGCGGCGAAGCTCATGTCGTACGTCGCCGCCAGTGAGGTCACCGAGTGCTCCCCGGCGAGCACTCGACGCAGGATGTCGCGCCGGGTGCGGTCGGAGAGCGCGTGGAACAGGGCATCGGCCCGGTCCTCGGTGCTTCCCGTCATGTCGACCAACCTACAACCAGATGGTTGTAGGTTGTCAAGCCTTCGGGTCGAAAACTCAGCCGGACGTCGACTCCCAGCTGAAGCGGCGCGCCACGACCAGCGCTCCGGCCAGGGTCCACAACAGCAGCACGGCGAGGTGGTCGGCGGCCAGGCCGGCGCCGGAGCTGCCCGGTACCAGGGCCGCGCTCATCGCCGCTGATGCGTGCCGCAGGGGGAAGAACCACGACACCGCCTCCAGTGCGGCCGGAAAGGCGGCCCCGACGATGAAGATGTCGGACACGAAGGCAAGGGGGAGCATAATGCCGAGAGCCACCCCGGTGAGCGCCGTCGCGGAGTGGACGAAGGTCATCGCCGCCAGCCCCAGCACGGCGAAGCACACCGCCGACAGCGCGAGCACGAGCACGAGCACCGCAGCCGGCAGGCCGTGCGGCACCGCCGGGCGGTACAGCACGGCGGCGAGCGCGAGAATGACCGCCCCGGTGAGCAGGGCGACGGCCAGCGCGCCCACGACTCGGCCGACCACCAGGGCGCCGGCCGGGAGCGGCGTTCCGCCGGTGCGCTTCAGGATCCCGCTGTCACGGGCCTCGGCGACACCGACGGGCATGTTCACGAAGGCCGTCACGGCGGCGCCGTAGATGGCCATCACCCCGGCGTAGAAGACGCCGACGGTCTGGCCGCTCTCCATGAGCAGGTCACCACCGCCGTTGACGGCCGGGATGATGCCGACGAGCAGCACCGGGAACGCGACGGCGAAGAAGACGGCGGAGGCGTCCCGCCACAGGATCTTCTGCCCGTGCCCGACCTGCCCGGCGAGCAGCGACAGCACCGATGGCGACGAGGTGCGGCGCGGGGCGCAGTCGGCGGCCCGGTGCCTCGCCCGAGCGCTGCTCGAGCGTCCGTCCGGCGGCCTCGAGGCGTCACGGTCGCGGTCGCGCCGCAGCTGGACGGTCGCGACGGCGGCTCCGGCCAGACCCCACAGCGCGAGGACCGCGAGGTGGTCGAGCTCGAACCCGGGCCCGGAGAGGTAGGGGTTGAGGGCGTCGGCGAACACGGCGGTCAGGTGCTTGAGGGGGAACAGCCAGCCGATGCTCGAGAGCCAGTCGGGCATCTGGCCGCCGACCATGAACATGTCGGAGATGAAGGCCAGCGGGATGACGATGCCGTTGCTCACGGCGGTGGTCAGCTGCATCGACGGCAGGGCCATGGCCAGGGCCAGGCCCAGGGCGCTGAAGCACGCCGAGGCGAGCACGAGGGTCACGAGGATGGCGAGGATCGAGCGACCGGGGACCTGCAGGTCGTAGAACGCCACGCCGGCCCCGAGGACGAGCCCGGTCGAGACGAGCCCGAGCAGGAGTGCGGCGGCCACCCGACCGCCGATGAGCACCCACCGCGGCACCGGGCTGCCGGCCTGGCGCTTCACGACGCCGGTCGAGCGGGCCTGCGCCAGGCCGACGGCGAGGAAGGAGAAGGTCGCCATGGCCACACCGAACGCCGCCATGCCGGGCGCGAGGTACTGCACCAGGCGCAGGCCCTGGCTCTCGTCAACGACCTCGTTGCCCACGAGCGCGGAGAGCAGCATGAAGAACAGCAGCGGCAGGCCGATGCTGAGGATGAGCGTGATGGGGGTGCGTCGCAGGGCCACGAGCTCGTGGCGCGTCTGGCGCAGCAGCACCACCGGGTCGGCGGCACGCCGCGAGCCGGCCGGATGCCGTGCGCTCGCCACGGCGGTCATCGCTCGACCGCCTCGGCCCCGGCCTCGAGGTCCTGCTCACCGACCAGGTCGAGGTAGACGTCCTCCAGGCTCGGTCGGCGCAACGTCAGGGCGTCGAGCTCTGCTCCCCGCCCCATGGCCCAGGTCGCGAGGGACGCGACGTCGGCGGTGGGGGTCTCGGTGCGCACCTCGACGACGTTCCCTGCGAGCCGCCGCTCCTGACCCAGGCTCGGAAGGTCCGGCGGGTCGACGCCGGCCGGCATCCGGAACGAGATGACGCTGGCCGACCCGGCCGCGGCGGCGAGCTGCTCGGGCGTCCCCTGCGCGACGACGCGTCCGTGGTCGATGACGACGACCCGGTCGGCCAGGTGCTCGGCCTCGTCGAGGTAGTGCGTGGTGAGCAGGATGGTGGCACCGAGCGCCCGCAGGCTCTCGAGGAGGTCCCATGTTCGCCGTCTGGCCGTGGGGTCGAAGCCGGTCGTCGGCTCGTCGAGGAAGAGCAGCTCGGGGCCGCCGACGATGCCCAGCGCGAGGTCGAGACGACGTCGCTGCCCCCCGGACAAGGTGCGCACCCGGGAGTCCGCCTTCTCCTCGAGCCCGGTCAGGGCGATGACCTCGGCCACCGGGCGGGGGTGCGGGTAGTAGCCGGCGAACAGGCGGATCAGCTCGCGGGGGGTGAAGTCGTCCTCGAAACCGGCCTCCTGCAGCACGATCCCGATGCGCTCACGGAACGACCGGCCACCGGTCTGCGGGTCGTGGCCGAGCACCGACACGGTGCCTGCGTCGCGCGTGCGGTAGCCCTCGAGGATCTCGACCGTGGTGGTCTTGCCCGCCCCGTTGGGACCGAGGAGCGCGACCACCTCGCCCTCGCCGACGCGAAGGTCGAGCCCGTCGACCGCGGTGACGTCTCCGTAGGCCAGGCGCAGACCGGTGACCTCGATGGCTGCCATGCTCGAACCTCCATGACGCGCGGCTACCGTCCAGCGCGACAGCGCCTCCTCGAAGTCAAGCGCGCTCGACGCAGGTCGGCGCCGACGTGTGAGCGACGCCTCCCTCCCCGCGGTCAGCCGCCCGAGGGCTCGCGCACCTCGGCACGGTCGACGTCGCCGTCGACGAGGTCCTCGGCGGCGCGCACCAGCAGCGGGTGCAGGCTCGTGTCACCCCAGCGGATGCGCGCCAACAGCTCCTGGCGCATCCGCGGCTCCCAGAACTTGCGGATGTGCGTGGCGATCTCGACGGCCGCCGTGTCCGGGGGCAGTGCCTCGAAGTTGCGCACGAGGTCGTGGCCCAGCCGGACCACCGGCGGCGTCCCGTGGGGGCCGGGCCCGCTCATCGCGGCCGCGCCATCGACCGGGCATCCTGCGCCCGGGCCGCCTCGGTGACCACCTCGACCTGCACGGCCGTCACCTTGTACTCGGGACAGTTCGTCGCCCAGTCGGAGTTCTCGGTGGTGACGACGTTGGCGCCGGTCACCGGGTGGTGGAACGTGGTGTAGACGACCCCGGCCGGCATCCGCTCGGAGACCGACGCGGTGAGCCGGGTCGTGCCGACCCGCGATGACAGCTCGACGACGTCACCGGAGGAGACCCCGCGCAGCTCGGCGTCGGCGGGGTGGATCTCGAGGATGTCCTGCGGGTGCCACGTGGAGTTCGGGGTGCGGCGGGTCTGCGCGCCGACGTTGTACTGCGACAGGATGCGCCCGGTGGTGAGCACCAGTGGGTAGCGCCGGTTGGCCCGCTCGGTCGTCGGCACGTAGACCGTGGCCGTCAGCTGGCCCAGGCCCCGCACGAACGACCCCACGTGCATCGTGGGCGTGCCGTGCGGCGCGGCCTCGGTGACCGGCCACTGCATCGAGCCCTGCGCGTCGAGCCGCTCGAAGGAGACCCCGGCGAACGTCGGCGTCGTGGTGGCGATCTCGTCCATGATCTGCGACGGCGCGGCGTACGACATCGGGTAGCCCATGGCGGTCGCGATCTCGCACACCACCTGCCACTCGTCCTTGCCGACCCGCGAGGGCATGACCGGGCGCACCCGGTTGATCCGCCGCTCGGCGTTGGTGAAGGTGCCGTCCTTCTCCAGGAACGACGCGCCCGGCAGGAAGACGTGCGCGAACCGGGCCGTCTCGTTGAGGAACAGGTCGTGCACCACGACGAGCTCCATCGAGCGCAGCGCCGCCTCGACGTGCGCGGTGTTGGGGTCGCTCTGCGCGATGTCCTCGCCCTGCACGTAGAGCCCCTTGAACGACCCGCCGATCGCGGCGTCGAACATGTTGGGGATGCGCAGCCCCGGCTCGGCCGGGATCGTCACGCCCCACAGCGACTCGTAGATCTCGCGCACCTCGGGGCGTGACACGTGCCGGTAGCCGGGCAGCTCGTGCGGGAAGGACCCCATGTCGCACGAGCCCTGCACGTTGTTCTGCCCGCGCAGCGGGTTCACCCCCACGCCCTCGCGGCCGAGGTTGCCGGTGAGCATGGCGAGGTTGGCCATGCCCATGACCATCGTCGAGCCCTGGCTGTGCTCGGTGACACCCAGGCCGTAGTAGATGGCCGAGTTCGGGCCCGCGGCGTACAGCCGTGCCGCAGAGCGCAGGTCGGATGCCGGGATGCCGGTCTCGTGCTCGGTCGCCTCGGGCGAGTGCTGGGGCCCCGCGATGAACTCCAGGTAGGTGTCGGTGCCCTCGCACCGAGAGCGCACGAAAGCCTCGTCCCACAGCCCCTCGGTGACGACGACGTGGCACATCGCGTTCACGAAGGCCACGTTGGTGCCTGGCCGCACCGGCAGGTGGAAGGCTGCCTCGACGTGCGGGGAGCGCACGAGGTCGATGCGGCGCGGGTCGGCCACGATCACCCGCGCACCGGCCCGCATCCGGCGCTTCATCCGCGACGCGAACACGGGGTGCGCGTCGGTGGGGTTGGCGCCGATGACGAGCATGACGTCGGCCTGCTCGACGGAGGCGAAGTCCTGGGTGCCCGCCGACGTGCCGAACGCGTGGTTCAGGCCGTAGCCGGTGGGGGAGTGGCAGACCCGCGCGCAGGTGTCGATGTTGTTGTTGCCGAACGCCGCCCGCACCATCTTCTGGACGACGTAGACCTCCTCGTTGGTGCACCGCGATGACGAGATGCCGCCGATCGCCCCGACGCCGTGCTGCGCGCGCAGCGCGAGGATGCCCGAGGCCACCCGGGTGACCGCCTCCTCCCACGAGACCTCGCGCCACTCGTCGTCGATCGAGTCGCGCAGCATCGGCGACAGCTGCCGGTCGCGGTGCGAGGCGTAACCGTAGGCGAACCGGCCCTTGACGCACGAGTGCCCCTCGTTGGCGCCACCGTCCTTCCACGGCACCATGCGAACGACACGTGTCGCCTCGCCCGAACCCTGCACCTCGGCCTTGAACGAGCACCCGACGCCGCAGTAGGCGCAGGTCGTTATTACCGAGCGCGTCGGCATCCCCAGCGAGACCACCGACTTCTCGGTGAGGGCGTCGGTCGGGCACGCCTGCACGCACGCGCCGCACGAGACGCACTCCGAGGACATGAAGTCGGTGGCACCGGGCGTGATCCGCGCGTCGAACCCGCGGCCCGACACGGTCAGGGCGAAGGTGCCCTGGGTCTCGGCGCAGGCGCGTACGCACCGCGAGCAGACGATGCAGGCCGCCGGGTCGTAGGCGAAGTACGGGTTCGAGGCGTCGACCGGCGCGGCCAGGTGCGAGGCGCCGCCGAGGCCGTAGCGCACCTCGGCCAGCCCGACGTCATGGGCGAGGCGCTGCATCTCGCACGACCCGCGGGCGCAACCGGCGCAGTCGCTCGGGTGGTCGGACAGGTAGAGTTCCATGACCCCGCGGCGCACCCGCTGCACCTGCCCGGTGCGGGTCGACACGACCATCCCGTCGGAGCAGGGGGTGGTGCAGGACGCCGGTGTGCCCTTCACCCCGTCGACCTCGACGAGGCAGAGCCGGCACGAGCCGAACGCCTGCAGCGAGTCGGTCGCGCAGAGCCTCGGCACCGACACCCCCGCCAGGGCTGCGGCCCGCATCACCGACGTGCCGGGCGGCACGTCGACCGGGCGCCCGTCGATGGTCACGTGCGCCGTGGCCTCGCCCGCGACCGCGGGGGTCCCGCGGTCCGGCGTCTCGAGGGCCGGCTCGTCGAGAGTCGTCATGGCCGTGCTCCGTCTCTTGTCGCCGTGGCCGACCCGGGGATGCCGTGCGCGGCCTCCCGGCCCTCGTCGCGGGGCACGCCGAAGTCGTCGGGGAAGTGCTCGAGCGCGCTGCGCACCGGCATCGGGGTGAGCCCGCCCATCGCGCACAACGAACCCGTGGTCATCGTGGTGCAGAGGTCCTCCAGCAGCACGAGCTGGGTGCGGCGCACCTCGTCGTCCGTCGCCGCCCGGATCCGGTCGAGAACCTCAACCCCCCGGATCGACCCGATGCGGCACGGGGTGCATTTGCCGCACGACTCCTTCGCGCAGAACTCCATCGCGAACCGTGCCATCAGCGACGCGTCCATGGTGTCGTCCCACACGACGAGACCGCCGTGGCCGACCATCGCCCCGGCATCCGCGAACGCCTCGTAGTCCATCGGCAGGTCGAACCGCGCCGGTGGAAGGTAGGCGCCCAGCGGCCCACCCACCTGCACCGCCTTGACGGGTCGGCCGGAGGCCGTGCCGCCCCCGAACCCGTTGACGAGCTCGCCGAGCGACAACCCGAAGTCGGCCTCGACGATGCCGCCGCGGGCGACGTTCCCGGCGAGCTGGAACACCTGGGTTCCTCGGGAGCGGCCGGTGCCCAGCGCGGCATACGTCTCGCCACCGTCGGCGAGCACCATCGGCACGGCACCGAGGGTCAGCACGTTGTTGACGACGGTCGGCCGCCCGAACAGCCCCTCGAGCGCCGGGATCGGGGGCTTGGCGCGCACCTCCCCACGCTTGCCCTCGAGCGACTCGAGCATCGAGGTCTCCTCGCCGCAGATGTAGGCGCCCGCGCCCACCCGCACGTCGAGGTCGAAGCGTCGTCCGCTGCCGAGCACCGACTCGCCGAGCACGCCGTGCGCGTAGGCGATGTCGATGGCGCGACGCAGCGTGCGCACGGCGTGGGGGTACTCGCTGCGCAGGTAGACATACCCCTCGGTGGCCCCCACCGCGAGGGCCGCGATCACCATCCCCTCCACGAGGGTGAAGGGGTCGCCCTCGAGCAGCATGCGGTCCGCGAACGTGCCGCTGTCGCCCTCGTCGGCGTTGCAGCAGACGAACTTCACGTCGGCGGATGCCGTTCGCACCGTCTCCCATTTGATGCCGGCCGGGAAGCCCGCGCCACCACGGCCACGCAGGCCCGAAGCAGTCACCTCGGCGACGACCTCCTCGGAAGTCAGCGACAGCGCCCGCTCCAACCCGCGCAGCCCCCCGTGCTCGCGGTAGGCCGCCAGGTCGGTCGGCTCGATCACCCCGACCCGCGCGAACGACACGCGGTGCTGCCTGGTGAGCCACTCGTGCTCGTCGACGACCCCGATGCAGCGATCCGTGTCGTCGAGCGCCCCGTCGAGCAGGGGCCCCACCTCGGATTCGGTGATGGTGCCGTACCCGACCCGGCCGCGCTCGGTCTCGATCTCGACGAGCGGCTCGAGCCACAGCATTCCTCGGGAGCCGTTGCGGCGCACCGGAACGCCCGCGGCCGCGATGGCCTCGGCGACGGCGTCCGCACCGAGCGCGACGGCGGCGGCGTCGCACGGGACCCAGGCGGTCGTCATCGCGACCACCCGTCGGTGAGGGCGTCGAGTCGTTCGGGCGACAACGCGGCGTGCAGCACGCCGTCGACCGTGCCGGACGGGCCGACCGCGCACAGCCCGAGGCAGAACACCTCACCGACCTCGACGTCGGTGGCGCCGCCCCAGCGCCCGGTGGCCGCGGCGTACAGGCGCTCGGCCCCTCGCGACTGGCAGGCCTCGCCGCGGCACAGCGCGACCCGGTGCGCGAGCGGGGGAGTGCGGCGCAGGTCGCTGTAGAAGGTCAGCACCCCGTGCACGTCCGCGCGGCTGAGGTTGAGCACGTCGGCCACGACCAGGGCGTCGTCGTCCGTGACGTACCCGTGGGTGGCCACCACCTCGTGCAGGATCGGCAGCAGGGGCCCGCGGATGCCGATCAGCTGCTCGGCGATGCGGCGCACGGACGCCGCCCGCTCGGGGTCCGCCGGGGCGGGAGCCGGTGCCGGGCCGGGGGCTCGCTGACGCACGTTCGCCGACTCCTCTGCGCTGAGTGTGACCTGGGTCGCAACTCTACGCGCGCCGGCGTGCCCGCACCCTGCTCACGAAGCGGCTCGGCGCTGTCGGTCTGCTTCGTCCGCGTCGACGATGCCTTCACTGCTCCTGACGCGCTTCGCGCCGTTCCCGTTGCTCCCGCCGTTCCCGTCCTTGCTCCCTTCGGGCCCGTCCCACTGCGACGTGAGGTGGTCGAGCCGTTCGAGGACCTGCTCGCGCAGGGCGTCGTCGTCGGTGCGGCGCGCGAGATCCAGGCGGCGGCTGCGGCGCCGGGCCACGATGGCGCACCAGAGGCTCAGGGCCACCACGAGCAGCAGCACGGCTGCACCTGCGACGACCTCGACCGGACTCATTGACGCATGATGCCAAACCAGGGCCGGCCCGAGCCACCCGGGCGCGCACAACCTTGCCCGACCCGGACCCTCCGCCCCGCTTGCCGGTTCGATTAGGGGGGTCCCTGCGCCGCTGGTAGCCTTGAGCATTGCCGTGAGAATCGGCCGCGGATCCATAGAGCCCCGGTGAACCAGCCCGGGAGCGCCGCGCAGCGAAACCACAGGAAGAGAGTCGTCGCCCCATGCCTCTGAGCACTGACGTCAAGAAGCAGATCATGACCGAGTACGCCACCACCGAGGGCGACACCGGGTCCCCCGAGGTGCAGGTCGCGATGCTCACGCAGCGCATCAAGGACCTCACCGAGCACTCGCGCCAGCACAAGCACGACCACCACAGCCGCCGCGGCCTGCTGCTGCTGGTCGGCCAGCGCCGTCGCCTCCTGCGCTACCTGGAGAGCGTCGACGTCGAGCGTTACCGCTCGCTGATCAAGCGCCTCGGCCTGCGCCGATAAGGACTTCCGCGAGGGGCGGTCCTCACGTTGACCGTGAGGGCCGCCCTTTCGCGTGAGAGGCGGATGCCGTGCGCGGCACCCCCGCCTGTTGGACAAGCCCCTGCACAACGACGATGCACGAGGGCTCAGCACGAGAGAAAAGGAGGACCCATGGAGGGTCCTGAGATCACAGTCGCCGAAGCCGTCATCGACAACGGCACGTTCGGCACCCGCACCGTCCGGTTCGAGACCGGCCGCCTCGCGAAGCAGGCCGGCGGCTCCGTCGTGGCCTACCT
>JBBQWX010000032.1:0-34167 GCA_038210185.1 Actinomycetales bacterium
TTACGACGACCCCGGTCCCGACTACTTCAACAAGCTCCACCCCGAACGCGCCAAGAACCGGGCCCTCCACCAACTCGAAGCGATGGGCTACACAGTCACCCTCGACCGCGCCGTCTGAACCCAGCCCCAGTCCAACTCAAGTGAATCTTCGTGTCAGTGGTTCTCGGCCAAGCTCCACATCGTCCACAGCTCGGTTCGCATGCGCCTGGGCTGGCGGAGTGAGTACACAACCGCCGCACCGATATCGGCAGGTTGCATGAACGGGCCCTTCGCGGGATCGCCGCCTCCGAACCTGCCGTCGGCCGCAGCGAACGGGGTGTTGACGCCGGCCGGTGCAATGACGGTCGTGCGGATCCCCTCCGAGCGAAGCTCCCGGTCCAGCGCAGTACCGAGGTTGATCTGCGCGCCCTTGGTGGCCGCGTACACGGCCTCCTTGCCACCGCCGATCATGAGCCCGGCCACCGACCCGATGATGACCAGGTCACCTCCATCACCCTGCGCACGGAACTGACGTACCGCCGCGCGCGCCAACCACACGGTGCCCTTGACGTTGACATCGACCATCAACTCGAGCTGGTCGGCCGGTACGTCGAGGATGCCGCCGTAGAACCCGACCGCTGCATTGGCCACGACCGAGTCGAGCCTGCCGAACGCCGAGACAGCGGTCGCGACAAGTTCCTCGCATGCGTCGGCCGACCGGACATCGCCGACTGACAGCGCCACGCGATCCGGACCCCATTGGTCAAGCAAGGACCGAAGGCCGTCCGAACTCAGGTCCCCGACCACGACTCGCGCACCCTCTTCCAGGATCATGCGCGCAGTCGATCCGCCGATCCCCCCACCAGCACCGGTGATGGCGACGACGGAGTTGGCAAGACTGCGAACCTCAGCAGCAGTCATGACGTCGCGTCCATGGTTGCGATGCCCCGGACAGCAGCAACGCCCGCGGTGAAGCTCTTGAGACACTCGTTCCTTGACACTGCGAAGACCTCCTCGAGACGACTCCCGACCAGGCAAAGGTAGGGCCGACGGGGCCCCTGGGGCCACACGACCGCACGACTGCGTCGATCAGACACCGGTCCACCTCCGTCGCCGAACGCAGCGTCAGCCCAAGAGGTCGTCGAGCGTCGCGTGCGCGCCGGCCCGGACCAGCGACCGCCGCGCTGAGAGGTACTCCTCCACGAAGGTGGGCTGCTGCGTGAGGTCGCCGAACAGCACCTCGATCTCGATGAACGCCTCTGGCCGCTCGTCCACCGCGGCGACGGTCATGTCGGCGGCGTGCACGTCTTCCGGGACCTCGGGGGGAACGATTTCGCCACGGCCGATCATGGCCCAGTACTCCGCCCAGGCGGCTACCATCGCCGCGCCCAGCCGCACCCGGCGACCGGCCGCCAGGTTCTCGCGAATGGTCGGGAGGGTGAAGGTCGGCATCCGGTTCGAGCCGTCGGTGGCCAAGCGCACCAGGGTGTCGCGCATTCGGGGGTTGCTGAACCGTTCGATGAGCGCGGTCAGGTAGCCCTCGAGGTCGATGCCGGGCAGCTCGCCCAGCGTCGGCGCGGCCTCCTGCGCCATGTAGCGCTTGAGGTAGGTGCGGATGCGGTCGTCGCGCAGCGCCTCGTCCACGAGCACGTAGCCCAGCGGTGCCCCGAAGTAGGCAATGGCCTGATGGCTTGCATTGAGCAGACGCAGCTTCATCAGCTCGTAGGGACGCACATCATCGACGAACTGCACCCCGACAGACTCCAGCGCCGGTCGGCCCATGCTGAACTCGTCCTCGACGATCCACTGCGTGAACGGTTCGGCCGGCACCGGCCAGGCATCCTCGATGCCGAACTCAGATTTCACAGCCTCGCGGTCGGCGTTCGTGGTCGACGGGGTGATCCGGTCGACCATGCAGTTGGGGAAGGCAACGGTGGAGTCGATCCAGGCGGCGAGCTCGGGGTCGGTAAGGCGAGCGAAGCCGACAACGGCCTGCCGCGCGTAGTCGCCGTTTCCCTGGAGGTTGTCGCACGAGAGCACCGTGAAGGGCGCGACTCCGGCATCCCGGCGCCGGCGAAGCCCCTCAACGACGTAGGCGAACGCGGTGCGGGGGTCCTGTGGGGATGCGAGATCGTGCACGACGGCGGGGTTCTCGGCGTCGAACGCCCCCGTCGCGGGGTTCTTCAGGTAGCCGCCCTCAGTGACGGTCAAGCTGACAATGCGTACGGCCGGGTCGACGAGGCGGGCGTAGACGGCATCCGCCTCGTCGGGGCCGAACAGGTACTCGAGCACCGAGCCCACGACTCGAGGCTCGAGCGAGCCGTCGGCGTGCCGGAGCACGAGGGTGAACAGGCAGTCCTGCGCGCGCATGACATCACGCATGCGCGCGTCCTGCTCAAGCACCCCTACGCCGCAGACGCCCCAGTCGAGCCCCTCACCGCTCTCCATGAGCTTGTCGAGGTACCTGGCGACGTGCGAGCGGTGGAAGTTCCCGAAGCCGAAGTGGACGATGCCCACGGATGCCGATGCCCGGTCGTACGTCGGCCGGGACACCTCGATCATGGGGAGGGTCGCGGAGGAGAGAGCGGTCATCGGACGGGTCCTTCTCTCTACAGCTGGAGTGCCGCGTGCATGCTATCGAACGCCACCCCTTGAGCCGATCGTAGGGACGATGTTCGGCACAGGACTGCTGACGGTCTGGCTGTGGCGTGCTCGTGGACCCGCCACAAAGCGGTCCTACTGTCTCGCGTCGTTGGTTGCTCTACAGGCGTCGGTCCTTGCGAGTGGGGCCTGGGCACTGCGGCGTTGGGGGGACGAGTGACGAGGATTGGGCGCCCGTTGCAGTCGTGGGCGCCGGCGTGGGCGATCCGGGCCACGGCAGGATGGCGTTGACATAGCTCGCGTGGTCGGTGAAGAACGTAGCGAAGAGCTGCACGGCATGCGTCACTTCGGGTTCGAAGCCGTCGCAGGTGCCGAACGCGCCGCCGGTGCCCTGCTCGGCCTCCATGGTGATGTCGTTCTCGGGCTCGTCGGGCATGATGTTGTCGAGGTCCCTGTTCACCCCGGTGACCTCGGACGTTCCGGTCAGGACGAAGCAGCGCGAACGGGTGTCACCGGGAACGAGACACGGCGCGGCGAACATGGCCGAACCGTTGCCGTCGTTCGTCAGCAGCACGGAGCCGGAATTCCAGTTGCTGCCTTCGTTGTAGGTCTCCGCGGAGCAGGCCGCGCGTACACCCTGCCAGACAACTGCCCCTGCCCGGAGGACCGCACCGGGGCCGGCTTCGTTCAGGGCGATACGACGGATACGCGAGCTGGGTGCATGCATGGAGCGTCCTCACTTCTGACTGCCCCTGCGAGGGGTGCGCCCCGACCGGGCGCTGTAGCCAGTTGCTCTCCTGAGGGCCGATGCGTGCGGCTGTTTCTGGTGCTGTCCACCACAGCCACTCATCCACCAGCCGAGCACACCTCGACGAGTCGGCTGTCACGAACTCGCGCCGGAAGCCGCATCCAGCCATGCGACTGGGTCGAGAGCGGCAACCCCGCCGGCCACGGGTGATCAAGAAGAGCCGGCGAGGCGCCTTGCCAGTCGGTCTCTTGTTTCGAACCCGACGACCACATGCTCCCTACCCAGTGGTGCGCGGCTGACTCCCCGACCTGAACGTGCGGATCGGTTCGAGCCCGGTGCATCCGAAAGGACGTCGTCCCGCGAAGAGGTGGTGTCACCCACTCCTTACTCGAAGGGAACCGAACATGCGCACAATCCTTGCGGGAGCCGCGACGTTGGCCGTCGCCGCCCTGCCGATCGCCGCGTTCGCCACGCCCGCCGTAGCGGCGGACGACGCTTCCGTCGTCGTCTTCCACGGCGTGCCTGGCCTCACGGTCGACGTGTACGCCAGCGCCGACGCCACCTACACCGCGGAGGAGGCCCTCCTCACGGACTTCGAACCCGGCACGATCACCGAGCCGGTGAAGATCCCCGGGGGTTCCTACAACCTCGCTGTGTTCGCCGCGAACGCCGACCCTGCCGGCGACCCCGCCATCGAGGCGAACGACGTCACCGTGCCGGCCGGGGCCAACATCACCGTGGCCGCCCACCTCGACCCCGAGGGAACGCCGGTGCTCACCCCCTTCGTCAACGACGTCAGCAAGGTCGCCGCGGGCCAGGGCCGGCTCACCGTGCGGCACACCGCCGCGGCGCCGGCGGTCGACGTCCTGGCCGGCGGAACGGCGGTCTTCAGCGACCTGAGCAACCCGAACGAGGCCAAGGCGGACCTGCCCGTGGGCACCGTCTCGGCGTCGGTGGCCCTCGCCGGCACGACAGCCCCGGTCATCGGCCCGGCCGACGTCCCCGTGACGGAAGGCACCGCCACGATCGTCTACGCGTGGGGCTCAGCCGAGGACGACAACCTCGACGTCGCCGTCCAGACCATCACCGGCCTGCACAGCTCGCCGTCGGGTGTCCCCTCGGGCACCGCCGACCTTCCCGCAGACACGACCCCCGTGCTGCTCGGTGGGATCGCACTGCTCGGGGCGCTCGGCGCCGCGGGCGCGGCGGCGCGGGCCCGTCGAGTTCGAGTGTGACCTGACCGACCGACGCAGGAACACCGCCGGGAGCCCGGGGGTTCGCCACCGCGAACCCCCGGGCCGACGGCCCACGACCACGTCACGACCGACCACCCCGAAACCACCGTGAGGATGCCGCCATGAGCCGGGGTACCCGCTCATCCCGATGGGCCGCCACGAGCGCGGTGTCGGCGGTGGTCGCGGTCGTCGCGGTCATCGCCCTGGCGGTGTGGTCGGGGGGCCGGCCCGGACCGTCGGCCGGAACCGACCTCGCCGATGTGCGCACCCCGGTCCCGGCGACGAACACGCCTTCCCCGGTGGACGCCCCGGCACCCAGCCCGTCACTGCCGCAACCCAGGACGCGCGACGCCTCGCTCGGCTCACTGACCGTCTCCGAGGAGTCGGCCCCGACCCGGCTCGTCGTTCCTGCCCTCGACATCGACGCCCGCATCGACGACGTCGGGGTGCAGGAGGACGGGGCCATGGTGATTCCGGCAGCACCCACGAGCGTGGGGTGGTACCGGTTCGGATCAGCCCCCGGCGACGCCCACGGAAACACCGTGATCGCCGGCCACGTCGCGACCCGCGAGGACGGCCCCGGCGCCCTGGCCCCCCTGAAGGGTGCGAAGCCGGGCATGCGCGTGACCGTGACGACGGCCGACGGCGAAGACCACGAGTACGAGGTCTCGGGGCGCGAGGCCATCGTCAAGAAGGCGCTGCCGGTCGACGAGATCTTCGCCCGCGACGGCCGCCCTCTCCTGGTGATGATCACCTGCGGCGGGAGGTACCTTCCCGAGCTGCGCAGTCACCGCGACAACATCATCGTCACCGCGGTTCCCGTGCGGTGACAGCAGCGTCATCGACTGCTGGGGGTCCCGGCATCCGCGGGAGGCTCCTGATCTCGGCGTCAGGTCGGTGAGGTGTCAGGTGGGTGAGGTGTCAGCGCAGCGGGCCGTCGAGGTCGTGGCCAGCACCAGCGGTTGGCCTTCGGGCCCCGTTGCCGAGGCGGTCGCAGTGAGCCCGTCGCCGAGGGGCAGGTGCAGGCGGAACGCGCGAACCTGGCCCGGGCCGAGGACGACGTCGACGTGGCCCGGGAGCCGGAAGCGGGTCCTCGAGGTGGCCCTGCTGTTGTCGAGCAGCACCGGCACGGACACGGTGCCGCAGTCGACCGCACCCAACGACGCACGCGGGTCGGGGATGACGCCGCCACAGCGCTGCCAGTCGCTGGTCGCCACGAGGCCCCTGCCGTTCACGGCGACGAACACCCTGCTCCTGCTCCCGGCAACCAGGGGAACGCGAACCGGCGCGACGCTGCCGGCAGCCACCTCGACTGTTTCGGTCCGCACCGACCCTGCCAGGTCGGTCAGCGTCCAGCGGTAACGGGTCGACCGGCCGGAACGGCTGTTGTCCAGGGTCACCCGCAGCCGCAGGCCACCGCAGTCGGCCGGCCCGAACGCGGCGGCGGGCGCGGTGCCGCACGTTCCCGCCGAGACGACGTGCCCTCCATCGGGCAGGTACACCGTGACCACGGTCCGAGCGTCATCACGCACGCGGATGACGACCGACCTCGAGCCACCAGCGGCCACGTCGACTCGCCTCGTGCGGTCCGTGCCGCCGTAGGGCGCCCGCTCCGGTCGCTGGAACGAGCTGCCGTAGCCGTACATCGTGCGCGTCGCGGACCGGCTGTTGTCAAGGGTGACCTCGACCCGCAGGCGAGCACAGTCGAAGCGGCTGATGGTCGCGGTGGGCACGCCGGCCGAAGCTGCCGCGGCCACCGCCGGCAAGGGCGCGCCGACCAGGGCACCCACGAGTGCCGCCACGGCCAGCAGAACCGCTCGGGGTGCGGGTCGGTGCATCGGTCACCACCGTCGCGGTCTCGGTCAACGTGCTCGCACCCATGCTCCCCGGTGCGCCGCGCGTCGGCAACCACCCGGCATCCGGCGCACGCCTGCGCTGCTCAGTCGTGCGATGACCCGGATTCCGTCGGCCCGACCTCAGCGGCCAACAGGCGCTGCACCCGCTCGACCAGCTCGTAGATGTCGAAGGGCTTCTGGAGGAAGTCGGTGCGCCCGCCGGGCACCCGCAGGTCGAGGTCGGGCTCGGCGTTGCCCGACACGAAGAGCACGCGCAGGCCGGGGCGCTCGGCCGCGACGAGCCGAGCGAGCTCGGCGCCGTTGCCCCCGGGGATCTCGACGTCGGTGACGATCAGGTCGAAGTCCTCGGTCGCGCACGCTGCCTGGGCGGCCGGCCCCGTGGCGGCCGACGTCACCCGGTAGCCCTCGGCGGTCAGCACACGCACGAACAGCACGCTCATCGGCGCGAAGTCCTCGACGACCAACAGGCTGGCGCCCTCGCCTCCCGAGGCTCCGCCGGTGGCCAGCTCACTCATCGAGAGGCCCGCCCGCCAGGTCTCCGCCGGCTCCGCTGCGTCGCTGCATCACGTCGTCGAGCCATGGCCCTTCCCCGGAAGGGCCCGAGCCCGTCGATCGGACGACGAGCTCGACCGCACCGGCCGACGGCACGGTGTCGGATCGTTCCGGCGGTGCCATGTCACCCCCCCGAGGTGTGGCCGCATGAGGCGTCCACCGACGCGGCGTGGCCCCACCGTACGCCCTGGGCGTACGGTGGGGCGGCCATTCCGATTGGTCCAGCCCTTTCCGCTGGTCGGCGCCGGTGTGATACCACTGGACCGGGCCGGCGCCTCGGGAGGCACCGGGCAGGCCAGGGGAACGGCAGGTGCGTGGTGGACCACACGAGCGGCAAGGCGCGAGAGGTGCTCGCGACCCCTCCGGACGCCGTTGTCGAGGTCGACCGGCGCGGGGCGATCGAGCGCGTCGACCCGCAGGCCGAGCGCCTGTTCGGCTGGTCGGCGCAGGACCTGGTCGGCCGCCGGGTCGACCTCCTGGTGGCCGACCGACGAGGAAGCCTCGAGCCCCTCCCGCCCGGTGTCGACGTCCTGTTGTCCGCCCTGCGCCGGGACGGCTCGCAGTTCCCCGCGGAGATCCGCCTGAGCGGCGTGCCCGGCCGCAGCGGGGGGCCCGCCGTCGCACTGACGATCAGGGAGGCCACACCACCGTTGCGGCCGGAGCCGGGCGGTCAGCAACTCGCACGGGAACAGGCACGGGAACCGGAGCAGGCACGGGAACCGGAACCACCGTCGGCCGAGGGTGCTGCGAACCTCGGCGAGATCGCGCACGGCATCAACAACATCCTGAGCGTCATGCTGATCTACGGCGAGCTGATCGAGCGGGCCGTCCAGGGTCGGTCCATGGAGGAGTACCTGGCCGAGATCCGGGGGGCCGCTGAGCGAGGTGCCGAGCTCACGGATCGGCTGCGCACGCTCGCGAAGGCGTCGGCCGCGCGCGACATCAGGGCGTCGGTCGCGCGCGACACCGCCGCGCGCCACACCAGGGCGTCGGCCGTTCCGGACCCTGCCACGGACGAGGACGTGCTGCTGCGGGCGATCCGGCGGTACGCGGTGAACCTGCAGGACCGCGGAACCATCGGTGTGGTGGTCGTCGGTGACCACCGCATGTTCGCCGAGGGCCTGGCTCGCCTGCTCTCCAACGAGGACGACCTCGAACTGCTCGGCATCGGCGCTGGCGGGCGGGAAGCGGTGACCCTGGTCGAGCAGCTGCAGCCACGGGTGCTGCTCCTCGACTTCGACCTGCCCGGGGGCAACGGCGTGGTCGCCGCCAGGGAGGTCAAGGCGCGGTGGCCGCAGACGATGATTGTGATGATCAGCGGCTCGACCGACGACCGGCTCATCCTGCGGGCCGTCGAGGCCGGCTGCTCGGGCTACCTCAGCAAGGACCGCGCCGCCGCCGAGGTCGCGAAGGCCGTGCGCACCGTGGCTGCCGGCGAGGCGCTGATGGCGCCCGCTCAGATGGCCAGGCTGCTGCCCAGGCTCTCCCGGTCGAACCGCGGGCTGGGCGCCGACCTGAGCGACCGCGAGCGCGAGGTGCTCGAGCTGCTGGCCCGGGGGACACCCAACCCCGCCATCGCCGACGAGCTCTGCGTCAGCGTCGACACCGTCCGCGACGACGTCCAGGTTCTGCTCACCAAGCTGGGGGCACACTCCAAGCTCGAGGCAGTGGCGACGGCGATCCGAGAAGGGGTCATCGACTACAACTCGCCGTTCTGAGCGACGAGTACCGGTCGGCTCCAGCCCCTGGGGACGCCCGGAGCGCGCTGTCGCCTAGCCTTCCTGCATGGGTTCCCACCCTCGCCGCCTCGACGGGCTGCGCGACGACGAACAGGTCGCGGCCCGCCTCGTCGAGCGCGCGACCGGGGCCACCGCGTGGGCCCACGACGTCGGTCGGCGCCAGGGGGCCTACGACGTGCACCTGACCTACCCCGGTGGGCGCACGGCGGCGCTGGAGGTCACCACCTACGCCGGGTCGTCGTCGCGGAACGGGATGGCGCTGCTCGGGCGGGGCCGACTCTCGGCCCCGCCCGCACGGCATCCGGCACGACGACCCGGGAGGCCCCGGTCGGCGGGCACGCAGAGCCCACCTGCCGTCGACCGCCCCGGCTCCGTCGACCCCGCCCTCGCGATCCTGCCGGATGCCGTCAGCGTGCTTCTCGCCGTGCCTCACGTCGCGCGGCGGGCCGCCAAGGTGGCCGCCGCCCACCGCGTCGACGAACGGCACCTCCTCGTGGGGATCGGCGAGGGCGGTCTGCCCGGGCCGCTGTACCTGCGGCTGGGCTCCGCGCTCGTCGCGCCGCCCGCCGATGCCCCCGAGCTGCCGGTCGGCCTGACCCACCTGTGGCTCACCACCGAGTGGTTCGGCTCCCCGCTCGTCGCCTGGGACCACGCCCGGGGGTGGCGCAGCCATCAGGTGTGAGTGCCGGCGGACCGCTCAGAAGCCGCCGAAGTCGCCGCCACCGAAGTCGCCACCGCCGCCACCCCAGTCCCCGCCGCCACCCCAGTCGCCGCCCGTGTCGCTGCCACCGGTGTCGGCTGCGTACCCCGCGTCTCCGCCGGCGTCGCCCGCGCCCGGGTCACCGCCCGAGTCGGAACCGGTGTCGGTTCCGGCGTCCGTGCCGGTGTCGGCGGCCTCCTGCGCCTCGGGGCTCTGCTCGTAGCCGCCGAACATCATGTCGGCGAGGGCCGACCCGACGACGACGCCGGCGATGGTGCCCATCATCGACCCGGCGATCATGCCGCCCATCCCCATGCCGCCGCCGCCGAACGAGCCGCGGGAGAACGTGTTCTGGAGCGTTCCGGGCTGCCTCATCTCCGCGCGCGTGGCTGCGCGGGCCAGGTCGGCGGGCTCGCTCGAGGTTCCTGCCTGAGCCGGGGACGTCGCCGACAGCTCATGAAGCAGCTGCTGACGCTGCTCGGGGGTCAGCTTCGCGAACGCCTCCGCGTGCAGCGCCTCGAGCTGCTCGGGGGGCGCCGTGCGCAACAGGTAGCGGTAGCGCGCGACGGCACGCTCGTCCTCGCTGGCACCGGGGCGGGTCGGCGCACCCCGCTCGCCCGGCACCGCACCGGCGCCAGGGCCGGGAGCCTGTCGCTGCTGCTCGGTCGGCACTCGACCCAGGAGTCGGTCGATGAAGCCCATGGTGTCGTTCCCCTCGCTCTGCGTTCTCCGGATGGAGACCGTCACCTCCCCAACGGTGCCACCTGGTCGCCGCGTTCCGCGTCCGGTGCATTTCCCAGCGTCTCCTCTTGCATTGAGCGGGTCTCAGGATGCAAAATTGAGCCGTCATCGCTCAAGCACCTCGGGCTACCGCCCGCGAGACCTCAAGGAGGACCCTCATGGCCACCGCTTTCGACCCCTTCCGCGACCTCGACCGCATGCTGGCGAGCACGCTGCGCACTCCTGCCTCCGCGGCGATGCCGATGGATCTGTACCGCGCGGGAGACCGCTTCGTGGCGCACGTCGACCTCCCCGGCGTCGACCCGTCCTCCATCGACGTCGACGTCGACGTCGCACCCTCACGATCCGTGCCGAGCGACGTGAGCAGGTCGACAGCGACGTGCAGTGGCTCTCCCACGAGCGCCCGACCGGCACCTTCGCCCGGCAGCTCACCCTGGGCTACGGCGTCGCGTCCTCGCGCATCGCGGCGGACTACAACGACGGAGTCCTGACCCTGACCATCCCCGTGGCGGAGGAGGCCAAGCCACGCAAGATCGCGGTCAGCCACACCGGGGAGCACCAGATCAACGAGCACCAGATCAACGAGCACCAGGTCATCGCGGGCCAGGCGTCGAGGGAGCACTCCGTCGCGTCCTGACCCACCCGGCCGGTTCCGGCGCACACGACGGCCCGTCACCGCTTGGTGGCGGGCCGTCGTGCTGCCAGCAACGGGCCCGGGCATGCGCCACAATCGGCGCATGAGCACCGAGCGCGCCACCCTGACCACCCAGCTGATCGAGGCCGGGCGCCACCTGGTCGAGCGTGGGCTGGTCCAGGCCAGCGGTGGCAACCTGTCGGTGCGCCTGCCCGGCGCCAACCGCTTCCTCGTCACCGGCACGGGAACCTGGCTGGACCGGCTGACCCCCGACGACTTCTCCGAGCTGACCCTCGACGGGGAGCAGGTCGGTGGGGCGGCCCGGCCCTCCGTGGAGTGGAAGCTGCACTTGCGCACGTATGCCGTGCGCGAGGACATCGCGTGCATCGTGCACCTGCACCCGCAGCACGTGTTGCTCGTGGACATGCTCGGTGCGCCGCTGCGGTTCACGACCCTGGATCACCAGTACTACCTGGGGAGCGCCGGCCGGGTGCCCTTCCACCCGTCGGGCTCGCAGGAGATCGCCGACGCGGCCGCCGAGGCAGCGCGCGACCACGACGCGGTCGTGCTCGCCCACCACGGCTGCTCAGCCCTGGGCGACACCGTGTCGATGGCACTGCGCCGGGCCCTGAACCTGGAGGAGGCGGCCACGATGACCTACCGGCTCCTGCTCGCCGGCGACCGGACCTCGGACTTCCCGACGCGGTGGAAGGGCAACATCGTCAGCGTGTAAGGGCCAGGCTGACCAGCGCCACCAGCCACGACACGAACGACCCGACGAGGAAGTACTCGGTGACCGCGTCGATGCCCACTCCGTCGACACTGCTCCGGTCATCGCGCTTGGCCTGCAGCTCGGGGAAGCGGATCAGCCCCTTGGCCGCGATGACCAGCCCGGCGGCCGTGAGCTGACCGGCCAGCCCGAGCCCGAGGATCAGCACCCGCTCCATCGGCCCGAGCAGGCGCCCACCGCGCAGCTGGTCGGACGGCTGCGGCCCGCTGTCGGCGTCGAGCGGCAGCACCGGGCGCATCGCACCGACGCCCAGCAGCACGAGCCGCACCACGATGTTGGCGGTGGCCAGGTTGACGAGCAGCAGGCCGACGACCAACAGGACCTGCGACGGCTGCGCGCCGGGACCCACGAGCGGCAGGTCGGCCCACTCGAGCCACCGGCCGAGCGCCCCGCCGGCCGGAGACGCCCATCCGCTGAGCGCGACCAGCCACGCCGCCCCGGCGGCCAACGAGGCCAGGGCGGACCAGTGGCCCGAGCCGGTGGTGGTCGCCTGCTCGGACAGGCGCACCCAGAGCACGAGGGGTACGACCGAGGCCGCGAGGACTACGATGTCGACGGGCGCGACGAGGGCGGTCAGCCCCGTCAGGACGGCGACCGTCGCGGCCCCGGCTGCCATGGCAAGGCGCAGCGCCGTGGGGCGCGTGCCCGCCCCGGCGCGCACCAGGTCGGCCACCCCGACCCCGACCAGCCAGACCGCGAGCCAGGTCACGCCAGGCCCCGCAGCAGGTCCTGCGCGGCCAGGATGGCGCCGATACCGTCGGCGCGCACCCGTTGGGACACGGCGGAGGCGCTGATGCCCTCGAGGGTCGCCAGCTCGCTCTGGGTGGTGTGCGGATCCATGAGCCCCCTCAGCAGTCGGACCGAACGGTCCGACAACGAGCCAACCAGATGGTCCCGACAGAGCAAGGCGGCGTTGACCGCGTCGGCGTGACCGAGGTCGTCCCGGCCCGCGTCGGCGTCGCTCGGCGCCGGGCGGTAGGCGGTGCGCAGGTGACGGGTCGTCGCCCGCCCGGCCGCCTGCTCGACCGCCTCGATCGCCGCCCGGGCCGCCCACCAGCCCGGGCCGTCCTCGATGCCGCGCTCGGCGTCGAGCAGCTGCACGGGCCCGCGCCCGATGCCGACCCGAACGTCGGACGCGGGCACCAGCTCGAGCCGCACGCGCAGGGCCGCGTCGATCGCGGCGCCGAGGGTGGCGTAGGCCCCCTGGAACTCGTCCCCGACGGTGACCCGCAGCTGGGTCACGGCAGGAACCGCGGCGTTGACGCTGAGCAGCGCCTGTTCGACGGCACGGTGCAGGGCGCGCCGGTTGGGTGCGCCGCGCGATCCGACGAGGTCGCCTAGGACGACGCACCGTGAAGCCTGGATCTTCATTCTGCTCATGTGAAGAGCATACCTTCACTTCGCCCGGATGAAGCGCAGCACTTACGCTCGGCACGCCCGGTTCGGAAGGCGCACGTGCGCCCTGGCATCCGCCGGGCCTGTCCGACGTCAGGGCGTCGTCAGGCCGTCGTCAGGCCGGAGTCGGGCCGTCGTCAGGCCAGGGTCCGCAGGTCCGATCCGCCCCGGGGCTCGGCCACCCCGCGCTCGGTCGCGACCGCGTCGACGAGCCGTGCCGGGGTGACGTCGAATGCGGGGTTGAAGCCCGGGGACCCCTCGGGCGCCAGGCGCACCCCGCCCAACACCGTCACCTCCTCACCCGGTCGTTCCTCGATCTCGATGTGCGAGCCGTCGGCCATCGACAGGTCGACGGTCGACCACGGTGCCGCGACCATGAACGCGATGCCGGCGTCGCGGCAGGCGAGCGCCACCCCGAGCGTGCCGATCTTGTTGGCGGCATCGCCGTTGGCGGCGATGCGGTCGGCGCCCACGACGGCGAGGTCGACCAGGCCACGCAGGATGGTCGAGGCGGCGGCCCCGTCGGCCTGCACCCGGTGCGGGATGCCGTCGGCCACCAGCTCGAACGCCGTGAGCCGGGCGCCTTGCAGCAGCGGGCGGGTCTCGTCGGCGTAGACCAGCTCGAGCCGGTCTCGGGCGTGCAGCTCGCGGATGACGCCGAGGGCCGTCCCCCAGGCCGACGTCGCGAGAGACCCGGTGTTGCAGTGGGTCAGCACCCGCAGCCGGGGGCGGTCGATGCGGGCAAGCAGCCAGTCGGCACCCCGCCTGGACAGCTCGCGGTTGGCGGCCTCGTCCTCGGTGGCGACCCGGCGGGCGGCGACGAGCACGGCATCGCGCCCACGCGCCATGACGGGGCGCACCTGGTCGACCCCCCAGGCGAGGTTGACGGCGGTCGGACGGGCATGCCGCACGCGGTCGACAGCGGCCTGCACCCGCGCGTCGTCCCAGCCCTCGCGGGCCCCCTCGTCCATCGCGAGCACCACACCGAACGCACCGGCGACCCCCAGTGCCGGGGCTCCGCGCACGGCGAGCTCGGCGATCGCCACGACGAGGTCGTCGGCCGTGTCGATGACCCGGTACGTGGTGGTGCCGGGCAGCAGGGTCTGGTCGAGGAGCCGCACCGCACCGCGACCCCGGCGGCCGGCACGGTCCTCCCACGCGATGGCGATGAGCGTCATGGCGCCAGCCTATGTCGGGCCCGACGCTGCGCCGCCGGGCGAGGGCGAGGCGCCGGTGCGCCGCTCCGGGAGGCCGGGCGAACCCGCGAGGTCGCGCCGGGCAGAACGCGGCACGCCGTGTGACGGCGACCCTTGCGTCGCGCTCCCGGCCGTGCCACGGTCAAGGTGTGGGGACCACCCATCCCCACGACGACGGACGACGTCAGAGCAGACGAACTGGCGAGGCCGCCGCTGAGCCCTCGCGATCGGAGGAAGCCGAGATGGCCCAACAACGAGTCGTGGTCGGGGTCGACGGTTCCCCCCTCTCCATGGCGGCGGTCACCCGGGCCGCCCAGGTGGCC
Source organism: Actinomycetales bacterium (assembly GCA_038210185.1). Lineage (GTDB taxonomy): Bacteria > Actinomycetota > Actinomycetes > Actinomycetales > Dermatophilaceae > Fodinibacter. Next base: position 14,490 of record JBBQWX010000032.1, read on the forward strand.
AGTGCGCGGGGCTTCGCCCTGCACGTGCTCCACGCGTTCGCGCCGGACCTGCCGATGCTCGGCTTCGCGCAGCTCTCCGCCGGCTCCGACCTGGTGTCGAGCCATGCCAAGCGCCTCGTCGCCGACGGCGTCGCGCGCGCCCATGCGGTCGACCCGTCACTCACCGTGACCACCGGCATCCGCGACGGCTACGCCAGCCAGGCCCTGGTCGACGCGTCCCGGGCGGCGGTGCTCGTGGTCGTCGGCGCGATGGGGCACGGGGTGTTCAGCCGCACCAGCGTCGGTGCGGTCGCGATGCAGGTCATCACGCACGCCCGCTGCCCGGTGCTCGTCGTGGGCCACGAGACCGCCGGGGGCTCACCCGCCAGCGGCCGGGTGGTCGTGGGCGTCGACGGGTCCAAGCCCTCCCTGCGCGCGCTCGGTGTCGCCTTCGACGAGGCGGCCCGCACGGGCGGCTCCCTCGACGTGCTGCACGCCTGGGAGGCGCACAGCGCGAGCGACCCCACGCTGTCGACGAGCTCGAGCTGGAGCACCTATGAGGCCAACCTCGAACAGATCGTCGAGGCAGCCATCGCGACCCGCCGGGCCGAGAACCCTGACGTCAAGGTCGACTACGAGGTGCTGCGCTCCGAGCCGGTCCAGGCCCTGGTCGACCGCACCGAAGGTGCTGCCATGCTCGTGGTGGGCAGCCGCGGGGCCGGTGGCTTCGCCGGGCTCCACGTCGGGTCGACGGCGCTGCGGCTGATCAGCCGCTGTCACTGCCCGCTCCTGATGACCCGCTGATCCCACCTTTCTCGCCCGGTGCCGGGACCTTCACCTGCGCAGGGGAACAGTTGCGGTGCGAAGGTGAACCTTCTGGCATCGGGCGAAAAAGTTGAGGTGCCGGACAGCAGCTGAGGTGCCGGACGGGGTCAGAGGCGCTCGGTCGCGCCCAGCTGGTCGAGCACGAACGCCCACTCCCACGCGATCTGCTCCCACGCGGCATACCGCCCGCTACGTCCCCCGTGGCCGGCTGCGAGCTCGGTGCGCAGCAGCACCGGCCGGTCCTGCGGGTCGCTCGTGACCGTCTCCCGCAGCCGGGACACCCACTTGGCCGGTTCGGTGACGTAGACGCGGGTGTCGTGCAGGCTCGACGTCGCCAGCACGGCGGGGTAGTCCACCGCCCGGATGTTCTCGTACGGCGCGTAGGCACGCATCGCCGCGTACACCTCGGGGTCGGCGAGCGGGTTGCCCCACTCCTCCCACTCCCCCACGGTGAGGGGCAGGTCGGGCTGCAGCATCGTCGTCAGCGCGTCGACGAACGGCACCGCCGCGTGCGCCACGCGGAACCTCTCGGGCGCCAGGTTGAGCACTGCCCCCACGAGAAGCCCTCCGGCAGAACCACCTTCGAGCCCGACCCGGTCGGGTGCGATCCACCCGACGGCGACCAGGTGGTCGACCGCAGCCAGCGTGTCGGTGAAGGTGTTGGTCTTGGCGAACAGCTTGCCGTCGTCGTACCAGCCCCGCCCCATCTCGCCTCCGCCGCGGACGTGCGCCACAGCGTGCACGACACCACGGTCGAGCAGGCTGAGCCGGGCCACCGAGAAGTAGGGGTCCGACGAGATCTCGTAGGAGCCGTAGGCCGTGACCACGCCCGGGTTCGTGCCGTTCGGCTGCACTCCCGCGCGGCGCACCACCGAGACCGGCACCAGGGTGCCGTCGGATGCCGTGGCCCACTCGCGGTGCTCGGTGTAGTTCGCGGCGTCGAAGTCGCCCAGCACCGGCTGGCGTTTGAGCAGGGTGCGCTCGCGGGTGGCGAGGTCGACGTCGAGCACGGTGCGGGGCGACGCCCACGACTCGACCACGACCTGGATGGCCGTCTGCGCCGGCTCGGGGTTGTCGCCCAGGCCGATCGAGTGCACCGCCTGGTCGACGGCGACGTCCCACGCCTCGCCGTGCCCCGACGGCGCCCCCGGCTCGCGGGGCAGCACCCGCAGGGCCGTGAGGCCGCCGCTGCGCAGGCTGAGCACGGTGGCATGGTCGAACGCGTCGACGGACACGAAGCGCTCACCCGCCCCGGACCGCAGCCACGGCACCCACTGCTCGGAGCTGGTCGCGTCGAACGGCGCCCACGCCAGGTCGGCATCAGGGGTGTCGGTGTTGTGGACGACCAGGAAGCGGTCGGCGGCCGGCTCGACGTCGTACTCGACGCCCTCGCGGCGCGGGGCGAGCACCCGCCACTGGCCCTCCGGGTCGTCGGCGGCGAGGACGTGCACCTCGGAGGTCGTCTTGGAACCGAGCCCGAGCAGCAGCCATCGTTCGTCGCGGCTGCCGGACACGCCCATCCAGAACCGCTCGTCGTCCTCCTGGTGCACCAGAACGTCATCATCCGGGGCGCCTCCGACCCGGTGCCGCCAGAGCTGGTGCGGGCGCCAGGCGTCGTCGAGCCGGGTGTAGAAGACGAACCGCCCGTCGCGGCTCAGCTCGACGCCGTACCCGATGCCGGTGACCGAGGTGTCGAGCACCTCGCCGGTCGCGATGTCGCGGACGGTGAGGTCGAAACGCTCGTCCCCGGCGGTGTCCACCGCGAACGCGACGAGGCGGTGGTCGGCGCTGACGGTCAAGGCGCCGAGCGAGAAGAACTCGCTGTCACCGGCCTCGACGTTGCCGTCGACGACCACCTGCTCGCCCGGCACCGCGTCGGCCTCGGGGTCGGGTCGCACCGCCGGGTCGGTGATCGGTGCCCGCACCTGTGCGGCGTACTGGCGCCCCTCGACCGTGCGGCCGTAGTACCACCACGGCCCGCTCATGACGGGCACCGACAGGTCGGTCTCCTTCACCCGCGAGCGGATCTCCTCGAAGATCGCCGACCGCAACGGCGTCAGGTGCTCGGTGCGCGCCTCGGCGTAGGCGTTCTCCGCCTCGAGGTGGGCCAGCAGGACGGGGTCGTCGAGGTCGCGCATCCAGGCGAAGGGGTCCTCGACGCGGTCCCCGTGGTGCTCTCGCACGTGGGGCCGCCGCTCGGCGGTCGGCGGGTTCGGGCTCGGCATGGCGTCACTGTATGCCGGGCGCCCGCGCGCCCTGAGCACCCCCCGCACCCCTCGCACCTTCGCATCCCTCGCATCCCTCGCATCCGCACGCGGCGAGGGCCGCACCCGGTGGGTGCGGCCCTCGCTGCGGTGTGGTGCCTGGGCTCAGAGCCCGGAGATCCGGTCGGCCGGAGCCTTCAGCCCCGGGTTGGCGCCGAAGTAGGCCACCAGGTTGGCGAGGTCCTCGTTGCCACCGAGCACGTTGGTGCCGGCGCTGAACGCCTTGAAGTCATCACCACCGTTGGCGAGGAAGTTGATCGTTCCGACGCGGTAGGTCACCGCCGGGTCGATCGCCACGTCGTTGAGCTTCATCGAGCCCGACACGACCCGGCTTCCCGGCGCCTTGGTGGCATCCCAGGTGTAGCTGAACCCGGCGGACACGCCGAGCGCGAGCGCGTCGCGCCCCGTGGAGCGGCCGGGGATGAACTGCTGCTCGAGCACCGCCTTGAGCTGCGCGCCGGTGAGGTTCATCGTCGTCAGGATGTTGCCGAACGGGGCGACGTCATAGCTCTCGGCGTAGGTGATCTGGCCCGGTCCCTCGTTGTACTTCGGTGCGACCCGCAGGCTGGCGCGCACGCCACCCACGTTCATGAGGGCGATCTGGGCCCCGCCGTTGGCGGGTGCCTTGGTGCCCCAGAGGATGGAGTCGGCCACCAGGTCGGCCATGGGGGTCTCGATGCCCCGGTCGCCGCCGCTGTCACCCAGGATGTCCTCGGCGTTGGTGCCGACGATGCGCTCCGCCAGCGGCGCCGAAATCGTCTTCCACTTGTCGATGATCGCGGTCTGCCTCGCGTTCTTGGCGAAGGCAGCACGGCTCACCAGGTGGTTCTTCGACGTCGAGCGGGAGCGGACGACCTCACCAGTGCGCTTGTCGATGACCAGCTTGGTCTCGGAGACGACCTGGCCGTACGACGCGGCGCTGGTGACCAGTCGCGGCTTGCCCCGCGGGTCGGGGATCGAGCATGTGTACGGCTGGTGGGTGTGGCCGGTGACGATGGCGTCGACGTCGGCGGTCATCGTCTGGGCGATCGTGAGGATCGGGTCGGAGATGCCGACGCACTGCCGGTAGGTGCCGGACTGGACGCCACCCTCGTGGAGCAGGACGACGATGGACTCGACGCCCTTCTTGCGCAGCTCACGGGCCTGCTTGTTGGCCGTCTGGACCTCGTCGCGGAACTCGACCGAGGCGACGCCGGCCGGGTCGACGAGGCTGGGGGTGCCCTCCAGGGTCATGCCGATGAAGCCGACCTTGACACCGCCGACCTTCTTGATCGAGGTGGCCGGCAGCAGGGTGCGCTCCTTGCGCTGGGGGTGGTGCCGCGACGAGGAGGACAACGTGTCCTTGACCACGACGTTGGCGGCCAACCACTGGAAGTCGGCACCGGCATACGGGTCGTCAGGGAAGTAGCAGCCGTCCTTGGGGTGGCAGCCGCCGCGCTGCATGCGCAGCAGCTCGGTCGTGCCCTCGTCGAACTCGTGGTTGCCGACGCTGCTGACGTCCAGGCCCATCGCGTTGAGCGACTCCACCGCCGGCTCGTCGTGGAACAGCCCGGAGAGGAAGGTGGACCCACCGATGAGGTCACCCGCTGCCACGGTGAGCGAGCTACCCCGGGGGGCCTTCGCGCGCAACGTCTTCAGCGCCGTCGCGAGGTGCTCGGCGCCACCGACCGGGGTCTGGCTGGGGTCGAGGACCGCGTTCAGCGGCGAGTCGGTGGCCTCGAGGTGGCCGTGGTAGTCGTTGAACGAGAGCAGCTGCACCGTGGTGGTGCGGGGCGACGGGTGGTGGCCCTTCCCCCGGTCGTGGGCCTGGGCCGGCGTCGAGGCGACGGCGGTCGCGAGCGCCGCAGCGGTGATTCCGGCGCCGAGCACGCGCAGACGAGTCGATGTCATGTTCTCTCCTGGGTTGGGGAAGCGGGCTCCACCCTAAGGCGACGCGGACCCGATGCCTAGGGTCGCCTCCCGGCCAGATCGCAACCGTCGCCACTGGTTCACCCCCTCGTCACTGCCGACCCACCGGACGCCACTGCCGCCCCACAGCGCGCCGGGCACCGGAGCCCGGCGGCGGGCCCGGCGGCCGGTTCGCTCGCGGCCGGTTCGCTCGCGGCCGGTTCGCCCGGCTCAGACGAGGCAGCGCGGCCCGAGCAGCACCTTGAGGTCGCCGAACAGCGCCTCGGTGGCGTTGACCCGGTAGGCGGGGTCGAGCCGGATCTCGACCGCGCGCCCGGGCTTGACCAGCTTGAGGTGAACCTCGGTGGTGCCCGGGTGGTTGGTGAGCACGCTCTTGAGCTCCTCCACCCGCTGTGAGGTTGCCCGCGCCGTCTCCATCGTCACCACCACCGGGCCGCGGGGGCCCTCGCTGACGTCGGGCAGGGTGAGCTCCTGGGCGTAGATCGACACGGTGTCGTCGCGCCGGTTGACCTTGCCGCGCACGACGGCGACGGTGTCCTGCTGGAGCATCGGACCGACGGTCAGGTAGGCACTGGGGAAGAACAGGCACTCGATGGCACCCGCGAGGTCCTCGACCGTGGCGATCGCCCAGAGGTCCCCTTTCTTGGTGCGCTTGACCTGCAGCCCGGTGATCAGCCCCGCGATGGTGACCATCGAACCCTCGGGCTTGCCGGCGTCGTCGCTCGTCAGAGCCGCGATCGGGGTGTCGGCGTGTGCGGAGAGCACGTGCTCGACGCCGAACAACGGGTGGTCCGAGACGTAGAGACCGAGCATCTCGCGCTCGAAGGACAGCAGTGTCGGCTTGTCCCACTCGACACCGGGCACGGCGCCCAGCCCCATGAGGTCACCGCCGGCGTTCCCGGCGGAGTCGTCGCCGAAGGACCCGAAGAGGCTGTCCTGCCCGATCGCCTCCTGGCGCTTGACCGCGACGAACGCGTCGACGTACTCCTCGTGGACGCGGATCAGGCCCATCCGGGTCTCCGCCAGCCCGTCGAACGCACCACCCTTGATGAGCGACTCGATGGTGCGCTTGTTACACACGACCGCAGGCACCTTGGACATGAAGTCCCGGAACGAGGTGAAGCGCCCCTTCTCCTCGCGGGCAGCGAGGACCGCCTCGACGACGTTGTGGCCGACGTTGCGGATGGCCTGCAGCCCGAACCGGATGTCGGTGCCGACCGCGGCGAACGGCCCGAGCGAGTCGTTGACGTCGGGCGGCAGCACCTTGATGCCCATGCGACGGCACTCGCCGAGGTAGAGCGCCGACTTGTCCTTGTCGTCGCCGACCGAGGTGAGCAGGGCGGCCATGTACTCGGCCGGGTAGTTGGCCTTCAGGTAGGCGGTCCAGTAGGACACCAGGCCGTAGGCGGCCGTGTGCGCCTTGTTGAAGGCGTAGTCGGAGAACGGGACGAGCACACCCCACAGGGAGGCGATCGACGCCTCGTTGAAGCCCTTGGCCTTCATCCCCTGCGAGAACGGGACGTACTCGGCGTCGAGCACCGACTTCTTCTTCTTGCCCATCGCGCGGCGCAGCAGGTCGGCGTTGCCCAGGGTGTAGCCCGCGAGCTTCTGGGCGATCTCCATGACCTGCTCCTGGTAGATCACCAGGCCGTGCGTCGTGCCGAGGATGGGGCCGAGCGCCTCGACCATCTCGGGCTGCAGCTTGCCCTCGAGCTGCGGGTCGAGCGGGGTCAGCTCCTGCTTGCCGTTCTTGCGCAACGCGAAGTTGGTGTGCGCGTTGACGCCCATCGGGCCGGGGCGGTAGAGGGCCAGGGCCGCGGAGATGTCCTCGAAGCTGTCGGGCTGCATCAGCTTGAGCAGGGTGCGCATGCCCCCGCCGTCGAGCTGGAAGACGCCGAGCGTGTCGCCGCGCGCGAGCAGGTCGTAGGTCGCGCGGTCGGTCATGTCCTTGGACAGGGCGTCGAGGTCGATGTCCTCGCCGCGGTTGCTCTGCACGTTGGCGATGGCGTCGTCGAGGATGGTCAGGTTGCGCAGCCCCAGGAAGTCCATCTTGACCAGCCCGAGCGCCTCACAGCTCGGGTAGTCGAACTGGGTGATGACCTGGCCGTCCTGCAGCCGGCGCATGACCGGGATGACGTCGATGAGCGGCTCGCTGCTCATGATGACACCGGCCGCGTGCACGCCCCACTGGCGCTTGAGCCCCTCGAGGCCCTTGGCGGTCTCGACGACCTCCTGCAGGTGCGTCTCGCCGGCGACCAGGTCGCGGAACTCCTTGCCCTCGCCGTAGCGCGGGTAGGTGGGGTCGTAGATGCCCGAGAGCGGCACGCCCTTGCCCATGACGTCCGGCGGCATCGCCTTGGTCAGCTGCTCCCCCACCGCGAACGGGTGGCCCAGCACGCGGGCGGCGTCCTTGACGGCCTGCTTGGCCTTGATGGTGCCGTAGGTCACGATCTGCGCGACCCGCTCGCTGCCGTACTTCTCGGTGACGTAGCGGATCACCTCGCCACGCCGACGCTCGTCGAAGTCGACGTCGAAGTCGGGCAGCGAGGGGCGCTCGGGGTTGAGGAACCGCTCGAAGATCAGCCCGTGCGGGATGGGGTCGAGGTCGGTGATCTTCATGGCGTAGGCGCACATCGAGCCCGCACCCGACCCACGACCGGGGCCGACCCGGATGCCGTTCTTCTTCGCCCAGGTGATGAAGTCGGCGACGACGAGGAAGTAACCGCAGTTGTGGACCGCCACACCTTCTGCGACGTAGGTGTGGTCTCCGGACACCGTGAGGTTGTAGACCGTCCCCTCGTAACGCTCACGACCGACGGCACGCACCCGAACCCACCAGCGTCCGTCGAGGCATCGCGCGTTGTACGGCTGCTTGGACCGGCCCGAGATCCAAAGCACCTTGCAGACTCTCTGGCTCGGGCTCTGCTGCACCGTCGCCCACTGACCCAGGCCCAGCAGCATGCTTCGCAGCTGACGGGCGAGAACGGGGCTGACCGTCGTGACCATGTGCTTACCGCGGGCGTCGGAGTAACCGTCACCTTGGTGCCAACCGCGGATGAAGGCCCACTGACCGTCATCCGGGACCGTCATGACCCATTCCGGCACTCGCTTCTCGCGTACCCCACATCCGAAGAGCTGCCGCAGCACCAGGGCCAAGGGGTGGTTCGTCAGCATCACGCTGACGCCGTGTCGGTCAGGTGCGCAGGACGAGGCCTTCGCGTAGATGCGTGGGGTGCCGAGCCCGAGCCGCTCCAGCACCTCGCACAGCGTGGCGACTGCGGGCTCGTCCTCGTGCAGTGTCCAGCCGATCTGACCCGGATTGACGGCACCGTCCGGGTCGTACAGGTGCCCCTCCGCTACCCAGAGGCCCAACAGCCACAGGAGGTCCTCGGACCACTCGACCTTGGCCGGCATCGTGCCGACGTTGGGCCGGGCTGCACGTCGATCACCTCGGCCCATGCGGGCCAGCCGACCGTTTGCGTCGCGCGTCACCGTCCAGCCGTTGTGGACCATCATCGACTCAAGATCCAGTGCGGTGTAGGGCGCAGGCTCGGGCTGGGGCAACAGCAGCTCGTCGCCGGGCCGCACCTCGCTGGCCTGCACCCAGCCTCGGTGGGCAACCAGGAAGGGGTGCTCCCGGGTTGCCTTGACGGGAAAAGCCTGGCCGAAAGGCCGGATGACGAACAGGTCCTCCGACACCTCGCGCGTCAGCACCTTCTCGACCGTGGCGCCGCGGCCCCTGAATGTCGTCGTGTCAACAGACGTGACCGCGTCGCCGGCCTCGACCGCGCCGATCGGTGTCCATCGCCCATCCGACATCAGGACTGGTGTCTCCGGTGTGAAGCAGTACCCCTTGCTGACGATGACGTCGCTCTCGAACTCCGCCTGCTTCTGGGCGTACTCCGGGATGCCGCCGGGGAACCGCTCGCGCAGGCCGCGCTGCACCTCCTTGACGAACCAGCTCTCCTCGTTCTCGCCGGTCGGGCAGGGGAAGCGGGGCATGTAGCGCCCCTCGTCCTCGGTGAACGAGATGTCGCACATCTCGGCGATGAGCAGCGTGTTGTCGCAGGCCTCGGGCAGCTCGCGCCAGGTGTGGCGCATCTCGGCGGGGCTCTTGAGGTAGAAGTCGTCGGCGTCGAACTTGAACCGGGTGGGGTCCATCATCGTCGAGCCGGACTGCACGCACAGCAGTGCCGAGTGGGCCTTGGCGTCCTCGGGGCTGGTGTAGTGCAGGTCGTTGGTGGCGACGAGCGGCAGGTCGAGCTCACGGGCCAGGCGCAGCAGGTCCTTCATGACGCGCCGCTCGATGTCGAGGCCGTGGTCCATCAGCTCGCAGTAGAAGTTCTCGGCCCCGAAGATGTCGCGAAGCTCGGATGCCGCCTGCTTGGCCAGGTCGTACTGCCCGAGCCGCAGCCGGGTCTGGATCTCGCCGGACGCGCAGCCGGTCATGCCGATCAGGCCCTTGCCGTAGCGGTCGAGCAGCTCGCGGTCGACCCGGGGCCACTTGGCGTAGACCTGGTCGAGCGAGGCCTGGGAGTCCATGCGGAACAGGTTGTGCAGGCCGGTGTTGTCGCGGGCCAGCAGGGTCATGTGCGTGTAGGCGCCCGAGCCCGAGACGTCGTCACCGGGGCGGGTGCGCTCGTCACCCCACTTGACGCGGGTCTTGTCGGTGCGGTGGGTGCCCGGAGTGAGGTAGGCCTCGACGCCGACGATCGGCTTGACCCCGGTGCCCTGGGCCTTCTTCCAGAACTCGTAGGCGCCGAAGACGTAGCCGTGGTCGGTGGTGGCCAGGGCCGGCATCCCCATCTCGGCGGCCCGGGTGAACAGGTCACCGATGCGGGCGGCGCCGTCGAGCATGGAGTACTCGGTGTGCACGTGCAGGTGGACGAACGAGTCTGAGCCCTTCCCCGGCGTCGTGGTGGTCACGAGGTTGGGGGTCGAGGCTGTCGGCTGGGGGGCGATCGGAGACATCGCAGACCATCCTAGGTCGGCCGGAGGACACCACTCGGCGTGTCGGGGTCCGTGTCGCCGACCCGGCCCGACGTGGGCCCGCCATCCCCCGACTTTTCCTGCCAGTGGCCGCTCGAACCGGGCCAACTGCGGCGTGTCGGGCGGCCGCTGGCAGGGAAGGTCGGGGAGGCCTCAGAGGCGGTCGAGCGCCAGCCGGAGGTCCTGCGGATACGGGCTCTCGAAGGTGACCCACTCTCCCGAGCCGGGGTGTTCGAAGCCCAGGCCGACGGCGTGCAGCCACTGCCGCTCCAGGCCGAGCCGCGCCGACAGGGTGGGGTCGGCGCCGTAGGTGAGGTCGCCGACGCAGGGGTGGCGCACCGCGGCCATGTGCACCCGGATCTGGTGGGTGCGGCCGGTCTCGAGGTGGATCTCGAGCAGCGAGGCGTGCCGGAACGCCTCGAGCAGCTCGTAGTGCGTGACGGCGTGCTTGCCGGAGTCCATCACCGCGAACTTGTAGTCGTGCCCCGGATGACGCGCGATGGGCGCGTCGATGGTGCCCACGAGCGGGTCGGGAAGGCCCTGCACGAGCGTGTGGTAGGTCTTGTCGACCCGGCGTTCCTTGAAGGCCCGCTTGAGCACCGAGTAGCCCCGCTCGCTGGCGCAGACCACCATCAGGCCGGAGGTGCCGACGTCGAGCCGCGAGACAATGCCCTGCCGCTCGCTGGCCCCGCTGGTCGAGATGCGGTAGCCCGCAGCCTTCAGCCCCGCCAGGACGTTCGGCCCGGTCCAGCCCACGCTCGGGTGGGCGGCGACCCCGACCGGCTTGTCGACCACGACGATGTCCTCGTCGGAGTAGACCACCGTCATGCCGGGCACCGGCTCGGCCACGACCTCCAAAGTCGGGCTCACGGGGGATGCCGGGAGCAGCACCTCGAGCATGTCGCCGGCGCTCACCCGGTGGCTCTTGCCCACGCTGGCGGCGTTGACGCTCACTCCACCGCCGGCCGCGAGGTCGGCTGCGCGGGTGCGGGAGAGGCCGAACAGGCGGGCGATGGCGGCGTCGACCCGCTCTCCCTCGAGGCCGTCGGGCACCAGCACGGTGCGGGCGTCAGGCATCGGCGTGCTCGGCGTGGTGCACGGGGCCCGACAGGGAGGTGCCGCGGAACGACAGCACCATGATGATGCCGGCGCCCACGACGATGGCGATGTCGGCGACGTTGCCGATGAACAGGCCGAAGTAGTCGATGAAGTCGACGACGTGCCCACGGCCCGGGCCCGGGGCGCGGAAGACCCGGTCGATGAGGTTGCCCACCGCTCCGCCCAGGAGCAGCCCCAGCGCCACCGCCCACGGCATGTTGCCGACCTTGCGGGCGCCGATGACGACCCAGACCAGGATGCCGAGCGAGACGGCCGTGAGCAGCCAGGTCGAGCCGTTGCCGATCGAGAACGCCGCGCCGGGGTTTCGGATCAGGTTCAGCTTGATGGCCGACCCCACGAGCCTGACCGGGTCACCGGGGGCCAGCGTGGCCAGGGCCCACACCTTGGTGGCCTGGTCGAGCACGAGGACGGCGGCCGCGAGCCCGAGCAGCACGACGTACAGCCGTCGCCGGCCACCGGTGTGGACCGGGGCCGGCGTGGACGGGCTGGACGGAGTGGGCGTCAGCGGCGCTCCTGCTTCTTCTTGCATGGCATGCATAGGGTCGCACGAGGAGCAGCCTGGAGCCTAAGTTTGCCGATCGGGTTACCGCAGGACTCGCAGATGCCGTAGGTGCCGTTGTCGAGCCGCTCGAGGGCGTGCTCGTTCTGCTCGAGCATCTCGCGGGCGTTGTTGGCCAGCGAGATCTCCTGCTCGCGCTCGTAGGTCTTGGCTCCCGCGTCGGCCTGGTCGTCACCTGCACCGTCGCCGGAGTCGCGCATCAGGTCGACCAGGTCGCTCTGGGCGTGCGCCACCTCCGAGCGCAGCTGCTCGATGTCGTGCTCGAGCTCGGCGCGCACGGCCTTGAGCTCCTTGGCGGTCCAGGGGGCCTCGTCCTCACGGACGACGAGGACCGGTGTGCGTGCCGCGGCTTTGGTGGCGGGGGCCCTGGTCGCGGCGGGTGCCTTGGTCACGGTGGCTGCCTTCCGGGTGGTCGTGGGTGCGGGCGCTGCCGCCTTGGTCGTCGTCCGTGCTGCCGGCGCGGCCTTCCTCGCGGGCGCGGCCTTGGTCGCGGGGGCCTTCTTCGCGGGCGCAGCCTTGGTCGCTGGACCCTTCTTCGCCGGCGCAGCCTTGGTCGCTGGAGCCTTCTTCGCGGGCGCAGCCTTGGTCTCCGGGGCCTTCTTCGCAGGCGCAGCCTTGCTGGCCCGGGCCTTCTTCGCAGGCGCAGCCTTGGTCGCTGGGGCCTTCTTCGCAGGCGCAGCCTTGCTGGCCGGGGCCTTCTTCGCAGCCGCAGCCTTCGTGGTCGAAGCCTTCGTGGCCGGGGCCTTCTTCGCAGCCGCAGCCTTCGTGGTCGAAGCCTTCTTGGCCGGCGCAGCCTTCGTGGTCGCAGCCTTCTTGGCCGGCGCAGCCTTGGCAGTCGCGGCCTTGGTCGCCGGCGCCGTCTTTGCCAGTGCAGCCTTCTTCGCGGAAGCCGTCTTCGTCGCCGCCTTGGTGGCCGGCGCCCCCTTGGTCACCTTCGTCGTGGAGCCGTCGGGCGTCGCGGCCCTGGCCGACGACCCCCGGGAGCCGACGGCTTTGCGTGCCGCCGCCGCAGCCTGCTTGGCTACGGACAACGCCAGGTTGGCAACCATGTGAACCCGCTTCCAGGGTGTGTGGTGAACCCGGTCGGCCGACCGGTGGGGCGAGGATACGGCCTGCACCCCCGCGCCTCAACGCCGAAACGCACTGTGTGACGAACGCAGCCTGCGACGCGGTCGTTCCCGTGGCACGCCGAAGGGCCCGGCACACGGCCGGGCCCTTCGGCGGTCGAGGGGGTCAGCCCTGGCGCTCGGGCTGCGGCTCGGCGGCCGCCTCCTCCTGCTGCTCGTTGTCGGACTCCGCGTCGACGCCGGCGTTCTGGAGGTCGGCGAGCTGGCCCTGGATGTAGCTGTGCAGACGCGAGCGGTAGTCGCGCTCGAACCCGCGCAGCTCCTCGATCTTGCGCTCCAGCAGGCCGCGCTCGCGGCCGAGCTCCTCGAGGATGCCGGCCTTCTTCTGCTGGGCCTCGGCCACCATGCCCGTGGAACGCTCGCGCGCCTCGGTGAGCATGTCGTCGCGCTGGGCGGTCGCGGTCGACAGCATCTCGTCACGCTGGCCCGTTGCCGTCGAGATCATCTCGTCGCGCTCGGACGTGCCGGTCTGGATCAGCTCGTCGTGCGTGGCCTGCGCCGAGCCGATCAGCTCGTCGTGCTTGGCCTGCGCCGTGCCGACCAGCTCGTCGTGCGTGGCCTGCGCCGTGCCGATCAGCTCGTCGTGCGTGGCCTGCGCCGTGCCGACCAGCTCGTCGTGGCGACGCTGCCCCTCGGCGACGAGCTCGTCGCGACGCGACTCACCCGCGGCGACGTGCTCGTCGTGCAGGCGCTGGGCGAGGGCGATGACCCCGGCGGCGCTGGCGCCACCACCGGCGCCGGCGAGGGCCGCAGCACCGAGGTTGCCGCCGTCGGCGTCGCCCTGGGGGCGCTGCGCTGCCTCACGCTGGGCCTCCTCGGCCCGCCGCTCGGCGGCCGCGATGCGCTCCTGCGCGTCGCGCTCGGTCTCGGCCAGACGCGCCTGCAGCATGGCGATCTGCTCGTTGGTGCCAGCTCCGGCCTCGTCGTGGGCGGCGGCGCGGGCGGCATCCTCCTGCTGACGGCGGGCGGCCTCCTGCTCCCGCTCGCTCTGCAACGACCCGAGCTGGCCCTCGGCCTCGCGCACCCGGCCGTCGAGCTGCCCGGCGCGCTGCTCGGTCTCGGCGAGCGACTTCTCGAGCTGGGCGGTGCGGTCCTGCAGCTCGATGACGCGGGCCTCGGCCTCCTGCGTATTCCCCTGCGCCTCCTGGGCCAGGGCCTCGAGCTCGGCGTTGCGGTGCTCCAGCTGGCCCACCTTGCCCTGGAGCTCGGCGTTGCGGCCCTCGATGTCGCCGTGCTCGCCCTCGAACTCGCCCAGGCGGGCGGTCAGCTCGCTGCGGGTGCCCTCGAGCTCGGAGACGCGCGCGGCGAGCGTGGCGTTCTTCGACCGCAGCTCGTCGAGGTCGCGGGCGGAGGTGTCGGGCTCGGCCTTGGTGGCCACCGGAGCCATGCCCTTGCCCTCGCGGACGCTGTTGAGGTCGCCGCGCAGGTCGTCGGCCTCCTTGGTCATCCGGCGCATCTCGGCGACGATGTCGTCGAGGAAGTCGTCGACCTCCCGCTCGTCGTACCCACGACGGAACTGGGTCTGGGTGAACGTCTTGTTCAGGACGTCTTCGGGCGTGAGAGCCATGGTGAACTCCTGGAGGTGGCCGACGGGTCACGGTCACTCTGACGCGCCGCACGACGGTGCGGGCCGCAGGGTGTCCGGTCTGTCAGCGTACGCGATCGCGAGGCTGGGGTGACAGGTGCTGCGTCAGGTGAGCGGCGTCACCGGTATCCCGTGGCCCACAGCGGCCCACAGCGGCCCACCATCGGTGCGGCACAGCGCCGCTCAGGACAGGAGCAGCAGCAGCAGCCAGACGGCGAAGAACAGCACCATGAACGACAGGTCGATGCTCATGCCACCCAGCCGCAGCGCCGGAATCACCTTGCGCAGAGCGCGCAGCGGGGGCTCGGTGAGGGTGTAGATGGGCTCGGCCACGAGGAGCGCCGGCCCGCGCGGGCGCCACTCCCGCGCGAAGATCCGGATCCAGTCGAAGACGACGCGGCCGATGAGCACGAGGAAGTACAGGAAGACGACGAAATACAGAACCTCACGCACGGCTGTCATGGCAGGAAGTCTGACTCACGCGGCCTCGTGAGCCGAATGCAGGTGCTCAGCTCTGGTTGAAGACGGTGCGCCCGGCGACGACCGGGCCGTCCTCGGCGTTGACCTCGACGGTTTCCGGCGAGAGCAGGAAGACCTTGCTCGTGACCCGCTCGATGGAGCCGCGCAGGCCGAACACCAGGCCGGCGGCGAAGTCGACCAGGCGCTTGGCGTCGGCGTCGCTCATGTCGGTGAGGTTCATGATGACGGGGATGCCGTCACGGAAGTTCTCACCGATCGTCTTGGCCTCGTTGTAGGTGCGGGGGTGGATCGTCGTGATCCGCGAGACGCCGACCGCCTCCGGGGAGCGCACGACGTGCGCGACCGGCATCCGGGTCTGCAGGTGCGTGACCTCGGCGCCGCGGTGCTCGGGCTGCTCCTCGACGTCGGCCTGCTCTTCGTAGCCCTCGTAGTACTCGTCGTCGTAGCGACCCTGGTCCTCGGCGAGGCCCAGGTAGACCATCGTCTTGCGCAGCGCGCCAGCCATGAGTGCTCCTGAAGTCGTCGGCCCCGCCGAATCGGCGCCGTGCGTCGACACTGAAGTTACCGGTGTGGCTGCCGAGATCCGAGGATTGCCGATCCGACACGCAGGTGTGTCGCGCCCTCGGCCACCGCGGCCTCGAGGTCGCCGCTCATGCCCGCCGACACCCAGGTGGCGCCGGGATGGTCGGCCCGGATGCCGTCGGCCACCGCCCGCAGCCGCGCGAACGCTGCGCGCGGGTCACCTCCGAGGGGAGCCACGGCCATCACGCCACGCAGGGTCAGCGACGCGGACTCGGCCACCAGGTCGGCGAGCTCGCGCGCCTCCCCCGGCGCGACGCCCCCGCGGCCCTGCGCCTGGTCGAGGTTGACCTGCACGGTGACCTCGAGCAGGCGGCCGGCTTGGTGCGCGCCGCGGTCCAGGGCACGCACCACCTTGGCGCGGTCGAGTGACTGCACCACGTCGGCGTACCGCGCGACGGAGGCCGCCTTGTTGCTCTGCAGCTGGCCGATGAAGTGCACCGTCAACCGGTCGCGGGAGGCCAGCTCGGCACACTTCGCCGCGGCCTCCTGGTCGCGGTTCTCGCCGATCGCGGTGACACCGAGCCCGGCGAGCAGGTCGACGTCGGCGGCCGGGAAGAACTTCGTGACGACCACCAGGGCCGGCTCGTCGGTGCGGCCCGCCGCCTCCATCGCCCGCGAGATCCGGGCGCGCACCTGCGACAGACCCGTCGCCAGCTCGTCGCGACGGGCCGTGGCCGGCTCGTGGCCCGTCGCGCCCGGTGCGTCGTCGCGCCCGTCGGCCGCGCTCGTCACCGGGGCCCCTGGGCCACGACACCAGCGAACCGGCCGGTCTGCCCGTCGCGACGGTAGGAGTAGAGGTCGTCGCGCTCCCTGGAGCAGCCGGGCACCCAGCGCACCGCCACGCCGGCCTCGCGCAGCTGGGCGACGACTCCGGCGGCCACGTCGATCGCCGGCGTGCCGGTCCACGACACCGTGGCACAGACCGGTTGCACCTGGGCCGCCACGTCGCGCATCTCCGCGGGCACCTCGTAGCACCGGCCACACACCGACGGGCCCACGACGGCATCGACCTCACCGGCTCCGAGCTCGCGCATCACCTCGAGGGTCCGCGGCACCACGCCGGCCACCAGCCCGGGGCGGCCGGCGTGCACCGCCGCCACCACCCCGCCCGTACTCGCGAGCAGCACCGGGACGCAGTCGGCGACGAGCGCCGCCAGCGCCACCTGCGTCGAACGGGTGACCATGCCGTCGCAGCTCGGCGGCACGTCGGGCACCTCGTCGATGACGGCGACCTCGGCGCCGTGGCACTGGTCCATGTAGACGACGGGGCGGCCGAGCTGCTCGGTGAGCCGGCGACGGTTGGCGGCCACGGCATCCGGCGCGTCGTCGACGTGCGCGCCGAGGTTCAGCCCGGCATACCGCCCGGTGCTCACCCCGGCCGAGCGGTCGGTGACGGCCCGGACGACACCGGATCGGTCCTCATGCCAGGCGAACACCCCCTCACCGTAGACGCGCGAAGGGCGGGCCGGTCGAACCGGCCCGCCCCTCGTGCTGCGTCGCGGACTACTTGAGGAAGTCCGGGACGTCGAGGTCGTCGTTCTCGTCGAAGGTGACCGTGCGCGGCGGCGCGGGGTGGGAGGCCCGGGCCGGCTCGAGGTGCGGCTCGGCGTGCTCGGTGACGACGGCAGGCCCGTCGGCCGAGGTGGCGGGCGCGGGCCGCTCGCCCGGCGCCGGAGTCGTCACCGTGCGGGCCGCCGATGCTGGCGGAGCCGGTGCCTGGGCGGGTGCGGAGCGGCCCTGCACGCTGCCGAGCGCACGGTTGTCGGACCGGTGCAGCGGCGCCCCGCCGTCGAAGCCGGCCGCGATGACGGTGACCCGCACCTCGTCGCCGAGCGCGTCGTCGATGACGGCGCCGAAGATGATGTTGGCCTCGGGGTGTGCGGCCTCCTGCACCAGGCGAGCGGCCTCGTTGATCTCGAACAGGCCGAGGTCGCTGCCACCCTGGATGGAGAGCAGCACGCCGTGGGCGCCGTCGATGCTCGCCTCGAGCAGCGGGCTGGAGATCGCGAGCTCGGCCGCCTGCACCGCGCGGTCCTCGCCGCGAGCCGAGCCGATGCCCATCAGCGCGGACCCGGCCCCGGCCATGACCGACTTGACGTCGGCGAAGTCGAGGTTGATCAGGCCCGGCGTGGTGATCAGGTCGGTGATGCCCTGGACACCGGAGAGCAGCACCTGGTCGGCGCTGCGGAAGGCGTCGAGCATCGAGACGCCACGGTCGCTGATCGACAGCAGCCGGTCGTTGGGGATGACGATGAGGGTGTCGACCTCCTCGCGCAGCTGGGCGATGCCGGTCTCGGCCTGGTTGGCGCGCCGACGCCCCTCGAAGGTGAACGGGCGGGTCACGACACCGATCGTCAGGGCTCCCAGGCCCCGGGCGATCCGCGCGACGACCGGGGCGCCACCGGTGCCGGTGCCACCGCCCTCGCCGGCGGTGACGAAGACCATGTCGGCCCCCTTCAGGACCTCCTCGATCTCCTCCGCGTGGTCCTCGGCCGCGCGCTTGCCGACCTCCGGGTCGGCGCCGGCGCCGAGGCCGCGGGTGAGCTCGCGGCCGACGTCGAGCTTGACGTCGGCGTCGCTCATCAGCAGCGCCTGCGCGTCGGTGTTGACCGCGATGAACTCGACGCCCTTGAGGCCGACCTCGATCATCCGGTTGATGGCGTTGACACCGCCGCCGCCGATGCCGACGACCTTGATGACGGCGAGGTAGTTCTGGGGTGCTGCCACGATGCGGCCTTCCACTGGTTGACAGGTCCGTCCGGCGTGAGTACGGCGGACGAAGTCGGGCGAGATGGTGCTGTGCAACTGTGCCGAAACCCTCAACGTAAGGTTGACAGTGACGGTTTGCTCCTGGTTCGATGGCATGACGCTAGGTCGGCCCGGGAGGTCAGGCAAAGACGCCGTGGGCGTGTCGCGGCATCCCTTCGGGAAATCCTCCCATGCGAGTGGACAACTGCCTCACCCGCCCCATCGGTCCCACGTGTCACACGCGCCCGGCCATGGCCGGTCCGAGCTCAGCGGGTGACGGGGGTGTCGGGGGCGCTGACGTCGATGACCTTCGCCGGGGTCTTGAGCAGGGCGGTGAGGATGGCCACCTTGCGGTCGGAGTCCTCGCCGCTGCCCCACACGACCGACCGCTTGCCCAGCGTGAACGTGATCAGGTTGGCGCTGCTCACCTTGATGCCCGAGACCCCGTTCGCCAGGTCGGCGGGCAACGCGTCGAGCAGCGCGAGCGAGGACAGCAGGGCCTCCTTCCTGGTGCCCTTGGCGTCGGTCGCGGTGACGACCGGCACCCCCTTGGGCGCCGCCCGGACGGTGCCGAACGTGACACCCTCGGCATCCACGACCTCAAGTCGACCCTGAGGGTTTCGCACCACGAGCGCAGCGCTGCGGGGCACCACCTCGACGGTGAGCGTGTTCGGCCAGGTGCGGCGCACCGACACCTCGGCGACCGTCACCCGCTCACGCACCCGGGCGCCCACCGCATCGGTGTCGACCCAGGCCAGGGGGGTGCCGAGGGGCACCTGCACCAGGCGGGCCACGGCCTGCGCCTCGGGTCCGCTGACCCCGGTGACCTCGACGTCGTTGACGCCGAGCCAGGCGCTCCAGCCGACCACCCAGACCAGCGACGCGACGGCCGCCACGGCCGCGACGGTGACCAGCGCGCGCCGCCACGGGCGGCGCCGGTTGGACAGGGCCCGCTCCCGGAAGCGGTTGGCCGAGGAGGAGACCCCGGAGTCCTCGACGTGGCGGCGGGTGGTGCCAAGGCTCATCGGGTCACCTTCTCGGTACGCGTGCGCAGGGCCTGCAGGATGAGCGGCGCCAGGGCGGTGACGTCACCGGCCCCGACGGTGAGCAGGAGGTCGCCCGGCGAGGCGGCGTCGACCAGGGCCGCGACCGCCTGCTCGCGCGAGGGCCCCACGAGCACGCTGCGCGTGCCGGGCAGCGCCCTCAGGGGGTCGGCGACCAGGGCGCTGCTCACGCCGTCGATCGGTTCCTCACGCGCACCGTAGACGTCGAGGATGACGACCTGGTCGGCCGGCGCCAGCGCGGCGGCGAAGTCGGCGGCGAAGTCACGCGTGCGGGAGAACAGGTGCGGCTGGAAGACCACGCGCAGCGACCCGCGCCCGGCGCGGTGCACGATCTCGGATGCCGTGCCCACCACCGCGGCGACCTTGGCCGGGTTGTGCGCGTAGTCGTCGACCACCGTGACCCCGCCCACCTCGCCGCGCACGTCGAAGCGGCGGCGGGCCCCGCCGAA